>JBBRKS010000158.1:0-9039 GCA_038231775.1 Rhodobacterales bacterium | reverse complement strand
GCATAGAACCACGGGTCGCCTTTGAATTTCGTCTGGCACTTGTCCGAGCAAAAATGAAACGGTTTGCCGTCGAAAGTCTCGGTTCGTGTGTCGGCTTTCACCGTGACGGTCATGCCGCAGACCGGATCGATGGCTGTCTTGGCCCCACCGGCTGCGTGTGTCGGGCTGGGCATGCCGTCGGACATCGGGTCAGCAAGTGCTTTTTGTTGATCGGCGTTCACGGGCATTTGTGGGGCTTTCTATACTATGCGCTTTTGCATCGGCGCGACCTTGACCAACCGAAACTGGCCAAGATGGGGGTAAAATATTTGGCAGCTTGCGATTTCGTCCCCCTGTTTCACCTCTGCCAAGTCAAGGGCATGTCAAGTTCGGGGCGAACGAACACGGACGCAACTAGACGAGCAACTGTACACCTGAAATAGGCGTGCAGGTTGATACATGTTTGGTATCTGCCACTTCACGCACATTTGCACTCGCCATCGCGGTGTTCCCCGGCTATCTGCGTCGCTAGCTTCACAATGAAATCAGGTCCAAACGGTTGGCTGAGAGAGCGGCACTTGTGACACAGCAAATCTGCGCGGTACCCCACCGCGTGGTGCGCGTGCATCCCTCCGCCATGCTTTTGCGGATCGGGGCGGTCTTCGCCCTTTTCGTCGTTCTGTTCTTCGGTCCCTTGGCAAGTGACGCGCAGGCCCACGGCCTTCATGCCGGTTTGTCGGTTCAGACCGCCGCGAACTGGGAACAAAGCGCAGGGTCGGAAAGCGGAGCCGAAGCACAGCGCGCCACCGAAGCCGATTGTGGCGTGAACTGCTGCTCTGCCACCAGTTGCGCAGTCGCTTTTCTGAATGTGTCTTATCCCGGCATCGCTTCAATTCCTGCCGATACCCGGTTCGCCCTGCAAGACAACGCCCTGACCAAACCATCACAGCAAACCTCGTTGAAACGCCCACCGAAAGCCTGACTCCACCCGTCGATGCTGCGCCCGGTCGCAGCACAACTGGAGCAAGCAACTTCTTGAGGCGTCTCATGACCTTTTTCCGTTTGGGCTTTTTCGCAGCCCTGTTTGGCATCACATCGGCTTTCGCAGCCATGGCCCACGAGGGTCATAAACATGGTGATGAACCGCCGCCCCCCACAGTGCAGACTGCACCCCGCGCCACAGCGGCGTCGCCGTTGTTTGAACTGGTGGCTGTGGCGAATGGCACTGGATTGACCGTCTATCTGGACCGGTTTGACACCAATGCCCCTGTCATCGGTGCGATCCTTGACGTCGAAACCCCGGCAGGACCGATCAGCGCCGTACAGGATGGCGATATCTACCTGCTGGAGGCACCGTGGGCTGCGAACCCTGGCACTTATGAGTTGCTGTTCACGGTCGCGGCTGACACGGATATCGATTTTCTGACCGCGACGCTGGTAATCCCGGAACCGCTGGTTGTTGCACCGGCGGCGGCACAGCCCTTGACCGCAGCCATCACCGGGCAGCTGCGTGCGGTGATCACCACTGTCCCGGATCGGCTGCGGAGTGCTGATCCCGCGCTGATTGGCATCGGGATTCTTGGCCTGTTGGGGGGTGCGTTGGTCATGGCGCTGATGCGGCGGCGGATCATGGCCGTCGGGGTTTTGGCTGCAGTTCTGGCGCTGGTTCTGGGATCATCGGTGGCTTTTGCTCAAACTGCGCCCGCCCCGGTGATCCGCGACGTGGCGCAGCGCCTGCCCGATGGCCGGGTTTTTGCGCCAAAAGCGGCACAGCGCATTCTGGCGATCCTGACCATGGCCACCGTAGAGGCTGAGCATCGTCGCAGCCTTGAGATGGCCGGTCGGGTGGTCCCTGATCCAAACGCCAGCGGTTTTGTGCAAACGGCGATTGGTGGCCGTCTTTTGCCGCCACCCGGTGGCTTTCCCTCGCTTGGGCAGGTGGTCAAGGCAGGTGATGTGATGGCCCTGGTGGAGCCGTCGCTTGCCGCGGCTGATCAATCCTCTATCCGGCAATCGAGGGCGGAACTGGATCAAGACATTGCGCTGGAAGAACGCGAAGTTGCCCGATTTCGCACGCTGGCTGCAAGTGGAACCGTATCTCAGGCGCAGCTTGAAGGAGCGGAACTGACGCTTGAGGGATTGCGCGAGCGTCGTGCGGCTCTGGATTCCATGCGCATGGAGCCGGAGGCACTGCTGGCCCCGGTCGCAGGTGTTGTCTCAAAGGCAAACGCTGCACCCGGCCTGATTGCCGAGACCAATACCGAAGTATTCCACATCATCGATCCCGCGCAGCTTTGGGTCGAGGCTTTGTCATTTGGCGGCGAACCGGTGCTGGAAAAGGCCTCGATTGCCAACGCAAATGGGGCGGCCATTGCGCTAAGCCTGATCGGCGCGGGCTTTGCCGAAGACGGACAAGCGCAGCCCATCAATTTCCGGATCGATGACGCCACGGGTAGCTTGCGCGTCGGTGACCGGGTGACGGTCTTTTCTGAAACAGCCAGCGTGACCAAGGGCATCGCGGTCCCGCGCGACGCGGTGATCCGGGGGCCTAACGGTGAGGACATCGTCTTTGTCCATGTCGATCCGGAAGTGTTCGAACCACGTGCCGTGCGCGTTGAGCCCTTGGACGGCGGCCGGGTAATCATCGTGGCGGGCTTAGCACCCGGCGACCGCGTGGTAACCCAGGGTGCCGAACTTCTCAACCAGTTGCGATAGGGGCCGGGCACATGTTCACATTCCTTGTCACCCAATCCCTGCGCAACCGTGTGCTCGTTCTGGTGCTGGCCGTGGTCCTGATGGGCTACGGTGCGTTCACCGCGATGCGCCTGCCGGTTGATGTCTTTCCCGACCTGAACCGCCCCACAGTCACCATCATGACCGAGGCCGAGGGGTTGGCCCCGCCCGAGGTTGAACAACTTGTCAGCTATCCGATTGAAACCCAGATGAACGGCCTGCCGGGGGTGGACCGCGTGCGGTCCGTCTCGGGCGTGGGCCTGTCGATCATCTATGTCGAGTTTGATTGGGGCACCGATATCTACCGCAACCGCCAGCAGATCGCGGAAAAGCTCACGCTGGTCGCCGCCCAACTGCCCGAAGGCGTAGTGCCACAAATGGGGCCGATCAGTTCGATCATGGGGCAGGTGATGCTGGTTGCAATGACTGCACCCGAAGGTGTCACGCCCATGGAGCTGCGCGAAGCTGCCGATTTCATCGTGCGTCCGCGCTTGTTGACCATCTCTGGCGTGGCACAGGTCATCCCTATCGGGGGCGAGGTGCGCCAGTTCCGCGTGGCACCAGACCCCGCCGCGCTGCGCGCCCTTGGGGTGACCTTGGCCGAGGTGGAGGCTGCCATTACCGCATTTGGGGCAAATACGGGCGGCGGCTTTACCGACCAGTATGCGCGCGAGTTTCTAATCCGCAACATCGGCAGCACGCTGAGCCTTGAAGATCTGCGCAAGGTGGTCGTGCAAAGCGATGGCCGCCGGTCAATCCTGTTGCATCAGGTGGCCGATGTGGGCTTTGGCGCGCGGCTGAAACGCGGCGAGGCCGGGTATATGGGGGAGTCGGCGGTCATCATTTCAGTCGAAAAGCAGCCCGATGTCGATACCGTGCAACTGACCCGCAATGTCGAGGCGGCACTGGCCGAAATCACCGCTGCCCTGCCAGACGGGATGCGCGCCGACGAGGTGCTGTTCCGGCAGGCGGATTTCATCGAAACCTCGGTCAAGAACGTGCAGACTGTGCTGCTGGAGGCGGTGGTCGTGGTGGCCATTGTGCTGTTTGCGTTCCTGCTGAACGTGCGCACGACGCTGATTTCTCTGACCGCAATCCCGGTATCCATCTTGGTTACCGCCATCGTGTTCAAGATGCTGGGCCTTTCGATCAACACCATGACGCTGGGTGGCCTTGCGATTGCTATCGGGGAATTGGTCGATGATGCGGTGGTGGATGTCGAAAACATCTTCCGCCGCCTGCGCGAAAACCGCGAAAAGGGCAATCCGCGCAGCACCTTTGACGTGGTGGTGTCGGCCAGCCAAGAGGTGCGGTCGGGCATCGTCTATGCCACCATGATCATCGTGCTGGTGTTCGTGCCACTGTTTGCGCTGTCGGGCATCGAAGGGCGGCTGTTTGCGCCTTTGGGGCAGGCCTATATCATCTCGATCCTTGTCAGTCTGGTGGTGTCGATCACCCTGACGCCGGTGATGGCCTATTACCTGTTGCCCGGCATGAAGCGGCTGGACGAACATGAAGGCTGGCTGGTGCGCAACCTGAAACGCGGCAACCGTGCGGCCTTGGAGGTGGTGTTTCGCTGGCAGAAATCGCTGATGGCGCTGGCGGCGGTGGGGGTGGTGATTGCGGCATGGTCGGCCACCATGCTGCCGCGAGCATTTCTGCCACCGTTCAACGAAGGCACCTTTACCATCTCTATGTTGTTCAATCCCGGCATATCATTGGCGGAATCCCATCGGGTCGGGCTCATCGCGGAAAAGCTGATCCTTGAGGTGCCAGAGGTCCGCGCCGTTGGCCGTCGCACAGGGCGGGCGGAACTGGATGAGCATGCCGAAGGTGTGCATTCGTCGGAAATCGAGGTGGATCTGAACCCGTCCGACCGCCCCAAGACCGAGATTGTTGCTGATATCCGGGCGCGTCTGTCGCTGCTTCCAGTGGCGGTGAACGTGGGCCAGCCGATATCCCACCGGCTGGATCACATGCTGTCGGGCGTGCGCGCACAACTGGCGCTGAAGATTTATGGGTCGGATCTGGATACCTTGCGATCCGTGGCCGAAGGGCTGCGCGGCCAGATTGCATCCATCCCCGGCCTCGTGGATTTGCAGGTGGAAAAGCAGGTCCGCATCCCACAGCTGGAAATCCGCATCGACTATGATCGCGCCGCCCTTTATGGCATCCAGCCCGCTGCGATCACCGAGGCGTTGGAGCGGTTGTCGAACGGGCGCGTGGTATCAAAACTGGTGGACGGCGCGCGTACCTATGACGTTGTAATGCGGCTTGCTGATGAAAACCGCACCACTCAAGCCCTTGGCGATCTGCTGATCGAGACGCCGTCGGGCTGGGTGCCGGTGCGCGAACTGGCGGAGGTGCGCGAAACCGACGGGCCGAACCAGATCCTGCGCGAAGGTGGCAGCAGGCGGCTGGTGGTCTTGGGCAATACCGACGGAAGGGTGGATATGGCGGCGGTTGTGGCAGAAATTCGGGCCGTGATTGCGGCGGCGGACCTGCCCGAAGGCTATACCGCGACACTGGAAGGCACGTTTCAGGCGCAGGAAGAGGCAAGCCGAACGATTGCGCTTTTGTCACTGGTATCACTGGGCATGGTATTTGCGATCCTGTTCAGCCGCTACAAATCCACCGTTTGCGCGCTGATCATCATGGGGTCTGTGCCCTTGGCCCTGATCGGGTCAGTTGCGGCACTGTGGATTGCGGGGCAGCCGTTGTCTGTGGCCTCGATGATCGGGTTCATCACGCTTACGGGGATTGCGGCGCGCAATGGCATCCTGAAGATCAGCCATTACATCAACCTTGCCCTGCACGAAGGCATGACTTTTGGCCCGGAATTGATCATTCGCGGGTCACTGGAACGCCTGACCCCGGTCCTGATGACGGCCTTGTCGGCGGGCGTGGCGCTTGTGCCGCTGATGATCGGGGCGGGCGATCCGGGCAAGGAAATCCTGAACCCGGTTGCCGTGACGATCTTTGGCGGGCTGATCTCGTCGACCCTGCTGGATACGTTCCTGACGCCGGTTTTGTTCCTGCGCTATGGCCGCAAATCGCTTGAACGGCTGGTTGATGCCGCGCGCCAGGAACAAGCCGACGCCCGCACGCCAGCTGGTGCCGAAATCCAAACCTTCTGAACCTTGAAAGGAAATCACATGCTTCGAATGATACTGCTAACCCTGATGCTTGCCACTCCCGCTGCGGCCCATGAGGCCGGTATTGGCCCGAATGGCGGGATGCGGGTGGACGCCGGACCCTATCGCGTTGAACTGGTTCCAAGCGGAACCCTGGTCATTGTCCATATCACGTTGGACGATGACAGCGCGGTGGATACCGCCAAGATGAGCGGCACGGCCATTCTGCTGATCGACGGCAAGCCAGTGCGTGTGCCGCTTGCGCCCGCAGAACCCGGAACGCTGTCGGCCGATACCGGTGTTGCGGTCCCTGCCGAGGTGAAAGGTGCGGTACAGATCCTTGGCGCCGATGGCGTTACGGTTCAGGCGAAGTACTAGACCTATCTGCAGGACGCCCTCTGGTTCGCAAAACCAAGCGCGCCAGAGGCGTCTGCACCGCTCTGGCGTCGTTCCGGTCAGATCGCCGCAACCGCCTTCGCCAGCAAGTCACGCACCTGTCCCGCAACCGCGTGCAGGGCGGGATTGTCGATTGCTTGCATCGAGGCCACCGGGTCAATCGCGCTGACCTCCACGCCGCCATCAACGGCCCGCAGAATGACGTTGCAGGGTAGCATCGCGCCTACGCGCGGCTCGATTCCGATGGCCTGATAAGCCATCTTTGGGTTGCAGGCCCCGAGGATCAGATAGGGCGTCATCGCGACATCCAGCTTTTTCTTCATCGTCGCGGCAACGTCGATCTCGGTCAGAATGCCGAAACCGCTGTCACCAAGCGCCTTGCGGGTGCGGGCATCCGCCTCGGCAAAGCTGACCCCGGTCAGCAGACGGTCAAAGGTATAAGTCATGGTCGAAATCCCTTTTCGTTTACTTGCGCAGATATTTGAGCAGCGCCGCAATGGCGAGTCCGACCACAACAAGCGTGACAGCCATCCAGATCCAGCCAAAGCCCATGTCGTATCCGTTCATCATCGCTGTCTCCTGTTCTGGACCTGAGTTGTATCCGGTTTCCCGCCGCGGCACCTTAGCGTGTGTTGGTGTGGCCCCCGGCGTCTGTCATGGCCAGACGCCGGGGGATGGTGAGGACTTAGTTGTCGTCCATCATCCCTTCGCCCATGCCTCGCATGCCGCCATGCTGGCCACTCATGTGCTCTTGCATCATCGCAGCCATTGCCACCATCTCGGCCTCGGTGACCTGGGCATCGCCATCGGCGTCGTGCATCTGGAAGGCGCGCACCGTCATCGGTCGGGTATGGGCCGCATGCATGACAGCGAATTCCTCAAGCGACAGCGTGCCGTTGGCGTCGGTGTCATAGGTTTTGAGCTCGGCCTGAATACCGGCTGACATTTCCTCAGGGGTCAGGGTGCCGTCCTTGTTGGTATCGAAGGTGGCCATGGCATAGCTTTGGGCACCGCCCATCATACCCATGCCGCCACCCATCATGCCGCCGTGGCCACCCATCATCCCCATGCCATCGCCCATCATGCCATCATGTTGCATCTGGGCTTGCTGGGCGATCACCGGCACGGCGATGGCTGCCACACCAAGGCTTGCCACGGCCGCAAGGACGAATTTGGTTGAACGTTTCATTGTGTTTCCTTTGATTGGAATTCCGATAAGGCCAATCTGGGGGGCAGATGTCCCACAGGTTTGTCAGGCGTGGCGGTCTTTTGTATCAAACTGTCGCAACGGCGGGTTCCGCGACGGTTTGCGACAATCTGATGCGCGCGGGGGCCGCGCGATGGGCTAGGGTCTGGTTCAGGAGAAATGATGACCCCCAACCCGCCCCACATTCTGATCGTCGACGATCACCGCGAAATCCGTGATGCACTTGTCAGGTATCTGGAAAAAAACGGCATGCGCGCGACCTCGGCGGCGAACGCCGCAGCGATGGATGCCGCTCTGAAGGTCGGCCAGTTCGATCTGATCGTGCTGGACGTGATGATGCCGGGTGAAGACGGGCTTTCGGTTTGCCGTCGCTTGCGCGCCGCTGGCACAATGCCAATTCTGATGCTGACCGCCCTTGGTGATGAAACCGACCGCATCGTCGGGTTGGAGGTCGGGGCGGATGACTATTTGCCAAAGCCGTTCAATCCACGCGAGCTTTTGGCCCGGATCAAAGCGATCCTGCGCCGGTCGGAACGATCCGAGTTGCCCGGCGGCACCCTTGCCGGGCACAGGCTGGCGTTTGACCGCTGGGTGCTGGACACGGATCGCCGCACCCTGGCCGACGCGGATGGGGCCGAGGTTGCCCTGACCACAGCCGAATTCCGTCTGCTGACGGTGTTTCTGGAACGACCCCGCTTTGTGCTTAGCCGCGATCAACTATTGGACATGACTTCGGGGCGGTCGGCTCAGGTGTTTGACCGGACCATCGACAATCAGATCAGTCGCCTCCGCCGCAAGATCGAGGCTGATCCGGGCAAACCCACACTTATCGCTACGGTCTGGGGCGGCGGCTACAGTCTTGCCGCTGATGTCAGGGCGTTGCCATGAACAAGCTGCTAGGCTTTTGGGTCCGGATGTTGCCCCAGTCGGTGGCGGGACAGTTGCTGGCGATGTTGCTGCTGGCACTTGCGGTGACGCAGGGCCTTGGGCTGGTCTTGCTGACCGACGAGCGCAACCGTGCAGTCCGCGCAGCCCTCGGGCTGGAGGCCGCAGGCCGGGCGGCAAACGTGGTCTTGCTGCTCGACGATGCGCCAGCCGATTTGCGGCCAGAAATCCTTCGGTCGGCAAATTCGCCGCTGGTGCGGTTTGATGTGGGGCCAGACCCAGAGGCGACACACAGCAGCCCAGATGCGGTACCGTTCCTGAACCAGATCCGGCAGATCCTCGGCCAACCCGAGCGTCAGGTCGTGGCAGACATCCATGCGCTTGAAGTGACCCCGCTCGCGATGCCCGATGGTGTGCCTGCTTCCATGCGCCCCATGCATCAGGCGATGATGGCGGCGCATGCTGAACCGATCGAGTTGACGCTGTCGATCCGGCTGGCCGGGGGGGATTGGCTGAATGTGCGCACGATGTTCATGCAGCCCGGCCTGCAACTTTCGCCAAAGGCTTTGGTGCCGTTGGCACTGATGTTGATGGCCGTTGCCTTGGTTGCATGGGGAACGGCGCGCCGGGTCGTGGGCCCGATGCGCGCGCTGGCCGTCGGTGCTGACCGTCTGGGGCGGGGCCAGGACGCAAACCCGCTGCCGT
>JBBRKS010000157.1:0-9098 GCA_038231775.1 Rhodobacterales bacterium | reverse complement strand
GGGGTTAAGGGGAAACGCGAGTCTCCCCTACCCACACAAACGCACAGCGTTTGTATAAGTGGGCACTTCGTGTCTTGCTCTCTACCCAATGCTACGCCTAAAAGCAACATGGGACGGTGGCAAAGGGGACCAGAATGGCGCGGACAATAGATCAACAGGTTGCAGCAACGCAGGCAAAGCTGGCCCGCCTTAAAACCCGCCAGAAAGCCAGTGAAACCCGGCGCAAAATCATTGTCGGAGCCATCGTGACCAATGCCGCTTTGAAAGACCCAAAGATTGCACGGTGGATGGCGGCGACTCTGCGCAAGAATGCCACCCGTGAAGTCGATCAGAAAGAACTGGTTGGTCTGCTCGAAGAACTGGATCAGGCGGCGGCAAAGGCGGACCCGGCATGACCAAGGATCCGTTTCAGATACTCGCCGATGAGCTGACCCTGATCCGCAAGGACATGGAGCAGCTGCAACGCACCAGTCTCAACAAGGATGAGGCGAAGACGCTGAACCAAGCCGTGATGGGGGCTGTCTTGAGGATGGCGAAGGCAACCGAGGATGCGCCGGGGGAAATTCAGGAGGCTCTGGAAGCGGATCGTGACCAGATGGCTCGCAACGCCACACAGGCCGCAACGAAGGCCGCTGAGAGCGCCATGGCCGGAATCCGGCACGACCTCGACAATGAGCGCGCAAAGCTCTCACAGGCCGCAGGAGAGGCCCGTAGGGAGGCATGGCGCTGGTTTGGCGGGTTCTGGGTATGGTTGGCCTCTATGCTCGCCACAGGGGCCGTTATCGGGGCGCTGGCGATGGCATGGATACAAGGGCGCGGCGATGCCCGTGAGTTCGGGCAGTTTCCAAGCATCTATTGCGGCACCGCAGGCGGACAGGTGGTCGAACAGGACAACGGGTCCAGCTATTGCGCGATCTGGATCAACAGGCCGGGGCAGTGAAAATCACTCCGGCCATGTCTCGGCGGACCAGTCGCGAGATGTGTGAATCACCCGGACAATCGCAATTTCTTCTGCGCCGCCCGTTTGTGTGATCGCATAGGCCACAACGTAGGGCAGACCTGTCACCGATTTCTCATAGGTGCCTTTTACCCGTCCGGGGCGCCCTATCGGCATGTCGCCAAGGGCGAGTGCCGTCTTGTCGATGGTATCAGCCACACGGCGGGCCGCTGACGGATTATCGGTGGCGATGTAGGCAACCTGCTCTGCAAGATCGGCCAACGCATCGTTTGACCAGCGAACGGGTCGGCTCACGCGGCATTGTCCGCCGCTGCGTCGATCACCTGCCGCAGGGAGGCCATTGCATCTTCATGGCTGACCGTCCGTCCGGCTTCCACGTCCGCAAGCCCGCGTTCGATGCCTTCGATGATGGCCAGTTCGCGGTCCACGTAGGTCTCCACCGCCTCTGCCGCCAGAAAGGATCGGCTGCGCCGTGTTCCGTCGGCCAGTCTCCCCAGCTTTGCCTTGAGCTGCGGATCGAGCCGAATTGTCATTGTGGTGCTGGTGGTCATTTCATCACCTTCTAAGCATGTGTACACCTGAACACATACACTGCCTCAGCAGTTTCTGCAAACAGCGGATCAAGCAAACGCCTAGTGTTAATAGTGTTACCTACGGAGTATGTTACGGGCCTGAAAATCGTCCGTAACCTCATAGTTATGAAAGTGAAAACTATCCACAGGGTTCCGAAAGGTGCGAATCTTGGTTCCGAAAGGTGCGAATTTTGGTTCCGAAAGGTGCGAAGCGGTGGCGGTTCCCGATAGTGCGAATTTATGGTTCCTGATAGTGCGAACTGCTGCTATAGCTTGGGCATGGCCTTGCTTCCCGATCGACACCCTCAAAAAGATTTCTTCATCCTCGACATCGCCGATGTCGTGCCGAAGGATGATACGGCGTCGATGGAACACCCGATGTTCTCACTGGCGACGAAGCCAGACATGCGCCACCTGCACTATGAGGCTGGGGATGTCCGCCTAGAGATTACACCGTCCTATAACGGCCTGCCGACCATCTTCGACAAGGACATTCTGATCTTCTGTATCAGCCAGTTGATGCACATGAAAAACCGTGGCGAGAAGATCGGAAAGCGTGTCAGGTTCACGGGGCGGGAGCTTCTAGTCTCAACCAACAGGCCCACCAACAACCTTGGCTATCAACGCCTAGAGCAAGCCTTCAAACGCCTGCGAGGAACAACCTTCAAAACGGACATCCGCACGGGAGACCGCATGGAAACCCGTGTTTTTGGTCTGATTGATGAAGGTGGATTCGTCATGCGTGAGGATGGTTCATGGCGGCTGGATTATTGCGAAGTAGTCCTGTCGGACTGGCTCATGCGGGCTATCGAATCCGACCAGGTTGTTACGATCTCGAACGACTACTTCCGACTACGCCGCCCGCTGGAACGTCGCCTCTACGAGATCGCGCGGAAACATTGTGGCAACCAGCCAAAATGGCATATCGGCCTTGCCAACCTTCAACGAAAGACTGGCAGCAACGCTCCCCTCAAGAAGTTCCGGCTCAACCTTCGCCAGATCATTTCCGACGATCACACGCCTTTCTACCGGATCGAGCTGACGGGCGATGATCTCGTGATCTTCCGTCCCCGACATACGAAAACACAGATCGCGCCTGCAATCACCCTGCCTGACTGGGCCGAAGAAAAAGCCCGCGCTCTGGCACGGGAAAAGGGCCGAGATTACCATGCGCTTCGAGCTGATTGGCTGGCCTTTGCGCAGGCAGAAACGGCCAAGGGCACCCCGCCGAAAAATGCGGGTGCCGCATTCGTGGCCTACTGCGGGAAGCAGGACAGCCTGCGCTAGCGGCTACGATGCGTAGATACGCCGTTTCCTCGATAGTTTGCTTGATTCAGAAATTGTGGCACACTGGTCACGCTGACTGGTCATGACCAGTCAAGAAAACCAATAATGACCATGAGGAAAACCGGGCATGACCATGACACTGAATGAAGCGGCCAAGTCCTGTCGCAAGGCGAAGGGGACAATCCTAAAAGCTATAAAAGAAGGGCGTTTGAGTGCGCCGAAAGATACTCAAGGACGATACCAGATTGATCCGTCGGAGCTGCACAGAGTGTTTCCACTGACCGTCACTGACCAGTCAGAAAAACCAACACTGACCCCCACCACTGACCACGAAAACCGCATTGAAATAGAGCGGTTACGCGCCGAGCTTAAAGCAGCAAATACTCTGTCTGAAAACATGGCTGAAACTGTAGCCGACCTTCGCGAGCGCCTTGATCGTGAAGGCGAAGAGCGCCGCCAGTTGACCGCAATGTTAACCGATCAGCGGACAGGGCAGGGGGCAAAACGTGGTTTGTTTGGATTCCTGCGATCAGCTTAGTATCGACATGCCACAAACCTGCCAAAACCTTCATAATTTTGGCAGGGTGTTTGGGAAGGCCTAACCCATTGATCTATCAGCATATGGCAAAGCCTCCCGCAAAGGAGCGTTTTTGACCACTCGGTTCCGGATGTATGCTACTGTCTGCACCATCTTTCACTCTAATCGGGTGAACGCTTTCGATATGGTTTCGGACAGCGTTGCCATGCGGAACGGCTTGTTCAATCGGGGCGCATCACGCATCGCAGACGGATCGTCATCACGCCGTGCGTAGCCCGTCACCAAGACAAATGGGACCCCCTTCTTGACCAGTTCCTCGACGACCGGAAGCACCGATTGTCCGTGAAGGTTCATGTCCAGAAACGCACCGTCAAGTTTGTCAGTGCTGCGGATGGTTTCAAGTGCAGCCTTGATTGTCGAGGCTGGTCCAATCGGTTCGCATTTCAGATCGAGCAGCATGTCCTCGATATCCATCGCGACCAGGACCTCGTCCTCAACGACAAGTATGCGCAATCCTGCAAGGCTGGTTTTCATGTCAGTCATCAGCGTGGTCTTGGAGCCGATGGCCATTGGCAATGGAATTCAATGGAAACATCATCTGACAATGCAATCCGGTGGCACGATAGTCAAGTTTGGCACTACCTTGAAGTTCGTGTGCGGCGCTGCTCTGGATTAATCGGCTGCCAAACCCCGTGCGAGTGGGCGGTTCAATTTTGTTACTGCAAGTCTCGGTCCAATCAATGAACACGCATGCCTCCGCCTCGTCATCTTCGACACGCCAGCATAACGACAGTTTGCCTTCAGGCCCTGACAACGCACCGTATTTAGCGGCGTTCGTTGCCAATTCGTGCAGGATCAGCACCAGAGCGGTTCCCGCTTGGGGCGTAAGGCTCAGGGAGGGGCCCTCTATTGTGATCCGATCAGTGTCTGCCTCAAAATACGGCGCAAGAGTACGGTGCGCCAACCGCTTCAGACCGGCACCTTGCCAGTTTTCCTCAACCAGCAAGTCATGCGCCTGCGCCAAAGCATGTAGACGACCCTCGAACGCGGTCTTGAACGCCTCCATCGTATCAGCCTGCCGCAAGGTGCGGGATGCCAGCGACTGGACGGTCGCAAGCGTGTTTTTGACCCGATGGCTTAACTCGTCAATCAGCAGATCACGGTGCGCATCGGCTTTGGTCTGGGCGGTCGTGTCCTCGATCGACAGCAGAATGAGCTGGGGCGGAATGCCAATGCGCTTGAGACTCCGGGCATTGAGCAACATGGTGCGGCGGCCCAGCGTCTCGAAGTCGTGATCGACCCTGAAATCACTGAACTCCTCTTTCTCGGGCAGGATATCTTCGAGCAGGCTGCGCAATTCCGGTATATTCCACTGGCCATCCCCAAGATCATAAATCCGCTTGCCTTCGGTATCCTGATGTTTGGTTGCGAAGGTTTCGCAAAACATCTCGTTTGCTGTCAGCACATCCAGTTCCGGCGTCAGGACCAGCAGCGGCTGGCGGATCGTGGCGACAATGGATTCGGCAAAGGCACGCGCCTCGTCCAGGTCATCGGTGGCGCGCTTGCGTTCCGTGATGTCGGTGAATGTGATGACGACGCCGTCGATCCGGTTGTCGCGCGTCCGGTAGGGTTGCAGTCGCCTCAAGTACCAGTTGTCAGCGTCGTCTCGCACTTCGACTTCAATGGTCGACAGTTTTTCCAGAACTATTGCCGCGTCGCGGAGCAGATTGTCATCTGCGATCTTAAGCGCGAAATGAACGAGTGGCCGACCCACATCAGTCGAGACGAGATCCAGCAGTGCGCGGCTTGCCGGGGAAAACCACTTGATACAAAGGTCGGTATCAAGAAACAGCGTTGAGATATTGGTTCCGAACAGCAGGTTCTCGAGGTTGTTGGTCGCCTCGTCCAATTGGTGGACCTTGTGCTGAAGCTGGTTGTTGACCGAATGCATTTCCTCATTGAAAGACTGCAACTCTTCCTTGGACGTTTCCAGTTCCTCGTTTGTCGACTGAAGCTCCTCGTTCATCGAGGTGGCTTCCTCGTTATAGGCCTTCAACTCTTCATTGACGCTTTTCATCTGCTCGACGGTGCTATTCAGCTCGGCGCGGGCGGCGCGTAATTCATCCTCCAGCATCTGCTCGCCGTGGCTTGGCTCCTTGTCTGACGGAAGTTCAGACGCACTTGCCTTTTCGCGCTGCGGCGCAAAGCTGATCAGTCTGAGTGCGGCATCTCCGGGTGCCTTGACAGGTGTCACGCTCACCGTAAAAAGCCGTCGCTTGCCGTCCTGCATGACCTGGGCGGTGAATTCACTTTCCTCGCCACGTTTGTTGGTTTCACGCAACGCGACGCGCAGCTTGGCGCGGACTCCGTTCCGGGCCATTGCCAGTACGTCGCGCGTCGGCTCGCCGGGCGGGTTGTCAAGAAACGGACTGGTGACGCCGTGATAGTAGAGCACGCTCCCGTTCCGATCGACCAAGATCGAGGCCGGTCCATGCCGCTCAATCAAAGCGTGGCGCGCGATATCGACATAGCTGCCCCGCGTCGGGACCGGCGCTGACTGCGCTGCGTCACTTGTCACTGCCTGTCGATCAGCCGGAAGACTGAACTGGGGGAAATCGGTGATGTCATGCCGCGTCTGCCCGATCCGGCGATAAATGCGGGCCGTGGTCGAGATCGTTGAAAACAGATCGTTGCGTCGCCCGACCGTTTCGGCATTGCCCAAAAACAGATGGCCGTCTTGGCAAAGTGCGAAATGACACAGGGCGAGAACGCGCTTTTGCGCCTCGGGCAGGAGATAGATCAGCAGATTACGGCAGGTCACCAGATCGAGGCGCGAAAACGGCGGATCGCGCAACAGGTTGTGGGGCGAAAAGACCACCTGTTCGCGCAGTTCCTTGCGAACCTCGATCGTGCCGTCCAGCAAGTCGAAATATCGATCCATGCGCGCGCTGGATATCGCTTTCGAGGCTGCTGCCGGATAAATGCCGGCACGCGCCATCTTGAGATTGATGTCTTGGCTGTCGGTGGCGAAAATCTTCAGGTCGAACTGTTTTCCGGCCGCCTCTGCCGCGTCGAGCACAAGCATGCCCAGCGAATAGGCCTCTTCACCTGTCGAACAGGCCGGAACCCAGAACCGGATAGTAGATCGGTCGTCGCGTTCCGCCACCAGCGGCCGGATCACCATTTCGTCGAGCGCCGTCCAGGCATCGTGGTCACGAAAGAAACTGGTCACGCTGATCATCAGATCTCGGGTCAGCGCCGCAATTTCTGCGGGATTGTCCCGCAGCGTCTCAAGATAGTCGTCCATCGAATCGGCACCAACCAGACCCATGCGCCGGTCGATGCGCCGTGACAGGGTGTTTGGTTTGTAGTTTCGGAAGTCGTGGTTTGACTGCGCCCGCAGAACGGCCAGGATGGGGTCGAGTGATGTGGCATCCTTGCCCTCATCCGCGATGCGCGGCGGGACATCGGTCTGATAGCCCCGCTTGATGTGCTGGACCAGGAATTCGGGCATAAGGTCCGGGGCAAGCACGCGATCAACCAGACCGGCCGATATCGCACTTCGGGGCATGCCGTCGAATTTCGCCGTCTCTGGCTCCTGTGCGATCGCGAAGCCACCCGAGGCCCGGATTTCTTTGAGGCCTTCGGTGCCGTTATGGCCAGTGCCGGACAGAACGACACAGATCGCGCGTTCCTGCTGGTCTTCGGCAAGCGATCTGAACAGTTCATCGACCGGAAACCGATGCCCGCGCGGCTCTCGCGGTTCGGACAGATGGCAGGTATTGCCGGTTACCCGCAGGTAGGTGTTGGGGGCGATCACATAGACATTGTTCGCCTCAACGGGCATTCCGTCTTCGATCTCATGCACCGGCATTTCGGTGTGGTGGGTCAGGATCGTCGAGAGCTGGCTTTCCCTGGTCGGGTCCAGATGAAGAACGATGACGCACGCCATCCCGCTGTCTGCTGGCATCGCGTCGAAAAACTTGCCAAGCGCCTCGATCCCACCCGCCGACGCGCCGATCCCGACAATTGGAAACGCCGACGGTCCGGAGGTCGTCGGCGGGGTAGCGCGCTCAGAGCTATCTGATGATGAGGTTTTGGTCATGGGATCGGAGTATCTTTCGTGACGGGCTCCTAAAAGGAGTATCCGTGAACAATTGCATGGCAGTCCGTAAAGTGGAAGATCAGCTCGTAGAGCCGCGCAGGTGCGGGCTGACCTAGTGACGATGGAGCGAGCGTTTTAGTGTCTGAACTCCTCGGTCCCGTCATCGCCAGTTCGAGAGGGTTGTCCTGATGCCATCAGTCGTTCAAAAACCACCGTTTGTTGAAGCTATCCTTATCGGTCGATCCCATGCCCTCGGTCGCGGTGCGCTTCACGCTCAATCTCCTGCTGGCGCTCCAACTCTTTCACCCGCTCCTGTTCTCGCGCGGCCTCCTGTGCAGTATGCCGTTCCTCGGCCTCACGGCCCTCGCGCAATGCGGCGGCGCGATCCGCTAGAGCATCACGATCAACGCCCTCCGCTGCCTCGCGCAGACGTGCTGCAAAATCCTGCGGGGCTTCCCGTTCTTGCTCTGGCGTGGGGCCTTCCTGAACCTTCTCTTGGCCCTGATAGGCTTCCCAAGATGCCTTCAACCGCGTGGCAAAGTCCGGTTCTTCTTCTCGGCCATCACGGCCTCCGGCAAGCGCCAGCTCGGACTGCCCGGACCCCAAACGGTCCATGACATGCTCCGCCGCACGGTCCAGCCAATCGCGGACCTGTCCGGTCAGCTCCTGCACCACCTGTCTGACTTCGGCGGCACGGTCCTTGACCTCATGCCAGACGCGGACGGCAGCAACCTCGATGCCGCGTTCCTTGAGCTGCCAAGCGCCAAGGGAAAGCTGAGGCAGGGGTGGGCGATCCAGCGACATGGCCCGCACGGTCTCGTGCAGCTCCGCGCCCTCGTCGCCGCGCTCCCGCGCCGCAGATGCCAGCTCAAGCGCCTCGTCGCGCTGCGCCACCAGCGTCCGGTGATCCACGCGGCCCTCAACGCCGGCCCGCTCCAGGGCGGCATTGCTGTCCCGTGCCCATGCCTCACGCCAGCCTTCCAGAACCTCGACCTTGTTCCAGTCGCGGTTCTTGGTGGTGAAGCCCTCTGCATCCACCTCACGGGTGGTCAGCAGAATGTGGGCGTGATGGTTGCGCTCGTCGCCCTCGCGCCCCGGCGCGTGCAGGGCGAAGTCGGCCACCATGCCACGGTCCACGAACTGGCTGCGCACGAACTCGCGCACCAGCTCAAGCCGTTGCGCATGGGTCAGCTCGTCGGGCAGGGCGACACGCACTTCACGGGCGACCTGGCTGTTCTTGCGGGTCTCGGATTCCTCGACCCGGTTCCACAGCTCGGATCGGTCACGGACCCAATCCGGCGCATGATCCGGCACCAGGATTTCGGTGTGATCGACACCGCCCCGCGCTGCGTAATCGAAGGTAAGCCCGGTGCGACGGTCCTCAATGCGCTCGGCCACGCGGTAGGCGGCAGCCGCCGTGGCGCTGCGGCCCTGACTGCGGGAAATCATCGTTGCGCGTAAATGATAGATCGCCATTCGGGGGCTGCACTTTGCTTAGGGGTTAAGGGGAAACGCGAGTCTCCCCTACCCACACAAACGCACAGCGTTTGTATAAGTGGGCACTTCGTGTCTTGCTCTCTACCCAATGCTACGCCTAAAAGCAACATGGGACGGTGGCAAAGGGGACCAGAATGGCGC
>JBBRKS010000156.1:0-9106 GCA_038231775.1 Rhodobacterales bacterium | reverse complement strand
CAGCCAGTCGCCGATCTTGTCCTTGGGGGCAAAGACCGGCCAGTTCGGCGGGAAGGGCAGATAGGGCAGGTGGTCATACCAGACCGGGTCATGCAGACACAGCGACTTGTAGCGCTTGCGCCAGCTGTCGCCGGGGCGGTCATTCTTTTCGACAATGATCGTGGGGACACCCAGTTGCCGCAACCGCGCCCCCAGGGCAATGCCGCCCTGACCGCCGCCGATGATCAACACATAGGGCTGCTTGGAGTGCCCCAACTCACGCGCCTCGGCCTCACGCTCTTCCAGCCAGGTGTGGCGATGTTTGCCAGCGCCGTGGTGCGCGCCCATCGGACGGTCAAAGCCCACCGGCTCTTCATGGCCCTTCAGTTCCACCATCGAGGTTAAAAGCGTCCAGATCTTGCCGGATTTCAGCCGGATCAGGCCATAGCCGCGTGCGATTTCGGTCTCAAAGCTGATCCAGGCGGTTGTGATGCCGTCAGCCTCCGTCGCCGTCTCGCCCTCGGCAATCCGCCAATGCGACGGTTTGGTTGTGGCCAGTTGGTGGCGCAGCATGTCGGCCACTTCGGCGTGGCCTTCGACGGTCTTGATGTTCCAGGTGAAGGTCACAAGGTCGCGCCAATAGCAGTCCTCCAGAAACATCGCAGTGGCGCGGTCGATGTCGCCAGCCGTCAGCGCATCGCCGAAATCGGTCAGAAACGCCGCGACCAGATCAGCAGTGGTGGTGTCAAGCATGGGTATCCTCCCTCAAGTTCTCCCTCAGGGAGAGTGGACCAGTTCCGCGAGGTTGTGCAAAGACAATCTGATGTCAGGACAGAGTTCCGGCTGCATGGTGTGTTGAGGGGATCGTCATCTGGCGAGGGGCGATTTTGCTTGCCGCTTTGGGACAGATGTCCGAGCGAAGAGGCCGCAGCTTGCCTGTGCACGCGGAACTGGGAACGAAAATGGCAGAAGCGGAAGAAAGACATGGGTTTTCATAGGAGCCAAAAGGATAGGGTGGTAGGCCCGGAGGGACTCGAACCCCCAACCAAGGCGTTATGAGCGCCCTGCTCTAACCATTGAGCTACAGGCCCACCGTGCGCAGGCCCAAACGGTGGCGCTGCGTGACGCCTGATTAGGCCAGTCCGGTGGCGGTGGTCAAGTCGGGTTGCTTGGGTCGCTCAAAGGCTTGGCCAGCCGTGCGGTTGGGCGCCCGACCAAACGTGCGGGCAAATAGACGGCCAGACTTCGGCCCGACCTGCTGCCACAGCGTTTGCCAGCGCTTAGCCACACGTTTGACCAAATTGCACGTCGTGGAGTTTGTCACCGACGCGACCGGCGGGCCCTTTTCACTGCAGCTCTCACCGACATGTCCTGCAAATCACCCTCCGCCCCACCGCGACCCCAGGCGAGCGTTCCTCTGTCACCTCCTAAACCCGCATCGCCCCGCTTGGTTGTCAAGCGCGGTCATACCGCTTAAAGGACGGCCAAACGGTTCAGGCGAGGTTGGATCATGACCAAAACCCACAATGGATTGACCTATGCGGATGCGGGCGTTGATATTGACGCGGGCAACGCCTTGGTCGAACGCATCAAGCCTGCGGCCAAACGCACCAACCGCACCGGCACGATGGGCGGGCTTGGCGGGTTTGGTGCCCTGTTCGACCTGAAGGCTGCCGGGTATAATGATCCCATTCTGGTCGCGGCCACCGACGGTGTCGGCACCAAGCTGCGCATCGCCATCGACACCGGCAATGTGGCGACGATCGGCATCGACCTTGTTGCGATGTGCGTCAACGATCTGGTCTGTCAGGGCGCTGAACCCTTGCTGTTTCTCGACTATTTCGCCACCGGCAAGCTGGACCTTGCTCAGGCCACCTCGATCATCGAAGGCATTGCTTTGGGGTGCGAAAAATCCGGCTGTGCGCTGGTTGGGGGTGAGACGGCAGAGATGCCCGGCATGTACCACGGCGGCGACTTTGACCTTGCGGGCTTTGCCGTTGGCGCGATGGAGCGCGGCACCGACCTGCCCAAAGGTGTGACCGAGGGGGATGTCCTGATCGGCCTTGCCTCGGACGGGGTGCATTCCAACGGCTATTCCTTTGTGCGTAAAGTGGTAGAGATGTCCGGCCTTGGCTGGGACGCGCCCTCACCCTTCAGTGACGGCACGCTTGGTGCAGCACTGCTGACGCCGACCCGGCTTTACGTCAAACAAGCCCTTGCGGCGATCCGGTCTGGCGGCGTGCACGGTCTGGCCCATATCACCGGCGGAGGCTTGACCGAAAACCCGCCGCGTGTGCTGCCCGAAGGTCTGGCGTGTGAGATCGACCTTGGCGCATGGGACCTGCCGCCGGTGTTTCAGTGGCTCGCGACCACCGCCAACATGGCGCAGTCCGAACTGCTGAAAACCTTCAACTGCGGCATCGGGCTGATTTTGGTGCTTGATCCCACACGGGCCGACGCGGTCAGCCAATTGCTGGCCGACCTTGGCGAAACGGTGATCCAACTGGGTCACATCGTTCCGGGTGAGGGTGTGATTTACAAGGGCCAGTTTCTTGGCGGCAATCCCTTGTGATCCGGGTTGCCATCCTCATTTCCGGGGGTGGGTCCAACATGCGCGCCTTGGTGGCGTCCATGACCGGCGATCATCCGTGCCGCCCGGTTCTGGTCGCGTCCAACGATCCGCAGGCGGCTGGCTTGGACTGGGCGGCAGGGCAGGGCATTGCCACCGCTGCCGTCGATCACCGCCCCTTTGCCCGCGACCGCACGGCTTTTGAACAGGCGCTGCTGGTGCCGCTTCTGGCGGCCGCACCCGATATCGTCTGCCTTGCGGGCTTCATGCGCATTCTGACCCCCACCTTTATCGCGCGGTTTGCAGGCCGCATGCTGAACATCCACCCCTCCTTGTTGCCAAACTACCCCGGCCTGCACACCCATCAGCGCGCGCTGAAGGCCGGTGACCAAGAGGCCGGTTGCACGGTGCATCAGGTCACTGCCGATCTTGACGCCGGCCCGATCCTTGGCCAGTCCCGCGTCCCGATCCTGCCGTGCGATACCGAGGCTGCACTTGCAGCCCGTGTCCTGATCGCGGAACACCAGCTTTACCCCAAGGTCCTGCGCCGCTTTGCCGATGGCGACCGCACCCGCCTCGACCGGCCCTGACTTTCAATTTGCTCTTTGCCAAATACTCCCGCCGGAGGCCCTTTGGCGCACAGTCTGAAAATTCATACCCCCACGCGGCCATTGATTCCGACCTGATCAACGCTATTTTCACGGGTTGAAAGTCAGTTTCGCCGCACTCCCCGCCCATTTTCTGCGCTGCGGCGCGAAAGATTGCTCAATTACAGGGCAAATTCTCACGCCATCCCACCGCAAGTCCCGTGCAGCTTTTGTGACAGTTGCGCGGGCACGCAGGATATCGCCTGCTGCCCATGCTCGGGGAGAACTTCGAGGGGAAGTGTGCGGTGGCTGCAAGTGTCCAAGCCGGCCCCCACCGCACGGGTGCAACCAAAGGCTGCCTGCTCACCATGGGCGGTTCTATCCCGATTGGGAAGAGCCCCGTGCAGCCGCGACAGGGGACTTTATCAATGAAACTTACACGTCGCTCGCTTTTGGCCGGTGGGGTGGCTGCGTTTGCAGCCCCGCTGTTGACCCGTCCGGTGTTTGCCGCGGATGACACGATCAAGATCGGCATCCTGCATTCGCTGTCCGGTACGATGGCGATTTCGGAAACCACGTTGAAAGACACAATGCTGATGCTGATTGATGCACAAAACGCCAAGGGCGGCGTTCTGGGCAAAAAGCTTGAGGCAGTGGTGGTTGACCCGGCCTCTGACTGGCCGCTGTTTGCAGAAAAGGCCCGCGAGCTTTTGACCGTCGACAAGGTTGCGGTGATTTTCGGCTGCTGGACTTCGGTGTCGCGCAAGTCGGTGCTGCCGGTCATCGAAGAACTGAACGGCCTGATGTTCTATCCCGTGCAGTACGAGGGCGAGGAATCGTCCAAGAACGTGTTTTACACCGGTGCCGCGCCAAACCAGCAGGCGATCCCGGCGACCGACTATTACCTCAAGGAACTCGGCATCCAGAAATTCGCGCTGCTTGGCACCGACTATGTCTACCCGCGCACCACCAACAAGATCCTTGAGGCTTACCTGATCTCCAAGGGCATCGCCAAAGAAGACATCTTCGTCAACTACACGCCGTTCGGCCAGTCGGATTGGGCCAAGATCGTGTCTGACGTCGTGGCTTTGGGCGCTGATGGCAAAAAGGTCGGCGTGTTGTCCACCATCAACGGTGATGCCAACATCGGCTTTTACAAGGAACTTGCGGCTGCTGGCGTCAAGGCCGACACGCTGCCGGTCTGCGCCTTTTCGGTTGGTGAAGAGGAGTTGTCCGGTCTCGACACCTCAAACCTCGTCGGCCATCTTGCCGCGTGGAACTACTTCGAATCCGCTGACACTCCGGAAAACAAGGCGTGGATCGACCAGTGGCACGCCTACACCAAGAACGACAAGCGCACCACCAATGACCCGATGGAAGCGCACTACATCGGTTTCAACATGTGGGTGAATGCGGTCACTGCCGCTGGCACCGTCGATGTCGATCCCGTGTCTGACATGATGATCGGGCAAAAGTTCCCCAACCTGACCGGTTCAACCGCAGAGATGCTGGCGAACCACCACCTGACCAAGCCGGTCCTGATCGGTGAGATCAAGGCTGATGGCCAGTTCGACATCATCAGCCAGACCGATCCGGTTCCCGGCGACGCCTGGACCGACTACCTGCCGGAATCGGCCGTGCTGGAATCGGATTGGAAGACCTTGAAGTGCGGCATGTACAACAAGGAAACCAAGACCTGCGTGCAGTTGAAGTCGAACTACTGACGTCAGGTGTGTGCTGCTGCGGTTCCTATCTGTAACCGCGGCGGCTTTCATCGACGTCGAACAATCCCAACCGCCGAGGGGGCCAGCCCGGCCCCTTCACCCCCCAACCGGGTTTCTCAATGCGCGCTTTTCTTCACGCGGTGGCTTTGGCCTGCCTGTCGCTGCCCGTCCTGACCTTGGCCGCCCGGGCCGACACGGTGGCCCAGATCGCCGCCGCTCACACCGCCGATATAGAAAAACCCTCACGCACCACAATCGGGCCAGTGATCGCCGAACTTGCCGCGTCGGGCGACCCGATGGCCGCAAAACTGCTGGAGGCATGGGCCAACAAGACCTTGGGCGAACGTAAATTCGATAAGGCCTTTTTCCTGCTCGCGACTGATCCTGCAGGCTATGCCCTGACCGATCTGACCGGTGCGTCCGCAGGCACCGCTGGCAAAGCGGACATTGCAGAGTTGAAACCGAACGCCGGGGTGCGCGGCCTGATCGCCTCTGCCCTTGTGCAGTTCACGTTGTCCGATCCCGATCCCAAGAAACGCGCCGATGCGCTGACCTCGATTGCGCAAGACCCCAATGCCGAAAGCCTGACCCCGCTGCGCGCCGCCATCGACAGCGAAAGCGACCCGACGCTGAAGGCACAAAAGCAGCGGCTGGAACGCCTGCTGACCTTGCGCTTTGATCCCGACGCCAAGGCCCGCGTGACCGCGATGCAAAGCTTTGGGGCCGACACCGGGCTTGATCTGCGCGGCGCCCTCAAACCGCTGATCGCCACCACCCGCATTGCGGCAACCGATACGCCTGTGGGCAAAAACCTCGCCCGCACGCTGAAAGTCGGCACCGATATTTCGCCTGCCGATGCCTATGACCTTCTGGTGGCCGACGGCTCTGCCCCCAGCCGCATCACGCATGACGCTCAGGAACAAGCGCTCGCCGCCCATATCGAAGGCGGCATGGTCGCAGGCATCCCCGTCGAACAACTGTCCGACCAAACCACCCGCGACCGCGCTTATACCCTTCTTGAAACCGCAGGTCAGGTGCCGCCCGCCGCCACCGATGACGAGGTTGCAGCCGCCATCGCCGCCCACCGCTTTTACGAGGTCTATACAGAGGCCGACCCCGTCATCACTGACGCCGCCAACGCCGCCTTGGGAGAGATCAGCCTGAAGGTCGGCGCGATGCAGGTTGCCGATCTGTCGCTGGACGGCCTGTCCCTCGCCGCCATCTATTTCCTTGCCGCCATCGGTCTTGCCATCACTTTCGGCGTCATGCGCGTGATCAACATGGCACATGGCGAATTCATCACGATGGGCGCTTATACCGGCTATGTCGTCCAGCAATTCATCCCGAACTACACCGTCTCTCTGGTCGTGGCCTTCCCGCTGGCCTTCGCCGTGACCTTCGCGGCAGGCGTGGCGATGGAGCGTCTGGTGATCCGCCACCTGTACAAACGCCCGCTGGAAACCTTGCTGGCCACCTTCGGCATCTCAATCGCGCTGCAACAACTTTTCAAGAACATCTTTGGCACACAGGCCCGCCCCCTGACCTCGCCTGATTGGCTGGGTGGCGCGCTGACGTTCAACGACGTGGTGTCGATCAGCTACATTCGCCTTGCCATCATCGCCTTGGCCGCCCTGTTCCTTGGCTTCTTTTTGTACATGATGAAACGCACAAGGCTGGGGCTAGAGGTGCGGGCCGTCACGCAAAACCCGACGATGGCCGCCAGCATGGGCATCAACCCCGACCGGATCAACATGCTGACCTTTGGCCTTGGGTCCGGCATCGCAGGCATTGCGGGCGTGGCGATCGGTCTGTTCGCCAAGGTCACCTCGGAACTGGGCACCGACTACATCGTGCAAAGCTTCATGACCGTGGTGGTCGGCGGGGTCGGCAACATCTGGGGGGCCCTTGCCGGGGCCACGATGATCGGCGGGCTGCAAAAAGCGATTGAGTGGCTGAACCCCTCCAACACTCTGGCCGCCCAAACCTACATGATCCTCTTCATCATCCTTTTCATCCAAGTCCGCCCCAGAGGCATCATCGCCCTCAAGGGCCGCGCGGCAGGGGACTGACATGACCGAAACCTCCGCCGCCCAACCTGCAAACCCCCTACCCAATTCATTGGTCCAGAAATATCCCGGGGGTGCGGGGGCTGGCCCCCGCTTACCGGCGGTATCCAGTGCCGCATCAACCACCCTGACCCCACGCGGCTTTCTGGCGCGTAACCCGTCTGTCCTGTGGTTTCTGCTGGCGCTGATCGTCTTATGTGTTGCTGTCACCCTGCTAAGCCCGGCGTTTGGCGCAGGCGGGATGTCGACCTCCTTCGTCAAAACGCTCGGCAAGACCCTGTGCCTGTGTCTGGCGGCGCTGGCGATGGACATTGTCTGGGGCTACACCGGCATCCTTTCGCTGGGTCACATGGCCTTCTTTGCGCTTGGCGGCTACATGATCGGCCAATGGCTGATGTATGCCCGGACAGAGGAGATCGTTGTCCAGGCCCTGTCGTCCGGCCCGATCCCCGCCACATCCGGTGAGATTGCCCAAGGTGTCGCCACCCAGATTTTCGGCGTGGTCGGCGGGTCCGACATGCCCCTGATCTGGAGCTTTGCGCATTCGCTGCCCCTGCAACTGGCGCTGGTCGTGCTGGTGCCGGGCGTGCTGGCGCTGGTCTTTGGCTGGCTGGCGTTTCGCAGCCGGGTGACGGGGGTGTACCTGTCGATCCTGACTCAAGCCATGACCCTTGCCTTGTCGCTGTACCTGTTTCAGAACGATTCCGGTCTGCGCGGCAACAACGGGCTGTCGGGCTTGCAGAACCTGCCGGGCCTCGCGTCGGTCAGTCAGGACCTGTTGTCGATCTGGTTCTTCTGGGCCTCTGCCCTCGCGTTGGCGCTGGCTTATATTCTGCTGGCCTGGGTTACATCCGGCAAGTTCGGATCGGTCATCCGCGCCATCCGCGATGACGAGGCGCGGGTGCGGTTCCTGGGCTACCCGGTTGAAGGCTACAAGCTGTTTGTCTTTGCCGTCACAGCCGTGATCTGCGGTCTTGCGGGGGCCTTGTATTACCCGCAAGCCGGCATCATCAACCCGGCAGAACTGGCGCCCATCGCGTCAATCTACCTTGCGGTCTGGGTCGCCATTGGGGGCAGGGGGCGGCTGTACGGATCGGTGATCGGTGCGGCTTTCGTCTCGCTGTTGTCGTCGTGGTTCACCGGCGGACGCGCCCCGTCCATCCCCTTGGGGTTTTACACCATCGACTGGGTCGATTGGTGGCAGGTGCTGCTTGGTCTGTCGTTCGTCGGCGTCACCCTGTGGGCGCCCAAGGGCATCGGCGGCCTGTTTGACCGTTTCCAAGGCCTGCGCACCCCTGACCGCAAAGGGGCTGCCCTTGGCCCCGACGACGGCAGCCTGCAAGAACAAGAGGCCGTGGAATGAGCGCCCTGTTAGAGGTTTCCGGCGTCTCGGTCAGCTTTGATGGCTTCAAGGCGATCAACAACCTGTCGTTTTCCATCGGGGCCACCGAACTGCGCGCCATCATCGGGCCGAACGGCGCGGGCAAGACCACCTTCATGGACATCGTCACCGGCAAGACCAGACCCAACGCGGGCACCGTCACTTGGGGCGAAAAGGGCCAGTCCCTGCTGAAAATGTCAGAGGCGGCCATCGCCCGCGCCGGGGTGGGCCGCAAATTCCAGCGCCCCACGGTGTTTGAAGATCAAAGCGTGGCCGAAAACCTTGTGCTCGCCCTGAAATCCCGGCGCGGCCCGTTTGCCGCTTTGACTTTTGCGCTTTCGGGTCAGGGGCGTGACCGGGTACAGGCTTTGGCCGCTCAGGTCGGTCTGACCGATCATCTGGCGCGCAAAGCCGGCGAACTTAGCCACGGTCAAAAGCAATGGCTGGAAATTGCCATGCTGCTGGCGCAGGAACCCCGCCTGTTGCTGGTCGATGAACCTGCCGCTGGGATGACGCTGGCCGAACGCGAACTGACCACCGCCATGCTGGTCGATATCGCCAAAAGCCGTGCGGTGGTGGTGGTGGAACACGATATGGAGTTTGTCCGCAGGCTCGATTGCCGGGTGACGGTCCTGCACGAAGGGTCGGTTCTGGCCGAAGGTTCACTGGACCACGTGACCAAGAACCCGCAAGTCATAGAAGGGCACCTCGATTTTTGACTGTTTTCGCGACGATGAAGCAAGTGATGCAGCCTGAAGCGCTTCGGAATGCGCATCGGAGACCGTCAGATGCCAGGTTGT
>JBBRKS010000155.1:0-9265 GCA_038231775.1 Rhodobacterales bacterium | reverse complement strand
GCCACACGGCCCTGCATCGACTTCGGCTTGGGCATCCGTTGCAGCTTTGCCTCTTCCAGCAGCCAGTATTCGATGTTGAACGCCTCTTGCTCGTCCAACCCCTGATACTGCGACACGCCAGACGCCCCACGCATCACGTTGATCGCGTTGACGTAGAACTCTGCCGAAATCCGGGCGGTCGATTTGTCTTTGGCAAACGACAGTATCCCCACGCCGGGGATCAGGTAGATCACCGCGTTCGGGTCGCGCATCGCTGGAGAGTTCGCGTGCTTGCACCGGTCATAATAGGCCGCGTAATCCGCACGGTAGCCCGCAATCAGCGCGTCCAACGTCGCAGCATCGGCATCGGCGGGCACAATCAGCGGCTTGATCTTGGTGCGCAGGAAGTGATCCGGGCAGGACGTGCCAAGCGGGGCCAGCGCCGCCATCGCGTTGGAATTGACAAACTCCAGCACCTCAGGCGCATCGGTGAAATGGCCCGCTTTCATTTCAGATCTGGAAATGCGCCCCCGGATCAGCGGCATCAGACGCCGGGCTGTCGCAGCGCGGTCATCAGCCGCCAGACTGGCGACCTTTTCCCCGCCAAACACCGGAGTTTTCACATGGGCATCCAGCCACACCGCCGCCTTGTTGATGATGCGCAAGGTCTGTTCATAGCTTTCCTTGGCCGTTGCCCCCCAGGTGAACAACCCGTGCGACCCCAACATCAGCCCCACCATTTTGGGGTTCGCTTCGGCCATCTGACCCAGCTTGATCCCCAGATCAATCCCCGGGCGCTGCCACGGCAGATAGCCGATCTCGTCGCCAAAAACCTCTGCGGTCAGCGCCACCTGATCGCTGCACGCCGCAATCGCGATCACGGCATCCGAATGCACATGGTCAACATGCACCGCCGGCACAAACCCGTGCAGCCAGGTGTCAATCGAGGGCGCACGCGGGTTCAGATTATAGATGCAGTGGCCCAACGCATCGACCATCGCATCTTCCTGATCCATGCTGCGAAATTGCGCCCGCAACTGAAACAGCTTGTCCATGTACAGCGTCGCAAAGCCGTCCAGCTTCATGCTGCCGATGTCACCGCCCGATCCCTTGACCCACAGCACGGTCACATCCGCCCCGGTCAACGGGTCCTTGGCCGACACTTTGGCAGAGGTATTTCCCCCGCCAAAGTTGGTGATCCTAAGGTCGCTGCCCAACAGGTTCGACCGATATAAAAGCTTGCCCGGCTCATCAAGCGTGGCGGCGACAGCGTCATCCCAAAGGGACGGGAGGAGAAGATTTTGGGTCATAGGGCAAAGGCTAGGGTCAAAAACGCTCATCGTCAATCAATATGGTGCATACTGCAGCGCAGTAAACTTACTGCAATGCAGCATTGCGATTGTTTGTTGACGGATGTGAGCGATTATGACTACCTTGACCGGATGCATGAACGTGAAAGATGGCAACTCATCCTCAACCGGCTTCGGGAACGCGGCATCGTTCGTGTGAACGATCTTGCGGCGATCACCGGGGCGTCGCTGGCGACCCTGCGCCGTGATCTGGCGCGACTGGAAGACAGTGGCCAGTTGCGCCGGGTTCATGGCGGCGCGGAAACGGCAGAGGTGGGGCAGGGCGACCTGACGGCGGCCTCGTTCGGGGCCAGCCAGACCACCAATGCCGACGCCAAGCTGGCGGTGGCGCGCAAGGCCGCCAGCCTGTGTGCCAATGGCGACTCGATCATTCTGAATGCCGGGTCCACCACGTGGTTCATGGCGCAATGCCTGCGCCAGCACCGGATGCAGGTGCTGACCAACTCTTTCCCGATTGCGCAGGAACTGATCGCCAATTCCGGCAACCGCGTTGTGCTGCCGGGGGGGGAATTGTACCGCGAACCCGGCATCATCCTGTCGCCGTTTGAAGAGGATGCGATTCAGCACTTTGCGGCGGGCAAGATGTTCATGTCGTGTTACGCGATCACGCCGATGGGTGTGATCGAAAGCGATCCCCTGATTGCGCGGGCCGAGGCAAAACTGCTCAAGCGCGCCGAAAAGCTGATCGTCATTGCAGATTCCTCAAAGTTCGAGGCGCGGGGCAACATGGTTGTCTGCCCCCTGACACGGGTTTCCACGGTGGTCACCGATTCCGGTGCGCCGCCGGGGATGGTGGATCATCTGCGGTCGGTGGGGGTGGAGGTCCTTATCGCCGAAGAGGAACGGATCACGAAGCTATCGGCAGCTTAAAGCCGACTAAAACCAAACGGGAGGATAACTTATGAACAAACTTGGATTTGCCTTGACCATGGCGGCGGGCCTGATGGGCACGACCGCTTTCGCAGACGTGATGGAAGCAAAGCCCGGTCAGGCTGTGAACATCGTGCTGCTGCCGAAATTCCTTGGCATTCTGCCCTTCGATCAGGCAGATCGCGGCGCGCAGGAAGCGGCCAAGGAACTGGGCAACACCGGAACCTACCAGTACATCGGGCCAACGGCTGAAAACTCTGCCGCCGGTCAGATCGAAATGCTGACGACCGCGACCACCCAAAAGCAGGGCGTGGTCATGCTGTCCAACAACGCCGGTGACCAGATCGCACCGACCGCCGAGGCGGCACAGGCGGCTGGCACCAAGGTTGTGACATGGGACTCGCCCATTCCGTCCGGCAAGGGCGAAAGCGTGTTCGTGGCACAGGTCGATTTCGGGTCAATCGGCACCGTGATGGCCGACATGGTGTTCAACGAAACCGGGGGCGCTGGCGAATTTGCCATCCTGTCGGCCAGCCCCGATGCCGCCAACCAGAACGCCTGGATCGAGGCGATGAAAAAGGTGCTGACCACCGACGCCAAATACAAGGACCTGAAACTGGATGACGTCGTTTACGGCAATGACCAGTCCGAAGAATCCTACAACCGCGCCCTGGGTCTGGTCGACAAGTACCCGAACCTGAAGGTGATCATGGCGCCGACCACGGTGGGCATCGTGGCCGCCGCCAAGGCGATGCAGGACGAAAAGCTGTGCGACAAGGTCAAGGTCTCGGGCCTTGGTCTGCCGGCGGAAATGGTGTCCTACACGATGAACGGCTGCGCGCCGGAATTCGCCCTGTGGAGCTTTGTCGATCTTGGATATCTGACCTATTACACCAGCTATTTGCTCGCGACCGGGTCGATCAAGGGTGAGATCGGCGAAGAGTTCCACGCCGGGCGCATGGGCAACTTCAAGATTGACGAAGACCCGGGCCGTGCCGGTGCCAAGCGCGTGCTGATGGGGCCGTTCACCGTTTACAACAAAGACAACGTCGAAGCCGCCTCGAAGTAATTCGACGCCGTTTCCAAGACCTTGCAGGGCCGCCCCGGTGGCGGCCCTGTGTTCTCTGGCATCCTGAGGTCTGACTGTGAGTGTTCTGGAACTGCGCAACATCGCCAAAAGTTTCGCCGCCACAGCGGCCTTGAAGGACATGAACCTTGCCATAGAACCCGGCGAAATTCACGCCATAGTGGGTGAGAATGGGGCCGGTAAATCCACCCTGATCAAGATCATGACCGGCGTGCATCAACCGGATTCGGGTGAGATCAGCGTCGATGGCAAAGTGGTGTCGGTCCGGTCAACCCAGGATGCCCAATCGCTTGGCATCGCTGCGATCTATCAGGAACCGATGGTATTTCCCGATCTGGACGTGGCCGAGAATATCTTCATCTCGAACCGGGCCGAGGGCGCTTTCATGAACTGGAAGCACATGTATGCCGAGGCCGCCCGCCTGATCGACCAGCTTGGCGTCACCCTTGACGTGCACCGCGCCGCATCGGGTCTGACGCTGGCCGAGCAGCAAACCGTTGAAATCGCCCGCGCTTTGTCGCTGAACGTCAAGGTCCTGATCATGGACGAACCGACCGCGTCGCTTTCGGCGCATGAGGTGGCACGCCTGTTGAACATCGCCCGTGCGTTAAAGGCCAAGGGGGTGGCGGTCATCTATATCTCGCACCGTCTGGACGAAATCTTTCAAGTGGCCGACCGGGTGACCGTGATCCGCGACGGCCAGCACATCTCGACCAAACCCTTGGCCGAGGTGACGCCCGACGGCATGGTCAAGGATATGGTGGGCCGTGCGGTTGACACCCATGCCGTCAAAACCGCTGCCAATCCGCATGGACCTTCGGTCCTGCGCCTTGAAAATCTGGGCCGCGAGGGCGTCTTTCGCGGCATCAGTTTTGATCTGTCGCAGGGCGAGGTGTTGTGTTTTGCGGGCCTCGTCGGTGCGCGCCGCACCGATGTGGGTCTGGCCCTGTTCGGCATAGCGCCCGCGACTGAGGGGCGGATTCTGATCGACGGCCAAGAGGTCACGATCCGCAATCCGCAAGAGGCGATGGCCAAAAGCATCGCCTATGTCTCGGAGGACCGGCGCAAGATGGGCCTTGCGATGACCCTGCCGATTTTCGCCAATATCTCGCTGGCAAGCCTTGGGAAACTCTTGGGTGCCTTCGGCATCATCGACCGCAAAGCCGAACTCGCGATGGCCGACAAGTACCGCAACCAACTGGCGATCAAATCGGCTGATGTCACAACCGATGTCGGCAAACTGTCGGGCGGCAATCAGCAAAAGGTGATGCTGGCCAAATGGTTGGAGACCAAACCCCGCATCCTGATCTTTGATGAACCCACGCGCGGCGTCGATGTGGGGGCCAAGGCAGAGGTCCACAACATCATCCGCAAACTCGCCAAAGAGGGAGTTGCCGTTCTGGTGATCTCGTCCGACCTGCCCGAGGTGCTGGCTTTGGCGGACCGTGTGCTGGTGATGCGCGAAGGCAAACAGGCGGGCATCCTTGATATCGCAGAGGCCAGTCAGGAAAAGGTGATCGGCATGGCCGCAGGGCACGAGGCGCGCTTGCCAGAGGTGATTGCATGATCGCCAAAATCCACCCCCAGACCCTGCGCATCATTGCGCTGTTCGTGGCGTTGCTGGCGACGATTCTGTTTTTCTCAACCCAGATCGACAGCTACCTTTCGCCAAGGATGTTCACCCGCATCTCCACCTCAGCCGCCGTGATCTTGCCAATTGCGGTGGGTCAGGCGATTGTCGTGATGACGCGCAACATTGACCTGTCGGTTGGGTCAACTGTCGGCATGGTGGCCTATCTGACCGGGCAGTTTCTGGGCCTGCACCCCGACCTGAACCCGCTGCTGGTCGCGTTGCTGGCAATGGGAATTGGTGCCTTCATGGGGGCGATCAACGGCGTGTTGGTGTCATGGGGCCGCGTGCCTTCGATCATCGTGACCCTTGGGACGCTGGCCTTGTACCGCAGCTTTCTGGTGCAGTATTCCGATGCCAAGACGATCACCACCGCCAGCCTGCCGCAATGGATTGTCGATCTGCCACAGGCCAATGCGTTTTCGCTCTTTGGTCTGGATGTGCGGGTGACGGTGGTTCTGGCGCTAAGTGCCGCCGTCGCGATGGGCCTTGCGCTGACACGGCTGCGCGCTGCCCGCAGGTTTTATGCGGTAGGCTCAAACCCCGATGCGGCGATGATGGCGGGGATCAATTCTGCCATGGTCATCTTTACCGCCTTCGTTTTGTCAGGTGCATTTGCCGGCCTGTCGGGCCTGATCTTTCTGGCCAAGTTCGGCAACATCACCGTGGTGGCGGGCATGGGCTTTGAACTGAAAGCCGTGGCGGCCGTGGTGGTTGGTGGCGTGTCGATCCTTGGCGGTTCCGGCAGCATGATTGGTGTGGTGATCGGCTGCGTGCTGGTTGACACGATCGACAACTCCCTCACCCGGTGGGAGCTGGTTTCGGAGTTCTGGCGCGACGCGCTTTTGGGCATGCTGATCATGGCGGCGGTGACGGTTGACACCGTCATGTCCCGTTCACTTGGTCGGCTTGGCGCAAAGAAGGGGGCCGCATGATGGCCCGCCTGAAAAGCTGGGAGGGGATGCTGGCCCTGCTGTTCGTGCTGACATTCGCAGGCAACGTGATCCTCGCACCCGAGTTTCTGACCGTGCAGAATCAGATCAACCTGTTCCAGCTGTCGGTTGAAAAGATCATCGTGGCGCTGGTGATGACGCTGATCATCATCAATGCCGAAATTGACTTGTCGGTCGCCTCTGTCATGGGACTGTCGGCCTGCGCCTTTGGCTACATGTTCACCAACGGCTGGCCCGCTGGCCTGGCGATAGCGGTGTGCCTTGGCATCGGTCTGGTGGCCGGGCTGATCAACGCGTTGTTGATTGCGCGGGCCGGGATACCGTCACTGGTGGTGACCCTTGCCATGCTGATCGGCTTTCGCGGTTTTGCCCGGGTTCTGGTCAAGGATCAAAGCATGGGCAACTTTCCCGACTGGTTCACCTTTCTGGGTCAGGATGCGCTGATCGGGCCGTTTCCCTTGTCGCTGATCCTGTTCGTGGTCCTCCTGATCGGTTTGGGCATCTTATTGCACCGCACCGGGTTTGGCCGCCAGATCGTGGTGATCGGCACCAATGCCGAAGTGGCGCGGTTTTCCGGCTTGAACGTCGCCCGCGTCAAAACCATCCTGTTCTTGATGAGCGGGTTTATCGCCGCCCTCGCGGGCCTGCTATATGCCGCACGTCTGGGGTCGGTCAGGGGCGATGCGGGCACCGGGTTCGAACTCGACATCATCACGATGGTTCTGCTGGGCGGCGTCAGCATCTTTGGCGGCAAGGGGTCAATGACCGGGGTGGTGCTGTCAATCCTGATCATCCTGAACCTCAGGAACGGCATGGCGCTGACCAACATCACCGGGCATTTGCAGACCGGCGTGATCGGCATTCTGCTGATCGCATCCGTCCTGATCCCCAACCTGTCCAACGACCTGCGCGCCCGCCGCGCCAAAACCTGAAGGGGGTAGCCATGCGCCACGCATTCAAGATGTACCTCAATCCGGGGAGTGAGGCGGAATACATCCGCCGCCACGATGCGCTTTGGCCAGACCTGGCCGAACTGCTGACGGCGTCAGGCGTGTCAAACTACTCGATCCACCTTGACCGTGAAACCGGCGTGCTGTTCGGCTATCTTGAACGGCCCGAACTCCACACGATGGCCGACCTGCCCAGCCATCCGGTGATGCGCAAATGGTGGGCGCATATGGGCGATATCATGCGGACCAATGCAGACGGCTCTCCGGTCGCGGTTGACCTGATTGAGACGTTCTATCTGGCGTAAAGGCGTCCTAGGTGCCCGTCCGCGCCGCCCAAAGGGCATTAACCCTGATCCGCCACGCCGCCGCATAGTCGGCAAGGCGCGGGTCGGTCGAAGGTGTGACAGCCACCACCCCAACTTTCGGCGCACCCAAAGTCCCGGCCAGCATCGCAGCGCCAAGCCCGGTCCCGGCACTTTGCCCGCCAGTCAGAACCGGTCGCCCGGTCGCCGTCGCCAGCATCACTGCAAAATCCGGGTTGCCGCCGAACGGCCCCTCGACATGGATCGGCCCCTGCGCGCCGATCAGGCCCAGACATTCCGCCCCCATCAGCGCGGTGTAATAGCTGGCCGCAAGACTGCGCTGCCCGTCGGTCGCAGGCTGCGCGCTCCACGCCTGCGCCAGCCCGGGAAATGGCCCGGTCGCCGGATGAAGTGAGGGCAGGGCCATGATCCCCGCCAGCACCGCCGCCCGGTCAAGGTCAGACGGTGCTACACCACGCCCCTCCGTCATCTCATCAAACTCACGCCCGCCCATATAGCGGGCGGTCGGCGTCGGGGTGCCTTTCGCGTTCACATTCACCAGCACATCGCGCGCGCTGTCCAGCACAACCGCAGGCCCGCCGACCGCCAGACAGATCATCCACGTCCCGCTGGACACCACCGAAAACGCCTGATCCCCGCCCAGATAGGGCAGCAGGGACGCGTTGGAATCGTGGATGCCCGAATGCACCGGCAGGCCCTGCGGTAAACCCAGCCGCGTGCAAAGGTCAGCCCGCAAGGCAAACCGCGCTGCGGCGGGCTGCACGGCCGGGAACAGCCCGCGCCAGCCCTGACCTTCGACCAGCGTCGAAAAACGCCCCGCCCATGGGTTCCACAGATCGGTGTGACAGCCGAGTGAGGTCACCTCTGACACCGCCAGCCCGGTCAGCCGATGCGCCCAATATTGCGGATAGGTCAGGATATGCGCGGTTCTCGCGAAAGCCTCCGGGTAAGTCTGCGCCTGCCAGTAAATCTGCGCGCCAAGGTTCAGACCGCCGGGCAAACGTGGCGAGCCTGTTTCGTCAAATGGCGGTCGCATCGCGTCATAGGCGGGCAAGGTGTCAGGGCCTGCGAATTCATAATCAAGGATCGGCAACACCAGATCGCCCGCCGCATCGACCAGCGCCGCACAAGCGCCGTGCGTGGTGATACTGACCGCGTCGATGCGGTGGCCCGCAGCCAGCGCGGCAAGCCCGTCCAGCACAAAGGCCCACAACGCATCGGTGTCAAAATGCGGGTAGGGGAAGGCGTCAACCACCCGGTTCGGCATTTTGAAGACCTGAACCTCGGCCCCGGTTGAAAGGTCGATCAACAAAAGCTTCGCATTGGTCTTGCCAATGTCGATGACAGCCACGTTCTGCACCACGATCCTGCCCCCTTTGGCCGCAAGCAAACCTTAACGATCCGCCGCCGAAAACCCAAGGAAAACAACGCAGCGGCGGCCCTTGGGCCAAAGCCGTCAAACGGGTCAAGCCGCACGCCCCAAGCCACCAATCCCCGAAAACCAAAAGGGCCAGCCCAACGGCTGACCCTTTTATCTGGAGCGGGCGAAGGGATTCGAACCCTCGACCCTAACCTTGGCAAGGTTATGCTCTACCCCTGAGCTACGCCCGCACTCCGTGGCGGGTTACTAGCGCGTGTCGCAGGCAGGGGCAAGCGGGTTTGTGCAGGGAATTTGTCATCCCGGCAGCAATTCTTGCAAAAGTTCGGCAAAGCCGGGGGGGCGGTCAAACGGTCCGCCCGGATGCGCCCCCGAAAAGCCCAGGGCGGCATAGCCGTGCACCATCGACCAGACCGCAACCTCAAGCCGGTCATCGGGGTGGCGCACAAAGGGCGCGCAGGCCTCTTTCAAAATCTGATACGACCGCATGGCATGGGGCATCAGGTCAGGGTCACCACGGTTGACCTCGGCAGAGACGAACATCACATGAAACAGGCCCGCATGGCTGGCGGCAAAGGTCAGATAGCCTTGACAGGTGCCGTCCAGCCGCGCGCGGGGGGCGGGGCCTGCCGCCTCACGCGCCGCAAAAAGCGTGTTGGCAAAGGTGGCAAAGGCGCGGGCGGCAATCGCGGTCAACAGGCCGGGCAGCCCGTCAAAGTGGTGCG
>JBBRKS010000154.1:0-9275 GCA_038231775.1 Rhodobacterales bacterium | reverse complement strand
GCCAGTAGCGAAAGCGCAGAAGTGTCGGTATTGTTCTTCATGGTGTGATCTCCCTGGCGGTTGCTGCCGCCGGTTGGGTGGGTTCAAGTCACCCGGAGATTACGCCAACTTCAAATTTCCACCACCTTCGCGACACGACCCCGCTTTACGTCAGAACGCAATCACCTTGAAATCAATCATCTTAAGATCGGCCTCACCCGCAAGAGCGGCCAGACTAAAGCGGCCTTCGACGTCGACCCTCAGACCAAGCTTACAAAAATGACGTCGGATATCTTGAGCGAGGGCGAACAGAGGGCGCTCGCACTGGCCGGTTTCCTCACTGAGGTGTCGCTGACCGAAGGATCGGCTGCCATCGTCGTGGACGATCCGGTATCTTCTCTCGATCGTGAGCGCTGCCTACTCGTGGCGAAGCGCCTCGCCGAGGAGAGCAGGCATCGCCAAGTGATCGTCTTCACCCACGACATTATCTTCTTCAACGAATTGTGCCGTGAAGCAGAAGAACTGGACATCGAAGCTGTCACAACCGCGCTTTTCAGTGACAAAAAGGTCGCGGGCCGGATCGATGTGGGCGGCGTGAGCTGGAAGGGTGCCAAGGTAAGCAAGCGGATCGGCCGGATCAAAGACGCATTTGCTCCGCTCCCAAAACTGCTCCAGTCTAGTCCGGCTGAATATGAAATGTCGGTCAAAAGTCTCTATGGTCGGCTGCGCGACACCTATGAGCGGATTGTCGAGGAGATTATCTTCTGCGAAATCGTTCAGCGCGGTGTCGATGTTGTGCAAACACAAAGGCTCCGCATGGTGCATCTGTCGCACTCTCTGGCCATTCGCTTCCATGAAGGCATGACCAAGGCCAACACCCACAGCCATGACAATCCAGCCGCCGAGACGGTTGCCGTTCCCGAGCCATCGGAATTCCTGGCAGACATCGCGTTTGTCGAGGAACTGATCAAGGACTTCAAGGCGGAGAGCCTTGCGGCAGAAGCTGCCCGTCCGCAAATGAAACTCAAGGGGTGAGGGCTATGGTAAAACGGAATGACGAGGCGGCGCGGGTTCCGGGCATCACGGTGATATGACCTACAGTTTCCTCCACTCCTCCGATCTTCACCTTGGCCGCGCCTATGGCGGCTTTCCTGAGGACATCCGCGGCCGCCTGCGCGAGGCGCGCCATACCGTCATCGCCCGTCTTGCCGCTGTGGCGCGAGGGGCAGGGGCAACCGATGTGATGCTGGCGGGCGACACCTTCGACGCCGAAACCCCTGCGCCGGAAACCCTGCGCCACGCCCTACGCGCCATGGCGTCCGAGGAAGACCTGCGCTGGGTGCTGATGCCTGGCAACCACGACAGCCTCGCTGCCTCGGAACTCTGGCGCCGTATCCTCGCGGATGCGCCATCTAACCTTTTGGTGCTCATGAACCCAGCGCCGATGGAACTCGCCCCCGGTGTCTGGCTCTTGCCTGCCCCCTGCACCCAGCGCCGCCCGGGGCGCGACCTGACCGAGTCAATGTCGGCCCAGACGCCTGAAGGCGCGATCCGCATCGGTCTTGGCCATGGCGCGATCATGGATTTTACCTCGGATGAGGGCAGCGCCGGCATCATCCCGCCCAATCGGGCTCGGCTGTCGCACCTTGATTATCTGGGCCTTGGTGACTGGCACGGCCGCATGCAGATCGGCCCCGCCACTTGGTATTCCGGCACGCCCGAAGCTGACGGGTTCAAGCACGATACTGCCGCTGGCGCGCTGTCGGTGCGCATCGCAGCCAGCGGTGCCCCTGCGCAAGTCAGCATGGTGCCGACCAGCCAGTTCCATTGGTTGCGCCCGGCGCTGGACCTGCTGCCAGGTGAGGATGCCGCTGCGCGCCTAGCCGACATTCTGCCGCTGGATGGGCGCCGCCGCGACACTCTCATGCGGGTCGAGGCTGCCGGTCGCCTGACTTTGGCCGAACGCGCGGCGTTCGAGGTGCACCTCGCCGCCATTGCCCCTGATTTTGGCTGGTTCGAGGCCGACCTTGCCCGTCTGACTACCGAGGTCAAACCCGATGACCTTGACCTGATCGACCATGGCGGTGCCTTGCGCCGCGCGGCTGACACGCTTTTGTCCGAAGCCGCCGATCCCGTTCTTGCACAGGCCGACCGCGACTTGGCGGAACAGGCCCTGTCGCGGCTTTACGCTCTGGTGCAAGAGGTGGACGCATGAAGATCCGCGCCATCGAACTGACCAACCTGCGCCGCTTTGCCGGGCAGCGCGCCCGGATCGACGGGATCGGTGACGGCATCTCAGTCCTGTCGCAGCCCAATGAATTCGGCAAATCGACATTCTTCGACGGCCTCCATGCCCTGTTTTTTCAGCCCCATCGGAGCGCAAAGGCCCCGGTGAAATCGCTGCAACCCCATGCGGGCGGCGCGCCGGAGGTGGCGGTGGAAATCGATTTGCCCGAAGGCCGTTTCCGGGTGGAAAAGCGCTGGCTGTCCCGCCCGACAGCGCGGGTGCTGGATGCTGCAGGCCGCCTGATCGCGCAGGAAGATGAAGCCGAGGCATGGATCGACAAGCTGATCGGTCAGGGCCTTGCCGGGCCTTCGGGCCTGCTCTGGGTGCGGCAGGGCGTGTTGGGGGTGGAACCCGAAGGAGCAGGTGCCTCCGAGAAATCGGAACGCGAGCGGGCGCTATCGGCGCGGCGTGACCTCCTCTCCTCGGTCGCGGGCGAGATCGAGATGATGACTGGCGGGTGCCGTATGGATCAGGTGCTGGCTCGGGTGAACGATGCGCTGTCGAAACTGGCCACGTCTACCCTTCGCCCAAAGTCGGGCGGTGAATGGGCGCGGGCGGTGGATGAGGCAGCCGCGCTGGCCGAACCGCGCGCAGCGCTAGAGGTAAAGGCCGCCCGGCTGGTGGCAGAACTGCGGCAACGCGCCACGATCACGCGTGATCTGATGCAGTTATCCGATGCCTCCGCCACTGCTCGGGAGGTAGATGCGTTGACAGCAGCCGAACAGGCACTGAAAGCGGCGGAAAGCCATGCCGAACGCATCGCCAAGGCCGAAAGCGATCTGCGTCTGGCACGGTTGAGTGCGACGCATGGCGCTGACAAGATCACCCGTCTGCAGCAGCTGCAAGCCCGCCTTGCCCACGCCGGAGCCGACCGGGACAGGGCGCAACAGGCGCAGGCAGAGGCTGATGCTCTGGTGCAGACCGCAGCGACCCAAGAGGCTGAGGCCGTCGTTCGCCACGACAGTGCCCGCGATGTCGCCCAAGCCCTCGCCACCCGGCTTGATCAGGCACAGCGCGCCCGATTAGCGCTTGCCGCTCGCGACCGCGCCGACAGCCTTGCGGCCGAATACGACCGCGCTGAACGCCAACGCGCCGCCGCCGAGGCCAATCGCGCCGACCGCAGCCTGCTGCAGATCACGCGCGCCCTGCTTGATCAGGCGGAAAAGGCGCAAGCAGCCTCTGACCGGCTGGCCCTTCAGGATGAGGCGCGGCTGGTCTCGGTCAAGATCAGCTATCATGGCGATGCGCGCGTCCTTCTCGATGGGCGCCCGCTGCCGGCCGAAGGCATTCGGCTGCGTGCTGCAACTGGGCTGGACCTGCCCAGCATTGGGCACATGACCATCGACCCGGGTTTGACCGCGGCAGGAGATCTGGCGGCGCAACTTGTGCGCGCCGCAGAGGCGCTCGCCAAGGTACTGGCCGCCTGCGCCGCCCCGGACATCGCCGCCGCCCGCAAAGCGCTGACCGAGGCCGAACGACTGGACAGCGCCATCCGGCAGGCCGATGAGCTGCTGGCCGAACTGGCCCCCGACGGCATCACCGCCCTGCAGACCCGCCTTGCCGAAGCCCGCGCTGCCGCAGGCGGGGCCGAGGCAGAACCTGCCGAAGACCCCGCCCTGCCGCAAGACGCCCTTCACCCTGCGCGCGAAGCAGAGGCCTCAGCCCTTGCCCGACGGCGTGAGGCCGAGGCCCGCCACGCCACCTTGCGCGAAGGGCGCGCCGCCCGACAGGCCGCCACGCAATCCGCCAATCAGGCACTGGCCGCCGTGCAGGCCGAGGCGGGTGACACAGTGGACCTCGCTGCCCGCTTGCAGAACCTGACTGCCGCCCAACCCGCGCTGATGCAGGCCGAAACCGAAGCCTCCATCGCGCTTGACCGCCTCACCAGCGATGCGCCCGACCTTGCCACTGCGCTGGCGGCAGTGTCGCGATTGCGCTCGGTTGTTGACGGCCGCCGCCGCGATTTGGCGCGCCTGCAAAGTGATCTGGCCGGCGTCAACGGCTCCATCGGGGCCTTGGCTGACGAAGGCATCGAAGAGGCACTGGACGAATTTCGTGGCCGCGAAGCCACCACCTTAACCCGCGCCGCCCGCTATGAGCGTGAGGTGAGAGCTCTTGCCCGCCTGCGCACCGCCCTCGAAGATGCCCGCCGCGCCGCCCGCGAGGCCTATTTTGGCCCTGTCCTGCGTGAGATCGACCCGCTTTTGTCGATCTTGCATCCCGGCGCCACACTTCGCATCGACGATGCCAGCCTGCTGCCCATCGCCCTTACCCGTGATGGTCAAGACGAGGCCCTGGACATCCTCTCGGGTGGCACGCGCGAACAGCTGGCGATCCTGACCCGCCTCGCCTTTGCCCGGCTTTTCGCCCGCTCGGGCCGCCCGGTACCGGTGATCCTTGACGATGCGCTGGTCCACAGCGACGACGACCGGATCGAGGCGATGTTCACCGCCCTGCATCGCGTCGCACAAGACCAGCAGATCATCGTCCTAACCTGCCGCCAACGCGCCTTTGCCCCCTTGGGCGGCGAAAGGTTGCTCGCGCGGGTCGAGGTGGTGTGAGGGAGGTCCGCATCGCGTTCGTGCAACTTAGCCCTCGAAACACGTAGCTTGTGCGATATGGTTGGGATCAGTAAATGGCAGTTTGCTCCTCATATGATTTGCAGTGCCTTCGTTCACGTTATCGTTCGCGGTCAAGAATATTAGCCGACAAAGATTAGAGGGAGGCGTAAATGAAGATCGCAATCTTGGCTTGGGGGTCTCTGATCTGGGATGACAATTGGCCCGAATTCGACAAGCAAAGAGGGGAGTGGCTTAAGGATGGCCCTATATTACCCTTGGAATTCTCAAGAGTTTCAGCATCACGCGATAAGGCGCTCACGTTAGTCATAGATACTGTAAATGGCAAAGACTGCTCAGTCATGTACGCGGAAAGCAAGCGCACAAATCCGGATGATACAATCGCGGACTTGCGTGACCGCGAAGGCACGATCATGAAACATATGGGCTTCCACTTCGCGAAAGATCCTGCGCGCAAATGCGTGCCGCCTGTCCCGCCTTCCATACCCGTCTGGGCGAGCAGCAAGAAAATTGAAGTAGTTATCTGGGCTGGTATGCCCTCGAATTTCTTCGAAAAGAACGCGGTCAAGGCGCGTACAGAATTCTCTGTTGAAGCTGCTGTGGCCCACCTGCAGAAAATCACGCTTAAGGGAAAGGCCGCTGCGGCAGAATATGTTTGGCGCGCGCCAGAACTGGTGGTGACACCTCTACGAACCAAACTTCAGGCCGATCCATGGTTCGAAAAAGAAAAAGCGGAGAACCCGCAATAAAGAAAGAATAAACGGTTAGCGAAGCTGGCTTTCGTTGCTGCGGTCGACGTGCCTCCGGGGCCAGCGAGGTTCGCGCGGGATTGGCCGCTCTATAGTTTTTCTGCGAGCGCTATGTTGCACTGCAGTCAGGCGGCTCCCCGCCCGTCACGTCGCGTTATACTGGCCTGTGGATCTTGCTACACCGCCCAGCTTCACGGCCCCAACCGCTTCGCCCTCTCGGCAATCCTGACCACCTGCGCACTGGCTGTCGTCGCTGCGCTTCGCACAACCGCTGGTGCCTGTACCGCGCCGCGCCCTATGGCTTCGCCGGTGGTAAGCGCTCCGATCCGCGCCCTTCCCTGAACACCGGACGTGTTCAAAAGCCCGCGCATCACTGCGGCAGACCCGCCGACAATCGCTGGAGCCGCCGCCACCATCAGATTTCCCGAAATCCCTCGCACAATCAGAGGCGTCGCTGCAACGAACCCCTTCGCGAGAAAAATCATCACGAAGAACGGCACCAGCGAGCCAATGTTTGTCGCTGAATTCGGATCGCCAAGCTGGGCCATGAGCGAGTTGGCCATGCCGACCACGGTTGAGAACATGGCAGCAATGACGATGGGGTAAAAGGCATAGCTGATCGTTGTCGAAACCCACCGATGGAAGAAGTCCTTCGTGGCGTCGAAGAGCGACAGAGCGATCATGATCGGGGCTAGCCCCAGCATCAGGGTTAGCATCATCTTGGCGAATATGAGCACGATGCCGGTCATGAAGCCAAGAAGGCTGAGGAGCACTAGACCAATCCCACCCAGAATTGCGCCAGTCATCCAGTTCAGGTTGCTGCCTATCGCGTTCAGGTACTGGCTGAATTTGTCGATCAGGATGTCGAATTCTCCTGCGAAGTGTGTTGCCCCGGCGCCGCCTCCGCCCACCGAGGACACTAGCGCGCCTGCGACATAGTCGAGACCGCCAATAACGGCATTCGCAACTGAGTTGAAATTGGTCCAGTTAAAGGCAAACAACCCGATCAGCGTCAGTTTCACAAGATACCAGAAGAAGCTGGCCCCATCCATGCTGCGGAACTGGAAGGCCATGTTAATGCAAACGCCAATCAGCGACAGAGTGACCATCAGCAGGACGATGGTGCCGGTATTGCTTGCCACAGCCCCAAACTGAGACTCGGCAGCATCGGCAAGGAAACCGTCGGCGGTTCCGACCATCCAGCTGACAACTCCCATTACCAGTTGCCTTGCGCTTCGCAGATTTCGCGCACGGTGGGTTCGAGTTGCTTGCGCACTTCGATCCACTCCCGGCGGAGCGCCGAATGTTCGGCTTGAGTCAGCTGCGCATAAGTCTCTTGGTATTCGGCATCGCTGATATCCCACGCTGGGAACCTAGCTTCGCAGCCACAGTCTCCAACTGTCGCGATCGTTTCCCATGCCAGGACCTCGTAAAGCTCCATCAAAGCGACTGCCTTGTAAGCCTCACGCGGATGGACCTCATCCATCCAGGTCGGGCGTGCTGGACGCTCGTTGCAGATCCGGTACTGCTGAGGCGTCATTTCGACGGTCAGATCATTTGTGACCTGCGGCGAGGTCTGCGCCGCAAGCGGTGCGGCCAGCATGATGATGGCAGCGGTCAGGATAATTTTACGCATGGGGGTTTTCCTTTCTGTTCATTCGGCAGCAACGGAGGGGCGACGTGCGTCTTGGTTTCCTGCATTGCTCTGGTTTGGATGTTTCGCCTGCCCGGGCAGGAAGAATTCGGTGATGCCGCGCGCGCCGTCATGGCGACCGGCCTGGATGATCACGTCGATCGAACCCTCGATGTAGTCGACCATGTCAGCATAGGTCATTGGGACTTGCGCTTTCAGGGCGGCGATGGCGAGGCGGCGGACGGCAAGCTGCGGGGTCTCGGCATGCAGCGTCGTCAGTGATCCGCCATGGCCGGTGTTGATTGCCTCAAGGAAGGTCATGGCTTCGCGCCCGCGAACCTCGCCCAGCACGATCCGGTCGGGCCGCATGCGCAGCGTGGAAGCCAGGAGCACATCGGCACTGCGTGCCTCGGCATCCCGATCGGCGATCAGCGTCACGGCATTTGGCTGTTCGGGGCGCAGCTCGGCTGCCTCCTCGATGGTGATAATCCGTTCCTCGGGCGGGATCAGCGACAGGATCTTGCGCGCGGCAACTGTCTTGCCAGTCGAGGTGCCGCCCGAGACGATCATGTTGAGCTTGTTCGCGACGCAAAAGCGCAAGGCCGCGTCGATGTCACCCGAGGCCACCACATCGCGCAGGGCAGTATTTCTTTCGCGGCGCAGGCCTTCGAGGCTGCGTTCCTTGCCAAAGAGAAACCCGAGCTTGATAGCCTCCAGCGGCAGTGACGAGAAGAACCGCAGCGAGATCGAAAACCCGCCTTCCACCGCCGGAGGCTGGATCACCTGCGCCCGGATCGGGCGGTCGCGGTAGAGGATCGAAACCGAGACGATGGGTTTCTTGGTGCTCAGCGTGGTGGAGGCGGCCGAGGCGATCTGGTTGCCGAGGTCCTTGATTTCTGTCTGGGTGAGGGGCGTGCCGAGGGCCCGCATGAAGTGATCGCCCTGAAACTCACCCCAGACCTGCCCGTCGGGGTTGATGCAAATCTCGATCACGTCGGCGCGCCCGACATTTGTACCCAAGCGGTCGAGCGAGGCCTCAAGATAGCTTGCCGCCATGTCAGAATATCTCTAGGTCGCGGTCGACCATCACGGTGATCCGCGTGCCTTGGTCGACATAGATCACCGGACTGATTGCCAGATAATCCTGCATCACGCTTTGGGTGCTGTCGCCAAGATCGGCCCCGACATCCTTGGCAATATCAGCGGCTGCCTCATCCTCGATCTGTCCGGCCGCGGCGGCGGGCAGCGCGCCGATCAGCGAAATCAGTGCGGCTGAGCCAAAGCGCTGCGCAAAGCGCGTATCGACAAACCCGGTCGTGCCGGTCCGGCCCAACTCATCGCCCCCGTAAGCGCTGATCTCCACGGTCTGATTGTCGGGCAGGATGATCCGGTCCCAAGCCACCATGACCCGCGATTGCGCCAGTGCCACGTCGGAGCGGTAGCGCCCGATCAGCCGTGCGCCGCGTGGGATCAGAACGCGGGTGCCGTCGAAGGAATGGACATCCTCTGAGACGATGGCGCGGATCGCGCCGGGCAATGTGCTGTCAAGCGCAGTTTCCGTGACGGCCTGAATCATCGTGCCCTGCACGACGGTGTTTGACGGGTTCACGATCACTTCGGCCCGTGTGACGGACGCAGGCCGCGCACCTCCTCGCACGAAGGCTTCGTCCGCGTTAAGGCGGGCCGCCTCTTGCGCGTCTTCGCGCTCTGCGCCCGAAGCCATCCCGGAGAAGGCGATCATCGGGGAGGCGATTCGCTCTGCGCGGGCCTCAGCCTCCGCAAGGCGGCGGCGTTCGAGTTCGGCAAGCCGCAGATCCTCCTCGCTTTCTCCGAGGACCGCAGGTTCGGGAGGGGTCAGACGCGCGACTTCAAGATCCATGCGCAGCTGGTCAAGTTCGCGGTCACGCTCGGTCAATTGCCGCTCCAGCGTGCGTTGAGCCTCGGCTGAGGCCTCCTGAAGGGCTGCAATCTGCGCCGTCAGATCGGCGATGGCTTGTTCGGTGCCATCCACGGATCCCTCAACGGGACGTGCGCGCAATGCGGCGAGT
>JBBRKS010000153.1:0-9342 GCA_038231775.1 Rhodobacterales bacterium | reverse complement strand
GTATCTCGACCGTAAGAACCGCATCATCGCCGATGAGCTTCTCTCGACCGGCACGGTTGACCACGTCCCGGTCTATCCGCGCGAGGTGATCAAGCGGGCGCTGATCCTGAACGCCAGTGCGTTGATTCTGATCCACAACCACCCTTCAGGCGATCCGGCGCCGTCGGATGCCGATCTCAGCATGACCAAGGAGATCCAGAAGGGCTGCAAGTATCTCGGGCTGACGCTGCACGATCATATCATCGTGGGGGCAGGGGCAGAGGTGAGTCTCAGGGCCCTTGGCAAGATCTGACGCTTGGTGTGTCCAAATCCCGCTGCCCCTTCGAGGAAGAGGGCGGCGGTTTGGTCTTTGACGGATGAGGCGGGAAGAGAGGCTTCTCGCGCCGTCGGAGATCCCGACATGCTTGACCATTCGTTTCCGGCCCCGACGCCTGCGTTCCCGATCCCCCTGCAGCCGGCGTTTGCCAACGCCGCCGCGGATACCAGATTGGCTTTTGCCCTGACAACGCCGGACCACAGCCCGGGGGCAGCGATGTCTGGCACCGCGCGGCCCCTCGTACTCGACCACTTCGCCACGCTGGCCGAGGCCATGCGGGGGGCTATCGCCCGTGCAGACCAGATGGCCTTCGGTGCGCCGCCGCAAATGCTGGCAATCCTTGATCGTGATGACCGTCTGGTTCTTGCCGGGGCCGCAACCGACGGCGCGGTGGCATGGTGCCATCCGGTGATCAGTGCCGCCGAGGCGCGCGCTGCGGTGACTGAAGCGAGCCAGTTGCGGGCGCAGGCAACCAGCACTTCCGACTGGCAGGAGCATGGCCTTGCCCAAAAGCTGCTGCAGCGTGCCGACCTTCTGGAGGCGCGGCTGGTCGACCCGCTCTGGCGCGCCTTTACCGCCCGTGCACTCCAGGTCGCCGCATGACGCCGCAGAGTCAGGGGAGGGCAGGGGGGTCTTGCGAGCTGTGCGGGGCGAGAGAGATCGCGCCCACCGGCTTTGCCCCTTTTCCCCATTTCCGGAGATTGCCATGACCCATGTTGAACCCACCCTCGCGGCCCCGATGCCGCCGTCAAGCATCGACTTCGCGCAGGTCTTTGCCGCCCAGGCCGAACACAGCGCCCGTATCGACGCACTGCGCCCCGCCAACCGGGATCGTCTGTTCGACGGCTTGACCGCCGCCGGCATCACTCATGTCACCGTATCCTTCGACGGCGAAGGCGATAGCGGGCAGATCGAAAGCATCGGCGCATGGGCGGGCGACAAGGCCGTCGACTTCCCCGCCGTGGAAATCCCCTACGCCGCCCTGACCTGGGACAATCCGGAGGTCGAGATGCGTCAGCTGTTGCTCGAGGATGTTGTCGAGCAACTGGCCTACGATTTCCTCTCCGACACCCACGGCGGTTGGGAAAACAACGACGGCGCCTATGGCGAGTTCTGCTTCGATGCCTCGGAGCGCAGCATCCACCTCGAGTTCAACGAACGGTTCACGTCGTCTGAACTCTTTACCCATGAATTCTGAGGGGGCGGCAATGGCACATCCGTATCACCACGCCCTGTCTTCGGTGAAGAAATGGGGCGGCACCGTTGATGATTTCCAGTCCATCCATGTTTGGTACGACAGCTCAAAGGCCCACTGTGCAGATTTTCGTCACCGGGCCATGTTTCATCATTCGGCTGGGATCTGGCTCTCCGAGGCGATCTTTGGTCCGACGATCACGCTTTCGACGGGCCGCATCATCCCGACCCGTTGGGTTGGCGAGCAGCATGTTCGGGAGGATTTGGGGTTCATTCCGAGTTTCACGGACTGGGTGAAAGCTATTCGGCCTGAACCGTGGATGGGCCGCGCCGAGCGGATCGAGGCAGAGATCGATCCGCATCTGGCCGCGCCGGTCAAGGAGGTCCGCTGACATGTGCCGGGCCTATAAAGACCTGTGCGTGCCGCCGGAGGCAACGAACCTGATGGTTCTGCGCGTGGCGATCCGGCGCCTGCACCCCGACACGCGCGCCGTCCGCAGCTGGCGCGCGGCGCGCAAGCGCTACTACCGCGATCTCCTCAGCGCGCACCAAGCCGTGCAGCACATGTTTGGGCAGCGGCAAGCCTGACCTGCTCGTTCCCATTAAACCAACATTTCTCCCGCGTCCGGCCCGTCAGCCGGGCGTCTTCACATATGGAGGGCCCAATGGCCGATTACTTCACGCATTTCTCTTGCCTTATCGACGTGGGCTCCCCTGAAAAGGCCGTGCGCGCGATCGATTTCTTCGTCACCCTTCGCGACGGAGATGACCTGTCGGACGAGCCACAGTTCCATGGCTTTGACCTGTCGCTGCAGGACGGTCCAAAGAGCAGCGTCCTGTGGATTCGTGACGACGAAAGCGGCGACGTCGAGGCCGTGACTGCGTTCATCCTGCGCTTGGCGGAAGAGCTTGATCTGTCTGGCCTCTGGGGCTTCGAGCATTCCAACACATGTTCCCGTCCGCGGCTGGATGCCTTTGGCGGTGGTGCGCATGTGATCGATCTGGGTGCACGCAAGGTCATCGGCTGGGTGAGTACCCAGACCTGGCTGGCCGCCGCGCTAAACGGGGAGGACCCCGATGCCTAACATCATCTGCACGACCGTTTATCAGTTCCCTGAACTTTCCGATGCGGCCAAGGAGAAGGCCCGCAGCTGGTATCGCGAGGCCGCTTTCCACGACGATTGGTGGGATGCGGTCTATGATGACTTCGAGCGTGTCTGCGATATCCTCGGGATCAGCTTGAAGACGCGGTCCGTCAGGCTGATGGGCGGCGGCACCCGGCAGAAACCATGCATCTGGTTCTCGGGCTTTTCGTCACAGGGGGACGGCGCTTCCTTCGAGGCGACGGCCCAGCACGCCAAGGGGGCGACGCGCGAAATCCGCGCTTACGCCCCGAAGGATCAGGCCCTGCACAACATTGCCGATCGTCTCTTGGCCGCTCAGCGGCAGAACTTCTATCAGCTCAGCACCAACGTGACCCACCGCGGGCGCTACTACCACGAATACTGCATGACCATCGACGTGTCGCGGGACAGCCCGACTGGACAGCCCCCGACGCAGGGTAGTGAAGACACCGTTGTGGAGGCGCTGCGCGATCTTGCCCGCTGGCTCTATCGGCAGCTGGAGGTCGAGTATGACCATCTGACCTCGGACGAAGCAGTCGAAGATGGAATTGTCATCAATGAATACACCTTCACCGAGGGAGGGCGGCGCTTCGGGTGATCGCGGTGGCCAAGATTTCTTTCGCCATCATCTGCGCTCGGCCCTGAAGGCCAAGAAATCCCTCATACACCAGCAATTTCTCGGTTACCGCGTCAACAAGCTTCGGGCTCATGCTTTCGGTGACCCGAAGCGCCTCCAGACAGGCATCCGGAAACCTGGAGCATGCCTCAACGACATAGTCGGTACCCATAGCCTGGGCAACGGCTGCAATGTCGAACATATCCCGCGGCTGCAGGTGCGATCCGCGGAACACCACTTTCTTCGCGAGGATTTCAGCGGGCGTCTCGAGCCTGACGTTTCGTCCGCGAATTTCGGAAACAACAAACGGGCCCTCGGTGACCGGGTCGCAGCAGATGAAATCGATCTCACCGATACCGTCGAACACGATCTTCAGAGCGCGGGTACCATCGGTTTCGTAATCGCTCGGCGCGAGTGCCAGATGGTAGTCTTGCGTCTCGGGGTTCAGGTAGGGGAGATACTGGGCATCGTCGATGAAGAGATCGATGTCGTGGCTTTCGCGATGTTTGATTTGCAGCATAAGTGCAGTGCCGCCACCAAAGCTCCAGCCGTGCATCCCGATGCCCTTGGCGTTGGCCTGATCAATGATTGCCATTGCCATGTCGAATAGCTCAGGCCAGCGGCTCGGCAGAGGCGTATTCATTCAGACCGCGAGCGGCAGCTGGAAACCGGCGAGGACAGAGAATTTCTTAGCGACTTGGGTGACCGCATCCTTGCTCACACCCATCTCGTCAATGAACGATTGCTGCAGTTTGGGCGACACTTCGGACAGGAAGGCGAACACGCTGCAATCGTATGAATCTGCACTCTTGATATCGGCGATCTTCTCGGCAAGCTGCGCAGCCGTCACCAGCACGCCGTAGGGCGCGCTTACTGTCGACATCACCTTTGCAGCAACCGAGGCCATGGCATCAACTCTGTGCAGATTTCTGTCCCGTCAATGTAGTCGATGTCCCTCAACAAAGCAATAAAGCCCAGTATGCGCTGGTTTTCACCTGTTCCCGTCGATCCACTTCGACATCAGGCCTTTGTCGCGGAAGCATTCATCCGGGACGGCGCGGCGCTTGATGCGGGCGAGCCGCTCGGCAAAGGCCACCTGCTTGGATGACGGCAAGCTATCGAGTGACGACAGCGGTTTCATCTGCGCCTGCGCGTCGATCCAGGCGCTTAAGGAGCGTCGGTCTTGCTGAACTTCCCAAGGCAGAAGGGTCTGGTTCCGCAGGGCGAGGGACCGCGCATAGGCGATCTGGCGCGGAGTGGCGGACAGGGTGAATGTGCTGGCTTCCATGGGACATCTCCCTTGTGGCGTTGATCTGATATATAGAACATATCAGGAACAAAATCAAGCCGCGCGTCTTTGATGACGGGGATTTGAGAGTCAGAGGGAAGCTGGGGAAGGGCAGGCCGGAGGGGCGGAAAGAGAGTGCCCTGCCGGTTTGACCTTGTCCCTCATTCCGGAGTTCCCCGATGACGTTTCAGTCTGCTGTTGCACCCGTCCCACCGGTTGCCCTGCCGCAATCCCTGTCCCCCGACACTGCCGCTGCGATCATCGCTGTGGCGAGATCTCTGCAGCCTGATCTGGCGCAGGGGTTCCAGATTGACGCGCTGCGCCTGCGTCTGGAGATGGAGCGCGCCTTTGGCGGCTCGGATGCCATGGGGGTCTGGGATTGGAAGCTCGCCTATGAAGCCTGCGAAGTGGCGCTGGTCCTGTTCCTGCGGAATTTCGGCCGCCCACTTCTGGCCCGGGCCGGATCGCCTGCAGCACTGCTGCCGATCCTCACCAAGGTGTCAAACCTGCTGCCAACCCATACCCGCCGGTCGGAGGAGATGGAACGCTTTCAGCAGTTTTCGACGCCGCTGCCCATGGGACTTGCGGCATTGGCTGCGGCGCAGATCACGCCCCGTGACCTGGTGCTTGAGCCTTCGGCCGGGACCGGGCTTCTGGCGATCCTCGCGGAAATCGCGGATGGCAGCCTTGCGCTGAACGAGCTGGCCGACACCCGCGCCGACCTACTGCATCTGCTGTTCCCGGGTCGCCCCGTCACCCGTTTTGACGCCGCGCAAATCGACGATCATCTCGACGCGGCCTTGCGCCCCAGCGTCATCCTGATGAACCCACCGTTCTCGGCGGTGGTCAATGTCGACGCCCGCACCACCGAAGCGACGGCGCGCCATATCCGCTCGGCACTTGCCCGGCTCGCCCCGGGGGGTCGGCTGGTCGCCATCACGGGTTCTGGTTTTGCACCTGATGCGCCCGCTTGGTCTGAGACCTTCGCTCGCCTGACCGAGACGGCCCATCTGGTGTTCACTGGCGCGGTGTCGGGTGCAGCCTTCGCCAAGCATAGCACCAGTTTTGAGACCCGGATTTCTGTCTTCGACAAATGCCGTGCCGGCGAGTTGGGCGGCATCACTGCCGATCTCACCCAGCCCATGGCTGCCGATGTCGCTAGCCTGATGACGCGGATCACCACCGAGGTGCCGCCACGCCTCGAATTGGAACCGGGCGCACCCGCAGGGCAGGGCGCTCATTCCCTCGTTCCGGCAAATCCATCGCGTGCGACCAATGCCGCGGCCAACAAACCGCGCGCGCCCGTCGCAGCATCACCGCTTCGGCCTCAGCCTAATTTTCAAGCCGAAGACCTTTCCTACACCCTGCAGGACGGCAGCGAAGATGAGGCCACCGCGCGCTTGTCAGATGCGATCTATGAGACCTTCCGTCTGCAGGCGATCGACATCCCCAGCGCGGTGCCGCACCCGACCAAGCTGGTGCAATCCGCCGCCATGGCATCGGTCGCACCACCGAAACCCAGCTACCGCCCAAAGCTGCCGACTGCTATCTTACGGGAAGGTCTGCTGTCCGACGCCCAGCTCGAGACGGTGATCTATGCGGGCGAAGCCCATAGCGCTTTTCTTGCCGGGTTTTGGATCGTCGATGAAACGGGCGATATGGTTTCCGCCGCACCCGGGGATGCAACCGACGCTATTCGCTTTCGTCGAGGCTTTTTCCTCGGCGATGGTACTGGGGCAGGCAAGGGTCGACAGTCCGCTGGAATCCTGCTCGACAACTGGGCGCAGGGCCGCCGCAAGGCGCTCTGGATCTCAAAGAGCGACAAGCTTCTCGAGGATGCGCAACGCGACTGGTCGGCATTGGGGCAAGAACGGCTGTTGGTCACGCCGCTGTCGCGCTTTGCCCAAGGCCGCGACATCCCGCTTACCGAAGGCATTCTGTTTACCACCTATGCAACTCTGCGGTCAGAAGAGCGCGGCACCATGAAGTCCCGCGTGGACCAGATCGTCGACTGGCTTGGGGCTGATTTCGACGGGGTGATCTTGTTTGACGAAAGCCATGCCATGGCCAATGCCGCCGGATCGAAAGGGGATCGTGGCGATACCGAAGCCTCCCAGCAGGGCAAGGCAGGCCTGCGCTTGCAGCACAAACTTCCCAATGCCCGCGTGGTCTATGTCTCGGCCACGGGTGCGACTTCGGTGCACAACCTGGCCTACGCGCAACGCCTTGGCCTTTGGGGTGGGGAAGACTTTCCGTTTGCCACCCGCGCTGAATTTGTCGAGGCCATTGAGGCCGGCGGCGTGGCCGCGATGGAAGTTCTGGCCCGCGATCTGCGATCCCTCGGCCTCTATACCGCCCGCTCGCTCTCCTATGACGGCGTCGAATACGAAATGCTGGTGCATGCCCTGACCCCTGAACAGCGTGGCATCTACGATGCCTATGCCGAGGCCTTCGCCATTATCCACAACAACCTTTCGGCGGCCATGGAAGCCGCCAACATTACAGGGGAATCTGGCGGAGCGCTGAACCGCCAAGCCAAATCCGCCGCGCGCTCGGCCTTTGAATCGGCCAAGCAGCGCTTCTTCGGCCATATGCTGACCTCGGTGAAAACCCCCACGCTGATCGCCGCCATCGATGCCGATCTGGCGGCGGGCCATGCTGCCGTTATCCAGATCGTCTCCACTGGCGAGGCCCTGATGGAACGCCGTCTGTCAGAGATCCCCACCGACGAGTGGAACGACATCCGCGTTGACATCACACCGCGGGAATATGTCATGGATTACCTCGCCCATTCCTTCCCGGTGCAGCTTCATGAGCCCTTCACCGACAGTGAGGGCAATCTGTCGTCCCGGCCCGTCACCCGCGATGGCCAGCCAGTCGAATGCCGTGAGGCCGTGCGCCGTCGTGACGTGCTGATCGAACACTTGGCCAGCCTGCCACCCGTGCCGGGGGCGCTTGACCAGATCGTGCAGCGCTTCGGCACGGATATCGTGGCCGAAGTCACGGGCAGATCGCGTCGCATTGTGCGCAAGGGCGAGGGGTCCGCCGCGCGGCTTGTCGTGGAAAGCCGCGCCGGGTCCGCTAACCTCGCGGAAACCGCCGCTTTCATGGATGACCAGAAGCGCATCCTGATCTTCTCCGAGGCAGGCGGCACAGGACGCAGCTATCACGCCGATCTCGGGGCAAAGAACCAGCGTTTGCGGGTGCATTACCTCCTCGAGCCCGGCTGGAAGGCCGATGCGGCGATCCAAGGCCTGGGCCGCACAAACCGCACCAATCAAAAGCAGCCACCGCTGTTCCGACCGGTCGCCACCGATGTGAAAGCAGAAAAGCGATTTCTCAGCACTATCGCGCGCCGTCTCGACACGCTCGGAGCGATCACACGTGGTCAGCGCCAAACCGGCGGGCAGGGGTTGTTTCGGCCCGAGGACAACCTCGAGTCGCCCTACGCCCGCGATGCCTTGCGGCAACTCTACCGCCGCCTTCATCGTGGCGATGTGGCGGGCTGTTCCCTCATGGCCTTTGAAGAGGCCACGGGTCTTAGCCTGACTGATGACACCGGCCTCAAGGACGATCTGCCGCCGATCACCACATTCCTCAATCGCCTGCTGGCGCTGACGATCAGCATGCAGAGCATCCTGTTCACAGCCTTCGAGGAACTTCTCGATCAGCGCATCGAAGGCGCCATCGCCGCCGGGGTCTACGACCTCGGGCTGGAAACCCTTCGCGCCGAAAGTTTCCGCGTCACCGACCGAAAGGTCATTTACACCCATCCCGGCTCCGGCGCTGCGACCCAACTTCTCACCATCGCGCAAAAGCAGCGCAATGCGCCGTTGTCTCTGGCTGACGCGCTGGACTGGCTCGACGACCCAAAGGCGCGGCTTCTGGTCAACAGCCGGTCTGGGCGCGCGGCGGTGCAAGTACCCGCCACCAGCCTGATGCTGGACGATGGTTCGATTGAACCGCGCTTGCGGCTGATCCGCCCGACCGAGTCCAGCACGTTTCCGGTCACGATGATGGACGACACCCATTGGCTGGAAGCCGACCGCGCCGCTTTCATCGCGGCTTGGACCGCAGAACTGGACGAAGTGCCCGAATTCTCGGAAACCACCTTGCACATCGTGGCAGGCTTACTTTTGCCAATCTGGAAGCAGCTGCCCCAGGACGAAACCCGGGTTTACCGTCTGCAGTCAGACGCAGGCGAGCGCATCATCGGCCGCCGAGTGTCGCCCGCTTGGGTCGCAACGACGTTGGCGGCGGATGCGCCAGAGCTATCGGCGGCGCAGGTGCATGCCCTCGTTCTGGAGGGCAAGACCGTGGTGCAACTGACTGAGGGGATGGAACTGCACCGCTCCCGGGTCATGGGGGTGAACCGGATCGAGCTTTCGGGCTTTACGGAAAGCCAGAAGGACCGGCTCAAGGCTGATGGATTCTTTACTGAAATCATCGCCTGGAAGCTGCGGCTGTTCTGCTCGACGGATTCCAGCGGGATTAACGTGCTCGACCATCTGCTTGCACGTTTCCCCCTCCTTGCCCTACATGCACGCAAAGGTTGATTGGTGCGGTCATCATTGGAAACAGATGAGCTTCTCGCAGCGCTTGCGCAAAATGCCGAACAGGTTTGCCGTCATTATCTTCCCGCCGGGCGGCGGGAAGGCTCCTATTGGATGGTTGGTGATTTGCAGAATAATCCCGGACGGTCGCTGTTCGTCCGGCTGACTGGCCCCACATCGGGCCCGGGTGCGCGGGGCAAGTTCACCGACGGCGCGACAGGGGAACATGGCGACCTGCTCGACATCATTCG
>JBBRKS010000152.1:0-9659 GCA_038231775.1 Rhodobacterales bacterium | reverse complement strand
TGGCGGGCGACAAAGACCGGCAGTTTGACGTGCAGCTTGATCTCACACATCTCAAACGGGGTGGAATGCCAGTGGCGCATCAGATAGCGGATCAGGCCCTCGTCGTTGCTGACATGTTTGGTGCCAGCACCGTAGCTGACGCGGGCGGCCTGCACGATGGCCGCGTCGTCACCCATATAGTCGATGACGCGGATCAGGCCGTGGTCCAGAACCGGGATGGCTGTGTACAGATGCGCCTCGATCCCATCCCTTACAGCGCGCAGGGTCAGGCGGGGGGTGGCGCGGGCGGCCTCGATTTCGGCGATCTGGTCGGGGGACAGCGGCATGGGCGGGCCTTTCAGGACTGAGTCGCGGACAGGATAGTGCGGAGATGGGGGGCAAGGCCAGTGGTGCGGCGCTGCATCAGGGTCAGGCGGATTTGCGGCAATGTGGATCGGGATTTGATCTTTCAGTACGATTTGGGCAAAGTGCCTGCAAAATCAAAAGAAACATGTGAGGCATTATGTCGGCAGTACGGACTTCAGTGGTGGCGCTGCTTTTGCTGGCAGGCTGCGGGAACCCCTATGCCGGGGATACAGGCGGCGGTGGGACGTCCAACAAATCGGTGTCCGAACTGCCGGGCACGACAAGCCCAACGCCCGGTGGGGCCGTCAAGCGGACTGAGAATGTGAACAAGGGGCCGGGCGGTGCTGCGGTGACTGGCAACGGCTATGCCGAAGGGTTCACCTATGACGCGGGGGCCGACACCTTCACCGTGGACGGGTTGGCGTTTGACGGCGGCAATGTGTACCAGCGCGACGACGTGGTGCCGACCGTGGGGCCAGCGCAGGTCTACAAAGCCGACAGCACCTATGCGGATAATCTGACCGGGGCGCTGATCGACCAGTTTTCCTACCGCGCCCTGTACGGTGTTTCGACCACCGGGCGGACACAATACGCCATCGTGCGGACCGGAGCTTACGCAAACTACGGCTTTGGCGGCTTTATCTTCAGCAGGACTCAAGGGCCGGGCGCTCTGCCAACCTCTGGTCAGGCGCAGTATCAGGGCACCTATGCGGGATTGCGAGACACCAATGGCGCGGGCGGGTTGCAGTATACGACCGGCGACATGCAGATGGACATCGACTTTGCCGACTTCAACCCAAGCAAATCGAAGACCGGCAACGGTGCTGGCATTCAGGGCTATGTGTCCAACCGGCAGATCTTTGATCTGGACGGCAACAACGTGACGCAGAACGTGATTGACGCGATCAACGCCGATCATACGACGCAGGACACTCCGCTGACCGATCTGCCGACGCTGACGTTTGACGTCGGCCCCGGTGTGCTGGACAACAACGGCGAGGCGCAGGGCCAACTGAGCAGCAAGCTGGTGATTTCCGGCAAGGCCACTGTTCTGGAATCCGGCAAGTACTATGCCGTTCTGTCGGGCACTGACGAGGTGGCCGGTGTGATCGTTGTCAACTCGCAGGTCAATTCCATCACCACGCGGGAAACCGGCGGATTTATCCTGTACCGTCCGGTCCCGTGATGCACAGCCAGACCGCAGCGCGGCTTTTGGCCGTGCTGTGTTTTGGACTATGGGTTGACACGGCAGAGGCCCGGCCTGCAGTTCTGACTGCGTCCCAGATGCGCGCCTTTGGCATGGAGGCGCTGACCAAGGGCTATGCCGATCAGGCGCTGTCGATTGCCGAGGCGCTGTTGCAGCGCGATGCGGGCGATTCTGCCGCTTTGGTGCTGCGCGCACAGGCGTTGCGGGTGTTGCGCCGGTTGCCCGAAAGCGAGGCTGCGGCGCGCGCGGCCTGGGCTGCGGCCAAGGACCCGGGCGGGCGTTACGTGGCGGCCACCGCCGTCGCACAGGCGCTGTCCTTGCAGGGCCACCGGGGTGCGGCGCAATTCTGGCTGCGTCAGGCGGTGCAGAACGCCCCGAACGACGGAGCCAAAGCGCAGGCGCTGCAGGATTTCAATTATGTCCGCCAGCAAAACCCGTTGAGCCTGCAGTTTGATGCCACCTTGCGTCCGTCGGACAACGTGAACGGCGGGGCGCGTGATCCGCTTTTTGAATATCATGGGATACCCTTCGTTTTGTCCGGCGATGCCTTGGCGCTGTCTGGTCTGGCCTGGGGGTTGGGGGTGCAGGGCGCCTACAAGCTGGCAGCCACACCCACCGTGCAGACATCATTGACGTTTGCGGCATCTGAACAGGGCGTGGTCTTGTCGTCCTCCGCGCGTGATCAGGCACCAAATGCGCGCAACGGCGACTATGCGCTGGGGCATGTGGAACTGGGGTTACAGCGCAAGGTGGCCTTGGGGTTTGGCCTTGTGACCGGTGAGGTGTCGGCGGGGCACACCTGGTATGGCGGGGCTGACCTGTCCAACAGCGTGGCGTTGCGGGCCGAACTGCAACGCCCGGTTGGCACGCTGTCCGGCGACTTTTCCGCCAGCCTGACCCGGCAGGTGCGGCTGGATCATGCCCTGTCATCCTCGACCGAGGCAGAGGTTTCGGCGGTGTTGGCAACCGCAGGGCCAAAGGGCGATCACTGGCAAGGCGGTGTGTCGGTTTCGCGGGTGCTGTCAGACGACATAGGGGTCGATCATGCCGAGGCGACGCTGTCGCTGGGCTGGCAGGCGAACACCTCAGTTAAGGGCTTTGATCTGAGCGGGTCGGTGTCGCTGCGCGGGGCAAACTATGCAGCCTCGCCTTACACCGCCGATGGGCGACAGGATCTGCGCTGGACTGCCCGGCTGACCGCGTCAGTGGACCGGTTGAGCTATCTGGGCTTTACCCCGGTGCTGTCGTTGGAACTGGCACGCAATACCAGCAACGTCGCATTGTATGACACGCAGACTTTGGGGCTTGGCCTGTCAGTCAAATCGCGGTTCTAGGGTGGCAAAGGGCCGCATCGGTGCTAGGTCTGCGCGGTAACCCAAAGGGAGGCCCCGATGAAAGTCCGCTATCTGCACACCATGGTCCGCGTTCTGGACCTTGAAAAATCCATCGCGTTCTACAAGCTGCTGGGTCTGGAAGAGATCCGCCGCTATGAAAACGAAAAGGGCCGCTTCACGCTGGTGTTCATGGCCCCACCGGGTCAGCCCGAAGCGCCGGTCGAACTGACCTACAACTGGGACGGCGATACGGGTCTGCCGTCGGATGGGCGGCATTTCGGCCATCTGGCTTATGATTTTGAAAACATCTACGACATCTGCGCCAAGCTGCAGGCCGCCGGTGTGCTGATCAACAGACCGCCACGCGATGGCCATATGGCCTTTGTGCGCAGCCCCGACAATATCTCGATCGAGCTGTTGCAGATGGGCGAAAGCCTTGCGCCGCAAGAGCCTTGGGCCAGCATGGGCAACACCGGGCACTGGTAAATCTTCGGATTCCGGGCGCACGATTTTTCTGCGAAAAATCAACAGCCTCCGGCGGGAGTATTTGGCAAAGAGCAAATGCAAGGGGAAGATGTGTTGGTCTTCCCCTTGCTTGTACAGGACGCAGAGGTCTGGCGCTAACGCACCTTCAGCGTCGCAAGGCCCAGCATCGCGAGGATCAGCGAGATGATCCAGAAGCGGATCACGATCTGCGGTTCGGCCCAGCCGCGTTTTTCGAAATGGTGGTGAATCGGGGCCATCAGGAAAATGCGCTTCTTGGTGCGTTTGTAGTACAGGACCTGAATGATCACCGACATCGCCTCAACCACGAACAGGCCGCCGACGATGGCCAGAACGATTTCGTGCTTGATACAGACGGCGATGGCTCCCAAAGCGCCACCGAGGGCGAGGCTGCCGGTGTCGCCCATGAAGACCGCAGCCGGAGGGGCATTGTACCACAAAAAGCCAAGGCCCGCGCCGAACAGGGCGGCGGTGAAGATCAAAATCTCACCGGTGCCGGGAACGAAATGGACGCCAAGGTATTCGGCGAAGTTGAAGTTGCCGACCACATAGGCGATCACGCCAAGGGTGGCACCGGCGATCATCACGGGCATAATGGCCAGCCCGTCCAGCCCGTCGGTCAGGTTCACGGAATTGGCCGAGCCGACAATGACGAACATGCCGAAGGGCACGTAAAAGTAGCCAAGGTTGAACAGCGCGTTCTTGAACACCGGCAAAGCCAGTTGATTGCTGAGGGCGTCCGGGTGGAATTTGGCCGCCGCATAGGTGGCCAAGGCTGCGATCACCAGACCAAGGCCCATGCGGATGCGGCCGGAGACTCCTTTGGTGTTCTGCTTGGTCACCTTGGCAAAGTCGTCGGCAAATCCGATCATCCCGAAGGCCAGCGTCACCAAAAGCACGATCCAGACATAGGGATTGTCCAGCCGTGCCCATAGCAGTGTCGAAAACAGCAGGGCGGACAGGATCAAAAGCCCGCCCATCGTCGGAGTGCCCGCTTTGGCAAAGTGGGTGACCGGGCCGTCATCGCGGATCGGCTGACCCTTGCCCTGCTTGCGGCGCAGAAGGTTGATCAGCGGCTGGCCAAAGATGAAGCCGAAGATCAGCGCGGTCAGAAACGCGCAGCCCGCCCGGAAGGTGATGTATTTGAACAGGTTGAAAACACCGCCACCGTCCGCGAATTGGGTCATCCAGTACAGCATTCATTCCCCTCCAAACGGGTGCGAGGCCATTTCGGTCGGCACGCAGTGACCCAGTTTGCGAAGGGCGTCAACGACCAGTGACACCTTGATGCCTTTTGATCCCTTGACCAGAACCACATCGCCCGCATCGACCAGGGACCGCGCGCGGGGGATAAGGTCCTTGGCGTCGGCCACCCACTCGCCGCGTTGGGCGCGTGGCAGCAGGACGTGCAGCGCCTTCATCCGGGGGCCGACACAGTGGATTGTGGTGATGCGGTTCAGCCCCGGATGGCGCGCTATGGCGCGGTGCAGGGCGTCTTCGGTCGGCCCCAGTTCCAGCATGTCGCCCAGAATGGCTATGCGGCGGCCTTGGGCGATGCGGCCCGGGCCATCCTGCGGGGTGGCCGCAATCAGCACGTCAAGCGCTGCGGCCATCGAGGCAGGGTTGGCATTGAAGGCATCGTCCAGAAGGTCAAAGCCGTCACCCTCGACTTCGTCCAGCACAATGCGTTCGCGGGTGCCGCGCCCGGCGGGAGGCGACCATTGGCCAAGGTCGGTGGCCGCAATCACCGGGTCAAGCCGCAGCGCATCGGCCACCGCAAGGGCGGCCAGACCATTCATCGCAAAGTGGCGACCCGGAGAGCGGACCTTGAACAGGAACGGCTCACCCGCCCGTTCGGCGCGGATGATCGTGGTCGTAGCGCCCAGAATGGCCGAGGTCAGGTGGTATTGGGCGTTCGCCGTGGCCCCGAAGGTCAGGATATGGGCGTTGTTGCGGCGCGCCTCGTCCAACAGCAGGGACGAGGTGTCCAGATCGGCGGGCAGGACAGCCGTGCCGCCGGGTTCCAGCCCTTCACAGATCGCGGCCTTTTCGCGGGCGATGCCGTTCAGGTCGTCAAACGCCTCAAGATGGGCGGCGGCGATTGTGGTGATCAGAACGACATGCGGGCGGGTCAGGCGCGACAGGGGGGCGATTTCGCCGGGGTGGTTCATGCCGATCTCGATCACCGCGAAGTCGGCGGTTTGCGGCAGGCGGGCAAGGGTCAGGGGCACGCCCCAATGGTTGTTATAGCTCGCCTCGGCCGCGTGGACTTTGCCCTGCCCGGACAGGATGGCGCGCAGCATCTCTTTGGTTGAGGTTTTGCCGACAGAGCCTGTCACACCGATGACCTTTGCCCCACTGCGCGCCCGGCCTGCGGCCCCAAGGGCGGTCAAAGCCGCCAGCACATCGGGCACGATCAGCAGCGGGGCTTGCGGGCTGACCCCGTCCGGGATGCGGCTGACAAGGGCAGCGGCAGCGCCTTTGGCAAGGGCGGCTGCGACGAAATCATGGCCGTCGCGGGTGTCTTTCAGGGCCACGAACAGATCGCCCGGCTGGATCGTTCTTGTGTCGATCGAAACACCAGTCGCGGTCCAGTCGGTGTGTATGGTGCCACCGGTTGCGGTGGCGGCATCGTGCGAGGTCCAGAGCGTCATATCACACCGTCCAAAGCTGCCACCGCGATAGAGGCCTGTTCCACGTCGTCAAACGGGTAGATGTCACCCTTGATCACTTGCCCCGTCTCGTGCCCCTTGCCAGCGATCAGCAGGGCGTCGCCGGGACCAAGCGCATCGACACCGCGCAGGATGGCCTCGGCGCGGTCACCAACCTCATTCGCTTCGGGACAGGCGGAAAGGATGGCGGCGCGGATGGTGGTGGGGTCTTCCGAACGCGGGTTGTCGTCGGTGACAAACTGGATGTCGGAGTGGTCACGCGCCGCAGCGCCCATCAGGGGCCGCTTGGTGCGGTCGCGGTCGCCGCCTGCGCCAAACACAATCACGATGCGGCCAAGGACATGCGGGCGCAGGGCTTGCAACGCGGTTGCGACGGCGTCCGGCGTATGGGCATAATCGACAAACACCGAGGCACCGTTCTTGCGGGTGGCAGCGAGTTGCATGCGGCCGCGCACGCCAGTCAGATCGGGCAGGCTTGCAAAGACATCGCCCGCCGCTTCACCCGCCGCGATAACCAATGCAGCGGCGAGGGTCACATTCTCGGCCTGAAAGCCACCGATCAGCGACAGGCGGGTCTGGTAGGTGATATCCTTGAAGGACAGGCGCAGGTCCTGTCCGGTGGCGTCAAAGCGTTGGGCAAGGATGCGCAGATCGGCTTCAGGGGCGTGGCCGACGGTGATGAGGTCCTGGCCCCTGCCCCGGATCAGGGCGGCAAGTTCGGCAACCTTGGGGTCGTTCAGGTTCAGGACGGCGGTGCCTTCGGGCGGCAAAAGGCGGGTGAACAGGCCCGCTTTGGCAGCGAAATAGGCCTCAAACGTCTTGTGATAGTCCAGATGGTCTTGCGTGAAGTTGGTGAAGCTTGCCGCTTTCAGGCGCACCCCATCCAGACGGCGCTGGTCAAGGCCGTGGCTGGACGCCTCCATCGCGGCATGGGTCACACCGGCGGCGGCGGCCTCGGCCAGCATCTTGTGCAGGGTCAAAGGGTCGGGCGTGGTGTGGGCAGAGGGGGCGGCCCATGCGCCCTCAACCCCGGTGGTGCCGATGTTGATTGCGGCATGACCAAGCTGCATCCAGATCTGGCGGCAGAAGGTCGCGGTTGAGGTTTTGCCGTTGGTGCCCGTCACCGCAACCATGGTTTCGGGCTGCGCGCCGTACCACAGGGCGGCGGCGCGGGCCAAGGCTTCACGCGGGTCTTCGGCCACCACAAGGGCCACGGGCGCTGCGTCGAGCGCGGAAGTCGCGAGGCTGGCGCCGAGGCTGTCCGTCAGGATGGCCGAGGCGCCGGCAGCGATGGCGGCCTGAATGAACGTGGCCCCGTGCGCCGCACTTCCCGGCAAAGCGGCAAACATAAACCCGGGGCGCACGGCACGGCTGTCGGCGGTCAGACCAGTCAGCACCGGATCACGGCCCGCCCGGGCGGACAGGCCGAGATAAGAAAGGGGCTTGGCCTGCTGGCGGGGCGCGGACATCGGCTGCTTACTCCTGCGCCACCGGGTCTTTGGCGGCGACGTTCACGGCGATCACGGTGCCGCCTTCGATCTGCGGGCGCAGGCCGACCAGGGGGCCGATGCGGCGGATGATCTCTCCGGCCACCGGCACCGCCGTGTACCCCGCCGTGCGGCGCGGTTTCAACCCGGCGGTTTCCACCGGTTCATCCAGCGTCACCACCAGCACATATTTCGGGTCATTGGCCGGAAAGACCGAGGCGAAGGTGTTGATCACCTTTTCCTTGTCATACCCACCCCCCTTGCGCGGCTTTTCCGCTGTGCCCGTCTTGCCCGCGACCGCATAGCCCGGCACATCGGCGAAGGTTGCCGTGCCGTCGGTCACCACGCGGCGCATCATCAGGACGCAGGCCTTGGCGGTGGCTTCGGTGATGACACGCGGGCCGGGGACATGGTGGTCGAAATGCAGCAGCGTCGGCGTCACCTTGACCCCGCCATTGCCAATTGTCGCATAGGCCGCCGCAAGGTTGAGCAGGCTGGTCGACACGCCGTGGCCATAGGACGCGGTCACTGTCACGATGCCTGACCAGTTTTTCGGAACCAAAGCGCGGGCCGAAGGTGCCTCTGCCAGTTCGATCTGCGGCGGGTCCAGCAGGCCCATGGTCTTCAGGAACGCCTGCTGGCGCACCCCCCCGATCATCAGCCCGATATGCGCCGCCCCGATGTTGGATGACACGGCAATCACGTCGGACACGCTTTTGGTCGGGCCGTAGTTGTGGCCATCAAACTCATTGATGCGGAACCCGTCGTAGATCATCGGCTGTTTGGTGTCGATCAAGGTGTCGGGCGTCACAAGGCCAAGGTCCATCGCCTGTGCGACCGCAAATATCTTGAAGGTCGAGCCGAGTTCGTAGACCCCCTGCACTGCGCGGTTGAACAACGGGTTGTCGGACGGGTCTTTGGTCGGATCAATCGCACCCCGGTCGTTGGGGTCAAAATCGGGCAGGCTGGACATCGCCAACACCTCACCGGTGTGCACATCCATCAAGATTGCGGCGGCCCCTTTGGCATGCAGGGTGTGCATGCCGGTCGCCAGCACCTCTTCCACGGCGGCCTGCAGGGTCAGGTCGATGGACAAGGTCAAGGGCGATGAGGATTGCGCCGGGTCGCTTAGCCGCGGTTCAAGGGCAGCCTCTAGCCCCGCCGTACCAATCACCTCAGCCGAGTCCACACCCTCAGCCCCAAAGGCGGCACCGCCCAGAACGTGGGCTGCAAGGTTGCCGTTGGGGTAAAGGCGCATCTCACGCGGGCCGAAATACAGGCCGGGGTCGCCGATTTCGTGCACCTTCTGCATCTGTTCGGGCGACAAAACCTTGCGCACCCACATGAAACTGCGGCCATCGGTAAAGCGGCGTTCCAGCGCCTTCGCATCCAGTTCGGGGAAAATCGCGGCCAGTTCAGTAGCGGCGTGAACCGGGTCGACCATGTCGCGGGGCTGGGCATACAGCGAGTGGGTCAGCATGTTGGTGGCCAGAATGCGGCCATTGCGGTCAAGGATATCAGAGCGTTGGGCTGTAATCTCTGACCCACCAGCCGCCGCACGCGGTTCGGTTGGGGTCGATGCGGCAAGCGTGCCCATCCGCGCCCCGATCACCGAAAAGGCGATGAAAAAGCCAAAGGCCAGCAGCATCAGCCGCCGTTCGGCCCGGGCGCGGGATTTGTCGCGCAAGGCATCATTGCGGATCGCAAGGTTTTCCTTTTCGATCACATCGGGATTTTCGCCCTTGGAGCGCGCCTCAAGTATCCGGGCGAGCGGGCGCAGCGGGGTGCGGATCATGGCACTTGCTCTCCATCAGGGCCTTGGACGACTGGCAGGTCCAGCGCGCCTTGGGTTTGCACTGCCCCGGTGATGACAAGGGGCTTGGGCGCTGGCAGGATGATTTCGGCGGCGGTGCCCAACTGCTGTGGCCCCATCGGCATCAGGCCAAGCCGGTCAAAGTTCATCGCCGCCAGATCGCGCAGGCGGTCGGGGCGATTCAGATAGGCCCATTCGGCCTTTTGCATGGCAATCTCGTCGCGCAGGGCGGCGATTTCGTCCTGCACGCTGGCCATTTTCTTCAACTGGTTCTGGGTCGCGTAATTCTCGCGGTAG
>JBBRKS010000151.1:0-9659 GCA_038231775.1 Rhodobacterales bacterium | reverse complement strand
TCTGCCAAAACTCGGCGTCTATGCGGTCCGCGTCAAAATCCTGACCGGCCCGCAGATCGGCGACTACATCGGTGCGGCCAGCCTTGGCGTGCGCCCGATGTTCGGCACCAACCTGCCCAACCTTGAGACCTTCCTGTTTGATTTCACAGGCGATTTGTACGGCCAGCACCTGTCGGTCGCCCTTGTCGACTACCTGCGCCCCGAGATGAAATTTGACGGCCTGCCTGCCCTGATGGACCAGATGGCCGCCGACTGCCAACGCGCGCGCGCGATCCTTTCCTGACTTCCCATTTCCCCAATTTCCCGGCACTCTGCCCCGCATGACAGCCCTTCGCCCCAAATTCTGGACCCTGCCCCTCGCCAAACTGACCGCCCCCGAATGGGAGGCGCTGTGCGACGGCTGCGGCAAATGCTGCCTGAACAAGCTGGAATACGAAGACACCGGCGAGGTGGAATTCACCCGCGTCGCCTGCAAATTGCTGGACGGCCAGACCTGCCGCTGCACCAAATATGAAACGCGCCACCAGTATGTCCCTGAATGTGTTCGGCTTTCACCCAAGACGCTGCCGAAAATCGCCTACTGGATGCCGCACACCTGCGCCTACCGCTTGCTGTACGAGGGCAAATCCCTGCCCGACTGGCACCCGCTTTTAACCGGCGATCCTGAAAGCACCCATGCCGAGGGCATTTCGGTGCGTGGCTGGACCGTCTCCGAAGTCGAAGTCCCCGAGGATTTGTGGGACGAATATGTGATAGATGAAAGACCCTGATGTTCTTTGCCTCTGACAACGGCTCTGGCGCCGCCCCTGAAATCATCGCCGCAGTCACCCGCGCCAATGACGGTTATGCCCGCAGTTACGGTGCCGACCCCATCATGGCTCGGGTGAAAACCGTTGTGCGTCAAGTGTTTGACGCACCCGAGGCCGACGTTTATCTGGTCGCCACCGGCACCGCCGCCAACTCGCTTGCCATCGCCCTGCTGACCCCGCCATGGTCGGCTGCCTTTGCCCATGTCGACGCCCATGCTGCGGTTGACGAATGCGGCGCACCGGAGTTTTTCTCTGGTGGTGCCAAGATGATCCCGGTCGCGGGGGATCACGGTAAAATGACCCCCGCCACTTTGACCGCCGCCCTCGCAAGGGTGGGGGAGGCTGGCGTGCACGGCGTGCAGCGCGGCATGCTGACCCTGACCAACGTGACAGAGGCCGGCACCGTCTACACACCCGCCGAAATCGCGGCTTTGACCGCGGTTGCCAAGGCGCACAACCTGCCCTGCCACCTTGACGGCGCGCGCTTTGCCAACGCTTTGGTGGCCACTGGCGCCAGCCCCGCGCAGATGACGTGGCAGGCCGGGATCGACGTGTTGTCGTTGGGCGGCACAAAGAATGGTTGTCTTGGAGTTGAGGCGGTCGTGCTGTTTGACCCGGCAAAGGCGTGGGAGCTGGAATTGCGCCGCAAACGCGCCGGGCACCTGTTCTCCAAGCACCGCTTTTTGTCCGCGCAGATGGAGGCTTACCTGTCCGGCGACTTGTGGCTGCGGCTGGCGCGCCAGGCCAACGCCATGGGTGCACGCCTTGTGGAAGGTCTGGCGCAAATTCCGGGCACCAGCCTGTTGCACCCCGCCCCGGCCAACATGCTTTTCCCGCTTTGGCCCCTTGGCACCAACGCAAGGGCTGCTGCCAAGGGGGCGATCTACTACCCGATGCCCGCACCTGAAGGTGTGGAATCCGGCCGCCTCGTCGCCAGCTGGTCGACCAACGACGCCGATGTCGATGCGGTTCTGGATGCCCTAAGACCCTGATTTCCTTCATTCAGGTCCAAATACTCCGGGGGGTGCGGGGGGCTGGCCTCCCGCTTTGCCGATTTAACTCGCGTCGAGATGGGCCTGCACGATCGGCGCAAGTACCCCGGCATGGGTGATGGAAACCATGTGCCCGGCGCCCGCCACCGTCAGCCGTTGGACCTGCGGCAAGCGGTGCGCCAAGTCCTTGTGAACCGCCGCGATGATCGGCGGGCTCTTCGCACCTTCGACCAACAGGACCGGCACGGTCAGCCCCTCCAGCCCGCCGGGGCGCAACATGCTGGCGGCATCGTCCAACAGGACCGGGTTCTGCGCCTCGATCAGATGGATGCGGTCCAACATGTAGCTGCGGGTCCGGTCGGGCAGCGATTCCAGCGTATCACCAGTGCCCCAATCGCTGTGGAATTGGCGCAAAGCGGCCTCGCGTTGGCCGAGTTTGATCAGACGGGCGAACTCCAGATGGCGGGCGCGAAAGCTGGCATAGGCGGGCTGCGCACGGGCAGCGGCAAAGATCACGGGCTCGATCAATGTCAAAGAGCGCACCAGATCGGGTCGGGTCAGTGCCAGTCGCAGCGCCACTGTCGCACCAAAGGAATGCCCCATCAGATCAATCGGTTGGCCCTGCCCCAGCCGCTCCGCCATAAGAATTGACGCTTCGGTTGCTTGCCCGTGCAGATCCTGCACACCGTCCCAAGGGGCAGCCTTGCCGTGACCAATCTGGTCAGTGGCGGTCAGGGTTACCCGCGCCAAACGCTCTGCCAGACCGTTCCACGCGCCGGAATGCGCGAGCGAGCAGTGCAGCGCCAGCACCGGGCGCGCACCACCACGATCCCAGATGCGGTGCGGCGGCATCAGGGTCACGTCTTGCACGGTCAAATCTTCAGGCATTCAAAGTTTTCCGGCCAGATGCAGGTCAAGGTCGTCAAGCCGGTCCTGACCCCAGAACCTTTCGTCCCCCACAATCATGAAGGGCACACCGAAGACGCCGCGCAGCACCGCCTCATCCAGGTTGCTGGCGTAGGCATCTGCGGCCTGCATCATGTAACGGTCGGCAATCGCCGGATCAAAGCCATGTTCGGACAGGATCGCCTTTATCACATCATCTTCGGCGACATTGCGCCCCTCGGCCCAGACGGCACGCGGAAAAGCCTGCACAAGCCCCGCCAGATCGCCCCCACCCGCCTTGATCGCCGCCAGCACGGCATAAGACGACGGCGCGGGGTTCACCGGAAAATACGCGGGCTTCATGTCCAGCTTCATACCCAACCGTTTGGACCAGCGGCGCAATTCCTGCAACCGGTAGTCTTTGCGGCTGTCATGCCGTTCGGCCAGCACCTTGCCCCCGGTGCGCGGAAACAGCGCCGGGCCGTCCAGCGGGATATAGCGGATCGTCGCCCCATGTCTTTTGGCAACCGCCTCAAGCCGGTCGCCCATCAGGTAACAAAACGGCGAAATCGTCGCGAAAAAGTAATCTATCTGGACCATCTGACGCGTCCCCACTCCCTTGGCTTTCAAAGACCCTAGAAGGTTGATAAGCGGTGTCAACGTCACGAATCCGTCACGCAGGCCCCCTCGCCGACCCTAAGCGCAAGGATAGCACATGCCCGTCATCACCGAACCCAAGCTAATCGCCGGCAACGCCAACATGACTTTGGCAAAGGCCATCGCCCGCCGGATGTCGATGCATCGCGGCATGTCCGTCAACCTTGTCGAAGCGCGGGTGGAACGCTTCAATGACGCCGAGATTTTCGTTGAGGTGTTTGAGAATGTCCGGGGTGAGGATATGTACATCATTCAGCCGACGTCGAACCCGGCGAACGACAACCTGATGGAATTGCTGATCATGGCCGACGCCCTGCGCCGGTCGTCAGCGGATCGGATTTCCGCAGTGATCCCGTATTTCGGCTATGCAAGGCAAGACCGCCGGTCCAAGGCGCGCACGCCGATCACCGCCAAACTGGTCGCCAACATGATCACCGAAGCCGGGATTGACCGGGTTCTGACGCTGGACCTGCATGCCGCACAAATTCAGGGGTTTTTCGACATTCCGGTCGACAACCTGTATGCCTCACCGATTTTTGCGCTGGATATCGAGCATAACTTCAAGGGACGGATGTCCGATATCATGGTGATCTCGCCTGATGTGGGCGGTGTGGCGCGGGCTCGGGAACTGGCCAAACGGATCAATGCGCCGTTGGCCATCGTCGACAAGAGGCGTGAAAAGGAAGGCGAAGTGGCCGAAATGACCCTGATCGGCAATGTCGAAGGCAAGGTCTGCATCATCGTTGACGACATTGCGGATACCGCGGGCACTTTGTGCAAGGCAGCGGATTTGTTGATGAAAAGCGGTGCGACAGAGGTGCATTCTTATATCACGCATGGTGTTTTGTCGAAGGGTGCCGTGGCACGGGTGACCAGTTCGGCGATGAAGTCGCTGGTGATCACCGATTCCATCGAGCCGACCGAAGATGTGCGCAAAGCCGCCAACATCCGCATCGTGCCGACCGCCCCGATGTTTGCCCAAGCCATCCTGAACATCTGGAACGGCACGTCGGTGTCGTCGCTGTTTGAGACGGAAACGTTGGTCCCGATCTATGAGGGCATGTACCAGCGTCCCTGAAATTCAGGCTCACCGCTTTCAGGCGACGTCCAGCTTGGCGAAATCCTCGGCGTAAAGCTTGTCCATCAGAGCCTTGTTCGCCGGGGTCAGCCAAGGTTCGGCGCCGGGTTTGTCCATCCGCTTGTTGGCGGTCGGCACCGCGTCCAGCCGGGCCAGCATCTCAGGCGGGACGCCAAATTCCTGCAGCAGGGGGTAAAGCGTGCCGCCCATCTGTTCCAATCTCAACAGGCGGTTATAGTGGATATTGTCAAAGTCCAACAGGCGGACCTGCAGATCAAAATGCGGGTCGATGGCGACGCCAAGACGGTCAAGCTCGGCCAGAAAATCGTCAAAACTCACGGATTTGTGCGAATCAAGATTGCCGACCTCGACCCGACCCCACGCTTTCGGGCCACCTTTCAGCATGGCAAGACGACCGCGCCAGTACAGGCCCGGACGGTAGCGACCGGTGTAGCGGTTCAACTTGTTGAAATAGGCCGAGTAGATCCGGTCATAGGGATTGCGGATGATCGAAAAGACCTTGTAACCGGGGTTCTTGGCGGTCACTTGGGCGATGTCGGACACCGGGCCGGAATGGTATTCCATTCCCGCCCTCGCCAACTCGCCGTTTCGCCGTACTTTCAAAGCAAACTCACGTTCCTTGCGCGGGCGCGGGTTGAAGTTTGACATGCGCAAGAAGACCTCAACCAAGGTGCTGGAGCCACATTTCGGCAGGCCGACCGCGATCAGCCTGGCTGGGTGCGAGACGACGATGTTGATTGCCTTTTCCAAACCGCGGACCCCATGGGAAGTTGGATTACCCCGCTGCGATTACAGCCTAAGCAGCGGGCTGCCAAGCATTTGTGCGGGCAACTAATCGATGTCCCAGTCGTCATCGTCGAACAGGGCGCCAATCGCCGTCCAATTGGCGCGGATGCGGGCGACCCGGGTATCGCCCCAGGTGCGGAACACCAGATCGAAGCCATCGCGCGTGATGTTTTCTGCGGTGATATCGGCGCGGGAGGTGTTCCTGTGGTCAATATCCCACATCGAGATGCCCACCATCACCGAAGGCGCGTCGCGGAATGGCTCTTTGAAGGCGACGACGTGACGGCTTTCCCGGTTGCCCTGACCGGTCCACATGACCCCCCCATCCGCGAAATCGGAAAACAGGACCTTGCTGCCCTGTGAGATGCCCATACTGCCCGTCGATATGCGTTTCATAGTTAACTCGCCTTTAGCACCACACTAGCGGTAAACTTAGTCAAGAAAACGTCAACAAATGAAAGGCCTCGCAAATGCGAGGCCCTTCGTAAGACTTTTTCGCCACAACTTATCAGTGTGCGCCAAGCGCTGCCTTCAACGCCACAAGATCAGCCACCGTCTTGTCGGCAGCGTCACGATCCGGGTTCACGGCTGCTGCTTCGGAGGCGTCTGACAGCAGCTTGTCCATCATCGCTGGCGTCGCCTCTGCCAGCGGAACTGCAAGTTCGGCCAACACCGTCACGCCCGTCGCACCGATTTCGGCAAACCCGCCGGTCACGACATAGGCGGTAGAGCCTGCCGCACCAGACGCGCGCAGGATGCCGGGGCGCAGACCGACCAGAACGGGCGCGTGCCCCTCCATCGCGGTCAGGTCACCCTCGGCACCGGGGATCTGAACCTCTGTGGCGGCCATCGACGCCAGACGGCGTTCTGGACTGACAAGGTCGAATTGCAGGGTGCCTGCCATCGCGCCCCCTTAGGCCGCAGCCGCAGCGAGACGCTGAGCCTTGGCCTTCACTTCTTCGATGCCGCCAACCATGTAGAAGGCCGCTTCGGGCAGGTGGTCGTATTCGCCTGCAACAACCGCCTTGAACGAGGCGATGGTCACCTCCAGCGGCACCTGCACGCCGTCCGACCCGGTGAAGATTTTCGCCACGTCGAAGGGTTGCGACAAGAAGCGCTGAATCTTCCGCGCGCGGGCGACCGTCAGTTTGTCGTCCTCGCTGAGTTCGTCCATGCCAAGGATGGCGATGATGTCCTGCAGCGATTTGTAGCGTTGCAGAATCATCTGAACCGAACGCGCCACGTCATAATGTTCCTGACCCACAACCAGCGGGTCCATCAGACGTGAGGTCGAGTCCAACGGGTCAACGGCCGGGTAGATGCCCAGTTCCGAAATCGCACGCGACAGGTTGGTGGTCGCATCGAGGTGGGCGAAGGACGTGGCAGGTGCCGGGTCGGTCAAGTCATCGGCAGGCACATAGATCGCCTGCACCGAAGTGATCGAGCCGTTCTTGGTCGAGGTGATGCGTTCCTGCAGCATACCCATGTCGGTCGCCAAGGTCGGCTGATAGCCCACAGCAGACGGGATACGACCCAACAGGGCTGACACTTCCGAACCGGCTTGGGTGAAGCGGAAGATGTTGTCCACAAAGAACAAAACGTCGGTGCCGGACTGGTCGCGGAACTGTTCGGCAATCGTCAGGCCGGTCAGAGCCACGCGCAGACGTGCACCCGGCGGTTCGTTCATCTGGCCGTAAACCAAGGCCACTTTCGACTTGGTCATGTCGTCCAGGTCGATGACCTTGGAGTCGATCATCTCGTGGTATAGGTCATTGCCCTCACGGGTACGTTCGCCCACACCGGCGAACACCGAATAGCCAGAGTGCACTTTGGCGATGTTGTTGATCAGTTCCATGATCAGAACCGTCTTGCCCACGCCAGCGCCGCCGAACAGACCGATCTTGCCGCCTTTGGCATAGGGGGCCAACAGGTCGATGACCTTGATCCCGGTCACCAGAACCAGCGATTCGGTGGCCTGCTCTGCAAAGGTCGGGGCCTTTTGGTGGATCGAGCGGTACTCGGTCGCGACAACCGGACCCTTTTCGTCAACCGGTTCACCGATCACGTTCAGGATGCGGCCCAGCGTGCAGTCCCCCACCGGCACCGAAATCGGCGCGCCGCTGTCGGTCACCAAAGCGCCGCGCACCAGCCCTTCGGACGAGTCCATTGCGATGCAGCGCACCGTGTTTTCACCAAGGTGCTGGGCGACTTCCATCACCAGTTTCTTGCCGTTGTTATCGGTGATCACAGCGTTCAGAATCGCCGGCAGCGCGCCATCGAACTGCACGTCGACCACGGCGCCGATCACCTGGGTGATTTTGCCTTGTGACATATTCGTCTCTCCGGTTCCTCAGAGCGCCTCGGCGCCCGAAATGATTTCGATAAGTTCTTTGGTGATCGCAGCCTGACGCGAGCGGTTGTAGACGATGGTCATCTTGTTGATCATGTCGCCCGCGTTGCGGGTGGCATTGTCCATGGCGCTCATCCGGGCACCCTGTTCAGAGGCGGCATTTTCCAGAAGCGCGGTGAAGACCTGGGTCGCCACGGCACGCGGCAGAAGGTCGGCAAGGATTTCTTCTTCCGACGGTTCGTATTCATAGGACGCCGAGGCCGGGGCCACCCCTTCGAACTTGGCCGGGATGACCTGCTGTGCGGTCGGGACCTGACTGATCACCGATTGGAAGCGGTTGTAAAACAGCGTGACCACATCGCATTCGCCCTGTTCGAACCGGGCGAGCACGTCGCGGGCCACGTCACGCGCATTGGCATAGCCGACCCGTTTGACGCCGCCCAGATCGACATGGCCAACAAAGTACTGGCTGTATTCGCGGCGCATCTGTTCGCGCCCCTTTTTGCCGACGGTCAGAATCTTGACCGTCTTGCCAGCCGCAAGCAGTTCGGCAACCTTGGCTTTGGCCAGACGGACGATGGTCGTGTTGAAACCACCACAAAGCCCACGTTCCGAGGTCATGACGACCAGAAGTTGCACCTTGTCAGACCCGCTCCCGGCCAAAAGCCGGGGCGCGCCGTCGCTGGTTCCGACCGAGGCGGCAAGCGTTGCCATGACCGCCGCCATCCGCTCGGCATAGGGCCGGGCGGCTTCGGCTGCGTCCTGGGCACGGCGCAGTTTCGCCGCAGAGACCATCTGCATCGCCTTGGTGATCTTGCGCGTGTTCTTCACGCTGCTGATCCGGTTCTTGAGGTCCTTCAAGCTGGGCATTTTGCTGCTCCCGGGCCCAAATTACGCGAAGTCTTTGGCGAAAGCGCTGATTTCGGCCCGGATGGCTTTTTCCAGATCGCCGGCAACCTTGCGGTCTTTCATGGTGATGTCGGCCAGCAAAGCAGCGCCCTTGGTGCGCAGATGCTTCAACAGACCCGCTTCATAGCGGCCCACATCCTTGACCGGCACCTTGTCGAGGAACCCGTTGGCCCCGGCGAAGATCACGCAAACGATTTCCGCGTTGGTCAAGGGCGCGTATTGCGGTTGCTTCATCAATTCGGTCAGGCGCGCACCGCGGTTCAGCAGGGCCTGGGTCGAGGCATCAAGGTCAGAACCGAACTGCGCAAAGGCCGCCATTTCGCGGTACTGCGCCAGTTCCAGCTTCACCTTGCCAGCCACCGACTTCATGGCATTGGTCTGGGCGGACGATCCGACACGCGACACCGACAGACCGGTGTTCACCGCCGGACGGATGCCTTGGTAGAACAGTTCGCTCTCAAGGAAAATCTGGCCATCGGTGATCGAAATCACGTTGGTTGGGATAAACGCCGAAATGTCGCCACCCTGCGTTTCGATGATCGGCAACGCGGTCAACGAGCCCGAACCGTTTTCGGCGTTCAGTTTGGCCGAACGCTCCAACAGGCGCGAGTGCAGATAGAACACGTCGCCCGGATAAGCTTCACGGCCCGGCGGGCGGCGCAGCAACAGCGACATCTGACGGTAAGCGACGGCCTGCTTGGACAGATCGTCATAGATCATCAGCGCGTGGCGACCATTGTCGCGGAAGAATTCACCCATCGCGGTTGCGGCAAACGGGGCCAGAAACTGCATGGGTGCCGGGTCAGAGGCGGTGGCGGCCACGATGACCGTGTAGGCCATGGCACCGGTTTCTTCCAGCTTCTTGACCAACTGCGCCACGGTGGAGCGTTTTTGCCCGATGGCGACATAGATGCAGTACAGCTTTTTGCCTTCATCGTCGCCCGCGGCGTCGTTGTAGACCTTTTGGTTCAGAATGGCGTCCAGGGCGACGGCGGTTTTGCCGGTCTGACGGTCGCCGATGATCAGTTCGCGTTGGCCACGACCGATTGGGATCATGGCGTCAACGGCTTTCAGGCCGGTCGCCATTGGTTCATGCACCGACTGGCGCGGGATGATGCCCGGGGCTTTCACGTCCGCCACACGGCGTTCGGTGAACGCGATCGGGCCTTTTC
>JBBRKS010000150.1:0-9660 GCA_038231775.1 Rhodobacterales bacterium | reverse complement strand
GCGTCGGCCTGATCCAGCAGCGAAAGGTAGTCGGCATCACCTTTCGCGAGATTCGCGGGCAGGTCTGGTGCAAAGTGCAGAACACCGTCGTCAAAACCGGCGGTGCGGCCCAACAACGTCATGCCCTGCGCGGCCAGATTGCGGAAATCGACGGTGTGGCCGCCAAGCGCCCCGCTGACGGCGATCGTGACATGCTTCACCCCGGGCACCGATTCGGTATCCCATTTGTTCAGCACGCCCAGCCACCAGACAAAATCACGGCCCCGGTAACTGCGCGGCGGGCGACCATGCGGGCCCATCGACAGATAGACCTTGCGCCCCGCGTCCTGCAATTCCGCCGCGATCTGCGCACCGGAAGAGCCTGCGCCGACCACAAGCACCGCCCCGTCAGGCAGTTGTGCGGGGTTGCGATAGGCGCAAGAGTGCATCTGCGTCAGCCCGCTTTCCTGCGGCACCACTGCAGGGATCACCGGGCGTTGGAACGGGCCGGTTGCGGCCACGACATAGTTCGCCTCGATCACGCCCTGCGAGGTTTCCACCCGAAAGCCGGATTGCCCCGACAGACGGCTGACATTGGTGACGCTGACGCCACAGCGGATTGGGGCCGCGATCTGGTCGGCATAGGCCACGAAGTAGTCGGCCACCGCTTCCTTGCCGACAAAATCCTCTGGACCCGCACCGGGAATCGCCATCCCGGGAAAGCGATCATGCCAGGCCGGGCCATTGGCGACCAGCGAATCCCACCGCTCTGACCGCCAGCGTTCGGCGATCCGGCTGCGTTCCAGCACAAGATGTGGGATGCCGCAGCGGGACAGATGCTCGCTCATCGCGACACCGGCTTGGCCAGCACCGACGACCAGCGCCTCGACCTTTTCGACCGGCTTAGTGTGCATGTGTTCAGCGTCCCCATCTTAAAAGCTGAGGCTGACTTTGCCGAAGGTCTTGCTTAAATCAAAGAACAAAAAATCTCAGCTTTGGTTAGGCTGAACCTAATGCCCAGTCCGCAATCGCCTGGGGGTTTTCGGGCAGCGGACTAGCTAGGTCGCCCGCAAAAGTCTGAAGATCGGGCAGGTTCAGCGCGCTGACACCGATCAGAACCGGCAGGCCCCGGTCAAGGGCCTGAACGATCAGCGGCACGTAGCCCCGGCCAGACGCCTCAAGTTTACCGAACTTATTGACGATCAGCAGTTGCGCGTCTTTTGTGCGCAGGGTGACTGCCATCACCGCCTGTTCCAACGCATCGCCGTCCAGACGACAACCCTTCGCCTCGCGCCCAAGGTTCTGGTTGATGCGGATCACCGGGCCATCCGGCAAGACCTGTAACAGCATGTCGCAAGACGGATCATCGCATTCCAGCGCAAAGGTCCCGGCAAGCCTTAGCCCACTTTTCTGGATCAGACGCACAGCGGCGGTAACGCAGGCATCGGTCCGGCCCCGGCCTTCAAGGCTGACATAGCGAATGTTCAAATTGTCCTCAACGTGGTGTGGCGCGGCCGTCACAGCCGCGCCACGGCAGTCTTACATGTGCATTGCGTCCATGACCATTGCGTCCGGATGCGCTTTGCAAGCGGTCTCGGCAGCCATGGTCACGTCGGCGTCGGACATCGCCTGCATCTTGGCGTCGTCCTTCATCATGCCTTTGGCAGCGACGCCAGCAGCCATCATGCCAGCTTCGTCAGCGGCCATCAGGTCCTTGCACATCATTTTGGTCATGTCGGGCGCCATCGTGTCGGCGAAAACCGGAGCGGCGAGAAGGGCGAAGGCAGCGGCAACAAAAGTGAGTTTCATGATCTGATCCCGTATTGGTACACCGCGTCCCTGCGGCAGGCCAAGGGGTAGGCGAAGAAGTCCCTCACGCGCCAATGGCAATGACGTGAAGCACGGCTTGGTGATCGGGTGTGAGCGGGGCGTGAGGGGTTAACCTCCTGCAATCGTTGCCTGATTGTCGGCGAACGTCGGCAATCAAGGCCTGCGAATGGGACGTGGCGCTGGCCGCGCTGTGCAGCTTGCGGGCCTATATGACTGTGGTGCTAGGCGCGCATACCCACCACGGCCACACCCAGGGTTTCCAGCACCTTTGCCTCGATCTGCGGTGCTTCCATCCCGGCAACGCGGTACATCGCCTCGGGTGAAGCCTGGTCAATGAAGCTGTCGGGCAAAACCATCGACCGGAACTTCAGCCCCCTGTCGAAGATGCCCTCTTCGGCCAGCAGGTGTGCGACATGACTGGCAAAGCCGCCAATCGCGCCCTCTTCAATCGTGATCAGCGCCTCGTGCGTGCTGGCAAGGTGCAGGATCAGGTCGCGGTCCAGCGGTTTGGCAAAGCGGGCATCAGCCACAGTCGGTGGCAAGCCGCGCTGTGCCAGAGATTCGGCGGCCTTCAGAACCTCTGACAGATGGGTGCCAAACGACAACAGGGCGACGCGGGCCCCTTGGCGGATGATGCGACCCTTGCCGATTTCCAATGGAACGCCCTTGGCTGGCAGTTCAACGCCCACACCGTCACCACGCGGATAACGGAACGCGATGGGGCCGGAGTTGTGGGCGGCAGCGGTGGCGACCATGTGGACCAGTTCCGCCTCATCCGCCGCAGCCATCACGACAAAACCGGGCAGGTTGGCAAGAAAGGCCACGTCAAACGCCCCGGCATGGGTCGCGCCATCCGCACCGACCAGACCAGCCCGGTCGATGGCAAAACGCACCGGCAGCCGTTGGATCGCCACATCATGCACAACCTGATCATAGCCGCGCTGCAGAAAGGTCGAGTAAATCGTACAAAACGGCTTCATCCCACCCGCAGCCAACCCGGCACAGAAGGTGACGGCGTGCTGTTCGGCAATGCCCACGTCAAACATCCGCTTGGGAAAACGGCCCGCAAACAAATCGAGCCCGGTGCCGTCCGGCATCGCGGCGGTGACGGCGACGATCTTGCTGTCAGCCTCTGCCTCGCGGATCAGGGCTTGCGCGAAAACCTTGGTATAGGACGGCGCGTTGGACGGGGTTTTCTTCTGCTCGCCGGTCACCACATCGAACTTGGCGCGGGCATGGCCCTTGTCGGCGGCCATTTCTGCGGGTGGATAGCCTTTGCCCTTTTTGGTGATCACGTGAATCAGCATCGGCCCGGTGGCGCGCGCCTTCACAGTGCGCAAAACCGGCAAAAGCTGGTCAAGGTCGTGGCCATCTATCGGACCGATATAGGAAAAGCCAAGCTCTTCAAACAGGGTGCCGCCGACCGTCATGCCCTTAAGCATTTCCTTGGCCCGTCGCGCACCTTCTTGAAACGGCTCTGGCAGCAGGCTGACCATGCCCTTGGCGGCCTGCTTGATCTCTTGAAACGGTGCCCCGGCATAAAGACGCGACAGATAGCTGGACAGCGCCCCGACCGGCGGCGCAATCGACATCTCATTGTCATTCAGGATCACGAACAGCCGCTTTTTCAGGGCACCCGCGTTGTTCATCGCCTCAAACGCCATGCCGGCCGACATAGAGCCATCGCCGATCACTGCAATCGCATCGCCCGGATCGCCGCCCAGGTCTGCCGCCATCGCAAACCCCAGCGCTGCCGAGATAGAGGTCGAACTGTGCGCCGCCCCGAACGGATCATAGGGCGATTCGCTGCGTTTGGTGAACCCTGACAAGCCGCCCTCAGTCCGCAAGGTGCGGATACGGTCGCGCCGCCCGGTCAAAATTTTATGAGGATAGCATTGGTGGCCGACATCCCAGATCAGCTTGTCACGGGGCGTGTCAAAGACGGCGTGCAGGGCGACCGTCAGTTCCACCACGCCCAGACCCGCGCCCAGATGCCCGCCCGTCACCGACACGGCAGAGATGGTTTCAGCCCGCACCTCATCTGCCAAAAGCCGCAGCTCGCGGTCAGACAGCGCCTTCATGTCGGCGGGCAAATGCACGCGGTCCAAAGTTGGAGTGATCGGACGATCTGCCATGGTCTGTTCAACTTTCCCGCGAAATCACGAAGCGCGCCGCAGCGTTCAGGGTCGCGGCCTTTGTCCCGTAGAGTGCCAAACACGTCTCGGCCTCGGCCACCAGATCAGCCGCCCGCGCCTTGGCACCGTCCAGCCCAAGCAAGGAAACAAAGGTCGCCTTGCCCGCCGCAGCATCCTTGCCAAGCCGCTTGCCCGCCTTGGCCGGGTCACCGGTCACGTCCAGAATGTCGTCGGCAATCTGAAACGCCAGACCCAAAGCCCGCGCATAACCGTCCAGCATTGCCGTATCCGCCCCCGCCATGATCGCCCCGGCCATCGCGGCAAAGCGGATCAGCGCGCCGGTTTTTCCCGCCTGCAAATGGATGATCTGGTCGAGGTTTAACGGCGCAACAGCCGTTTCCGCCGCCATATCCAGCGCCTGCCCCAGCACCATCCCCTCAGCCCCGGAGGCCTTGGCCAGCCCCAGAACCAAGGACAGCCGCACCTTTTCTGACCCCAAAGCCGGGTCGCACAGCAGTTCAAACGCCAATGTCTGCAGCGCGTCACCGGCCAGAACCGCCGTAGCCTCGTCCCACTTTTTGTGAACCGTCGGCAAGCCCCGGCGCAGATCGTCGTCATCCATGCAGGGCAAATCGTCGTGGATCAGCGAATACGCGTGCAACGCCTCTATCGCCGCAGCCGCACTTAGGGCGCTTTGTGCCGAAAGCCCGTGCAGACGCGCACTTTCCAGCACCAGAAACCCGCGCAAACGTTTGCCACCGTTTAGCGCATACCGCATGGCTTCGTGCACAGGTTCAGCGCCCCGATCCGCCAAAACCGACGCAAGATGCGCCTGAATGGCAGCGGCATCCGCAGCAAGGATATCAGGAAAGCTCACATCCCCTCCACCGTCGAAACGCCGACGGCCTTGCCTTCACTGGCGCGGATCAGTTCAACCTTTTCCTCGGCGTCTTTCAGCTTGCCCGCGCACAACGCCTTCAGCGCCGCCCCGCGTTCATAAAGCGCAATCGACTGTTCCAAGGCAACGTCGCCACGCTCCAGCTGGGTGACGACCTTTTCAAGTTCTGCCATGGCCTCTTCAAAAGTCAGCTCGGTGACGGGTTTTTCGGTCAAAGGTCACGCTCCTGCAAAACACCCACATGTGCTACGACCGAGGCCTGCAGCGCCGAAAGATCATAACCGCCTTCCAGACAGGATACCACCCGCCCTTGGGCATGGGCGTCGGCCAGATCACACAGGCGGTGGGTCAGCCATGCAAAATCCGCCTCGCGCCAGTTGAGGTTGGCCAAGGGATCATCAGCATGGGCGTCAAAGCCCGCGCTGATCAGGATCAGTTCGGGGTTAAAGGCGGCCAGAGCGGGAAAGACCTCTGCCTCATAAGCCGCACGCATCGCGGCACCATCACTTCCCGGCGGCAATGGCACGTTCAGAATCTGGCCATGCGCACCGGTTTCGTCGCGTTCGCCAGTGCCGGGCCAAAGCGGCATCTGCTGGCTGGTGGCAAAAAAAGCGCGCGCTTCATTCCACAGCAAATCCTGCGTGCCATTGCCGTGATGCACGTCGAAATCCACCACCGCGACGCGACTTAACCCGTGATGGTCCAGCGCATGTTTGGCCGCAATCGCCACAGTGCCGAACAGACAAAACCCCATCGGTTTGGCGGTTTCTGCATGATGTCCCGGCGGGCGCGCCACAACAAAAGCCGTCTTCGCGTCACCCGCCAGCACAGCATCGACCGCTGCACAGGCACCACCGACCGCCCGCAAAGCCGCCTCCCAACTGCCGGGTGACATCCAGGTGTCGGGGTCAAGCTGGACTGTCCCGCTGACAGGCTCTGCATTGCGGACGGCGTCGATGTGGGATTGTGGATGGCAGCGCAGCAGGTCCGCCTCAACCGCCAACGGAGACTCCCGGCGGGTCAGCTTCAACCCCGCCAGACCCCGCTCCACCGCTGCGATACGGTCCGCACGTTCGGGGTGACCGGGCGGCGTGCGGTGCAGGGTTGCGGCGGAATGGGCGTAAATCAGTGTCATGGCGTTCCCCTTTTTGGGCCCCTGTTTGCGCCGATCTAAGGGCATTACGCACCGGCAGGCCAGATGGATGACTTACACCACAAGCCCCCGCGCGGCGACAGGTTCGGCGCGCAGCACCTCGCCGCCCCGGTGAAAGATCACGCGGTCGGTCAGATTGCTGACGACGCAGGCATGGTTCGGGATGACCTGAACCTTTTCGCCAACCGTCGGCCGCGTCTTGCAGCCCTGCAAACTGACATGGCCATGCTCTTCGCTCAGGCCGGTGATCGAAGCCTCGGGATAGGCCGCGATCAGGCCATACCCTGATAGGCCGAACAGGTCAGAGCTTAGCGTTTTTGATCCCGCATCCAGAATGGCCCGGTCAGCAGTTGGACGGCTGACCACCGTGGACAGAACCGTCAAAGCGCAGTCGCTGACAGTACAGGCCCCGCGCGCCACCAGTGACCTGTCGTTGTAAATATATGTTCCCGCGCGGTATTCCGTGATGCACGGTGCAAGCGCAGCCATACTCATCGAAGGCGTGCCGCCGCTTGAAATCGTATCACACGGCAGATCAGGCAGGATCAGGTCACGCGCGGCAGACAAAAACGCCTGCACCTGCGCCTCACTGTCTGGCTTGGGATAGGTCATCAGGCCGCCGAACACCAAGCCTTTTGAGGCTGCCACCAGACGCGCCAGATCGCGCGCCGCCAGTGGAGATTGCACGCCGCAGCGGCCCGCTCCCGTATCACATTCGATCAGAACCCGCAGGGGTGCAGCGGCACCGGCCATCCCTTGCGACAGGCAGGCGATTGTCTCGGCATTGTCGGCGACAGTGGCAAGCTGCCCCGCCTCGGCCAAAAGCCTCGCCCGCGCAACCTTGGCCGGCGAAAGCAGGTTGAAGCACAGCAGAATGTCGTCAAAACCCTCACCGGCAAATACCTCGGCTTCCGAGATTTTTTGGCAGGCAATGCCGATGGCCCCAGCCTTCACCTGCAACCGCGCCAGAAACGGGATCTTGTGCGTCTTGATGTGCGGCCGAAATCCCTTACCAAGACGGTCGAACAGGGCTTGAGCGTGCAAAATATTCGCCTCGACCCTATCAAGATCTATCAAAACGGCCGGTGTTTCCACATCCTCAACGCGCACGGTGACCCTATCGCTGACTTCGCGTTCAGTCTGGCAGGCCGCACCGGCGCGATCAAGCGGGCGTTAGAACATCACCACGCTGCCCGGTTGCGGTTGTGGACGCGGTGGCGGCACCTCGCTCAATTCCAGTTCAGAGCTTTGCACGAACAGCAATTTGACCTGCCCGGTGGTTGGGCGAAAGATCACCCTGCGCGCCAACAGACCGCCGACGCTTTCAGAGGCAATCCCAATCCCCTCGTTTGCCAGAAAGTTGTGGGTGAAGGCCGCGTTCTGACGGCCAATGTCACCCAGGTTTGCCGACATTCTTGCGCCGCCGAACAGTTTGGCTTGCAGTCTTTGCTTTTCAGCACCGGTTTTCAAAAGCTCATTGATCAGCTTTTCAATGGCATTGACGCCGAACCTGATATGGCCAGACTCAGACCCGCGTCCTGCCGGCAACAGGAAATGGTTCATCCCGCCCACAGCGGCCTCTGGATCAAACAGACACACCGATATGCACGACCCCAGCACCGTCGACATCGACGTCTCTGGATGGGATGAGACATAATAAGTGCCCTGCACCACGTAAATCAGCCTTCCGTCGGTGACCACGGTCAAGATGCTATCCGCCCTTCTTCCGAGTCTGTCGCGCAGGCGCGCAGGATGGCACCGGCAATATCGCCAAGCGGCAACTGGTGGCGCACGGCCCCAATCTCCCACGCGGCGCGCGGCATGCCGTAAACCGCACTTGAACTTTCATCCTGACCGATTGTGATGGCCCCGGCTTTGCGCAGTTGCAGCAAACCCTCCGCCCCGTCGCGGCCCATTCCGGTCAAAAGTGCTGCCACAACGTTGGAACCGACGCGAACCGCCGACTGGAACAACGCATCGACCGATGGCAGATGACCAGAGACAAGCGGCCCGGATTCCACCGCGATCCGGTAGGGCGTGCTGGAGCGTAGACGCATATGCCCCGGGCAACCTGCCGCCACGCAAACATGACCGGCTTGCAACTCCATCCCGTCCTGCGCTGCCACAACCGTCAACGCGCAGCGCCGGTCCAAAAGCCGGATCAGACTTTCGCTGAACCCCTGCCCCGTGTGCTGAACTACCGCAATTGGCGGGCAATCGACGGGCAAGGCCGACAAAACCGCCAAGAGGGCATCAACCCCACCGGTTGAGGCGCCGATCAGGATCAGCTTTTTGGGCCGCAACGCGCCACCGGTCCGGATCAAGGCTGTTCGTGGCGCGTCACGTCGCGGCATGGCCCGCTGCAGTGCCGCCAAAATTTGCCCGACGATCACCTCAGACGGTATGGCCGTGTCAATCGCCGGGTGATCGCCGACGGTATGCCCGCCCTTTTGCGCCGCAACCACCGGGCCGCCAACGCCCCTGTGGTCAACGACAATCCAATGCGCAGCCAAGATGCGAAACAAAGACCGCATCAAGGTGAACTCGGGCAAGACAGTCAACTCGCGCGCGACCAGCACGACTTTGGGCTCCATCGCTTCGGCGACTGTGTAGCACGCGGGCAGGTCCGAGGCTTGACCGATCACACGGAATCCGGGTGTGGAGTCAAGCATCTTGACCATCCTGTTCCGCATGACAGGGTTCGCGCCAGCGACTATGACAGTAGTTTCAAGCACTGTTGTCTCCTGCCAAGGGTAGTGTGTTGTGGCGCAACGGTTGCCCCCGGACGGTTTGCGACCACGTCAGAAATCTTGCCAGTTGGCCTTGCCAGTCACGGCAGCCTGCGGCCGGACCGACATGTCTTTCGCGGCTGCTGATTGTCGCAAGGCTGGCGTTATTTCGCCAACCGATGCGGATTTGGCGGCGGCAGATGTATCCTTGCGCTGGCGTTCGACGGCCTTGGACGCATATCCCGGCCTTTGGGTCACCCCTCGGTTGCTGGTCTTGCGTACGACAAATTGTAGGACCAGTTCTGACAATCCAGCGGCTTCCTGGCTCATCGAGTGGCTGGCAGCCGTTGATTCCTCAACCATGGCGGCGTTCTGTTGGGTCACTTGATCCAACTGCGTTACGCCAAGATTTATCTCTGCCAGACCGATCGATTGCTCTGACGCCGCCAACGCGATGTTTGACACCAAGGTCGAGATATGCCCGACGCGGTTGACGATATTGGCCAAGGCCACTCCGGCCCGCCCCACTTGTTCGACCCCGCGGCCGACATGCTGGGTTGACGCGCTGATCAGCGATTTGATCTCTTTGGCGGCTCCCGACGATCTTTGGGCCAGCGCACGCACTTCCGATGCCACGACGGCAAACCCGCGTCCGGCATCCCCGGCCCGTGCCGCCTCGACACCGGCGTTCAGCGCCAGAAGATTGGTCTGGAACGCGATATCGTCAATCACCCCGATGATCTGGGAAATCTGGTCCGAGGATCTTTCAATTTCTGTCATCGCCCCAACCGCACCTTGAACGACCTTACCGCTTTCCTCGGCCTCGTTGCGGGCCGACCGTACAATCGCCTCGACCTCTTTGGCCCCTTCCGCCGCCGACCGGATCGAGGCTGTCAGTTCGTCAAGTGCCGCCGCCGTTTGCTCCAGCGTGGCTGC
>JBBRKS010000149.1:0-9727 GCA_038231775.1 Rhodobacterales bacterium | reverse complement strand
CAGGACCGGGGTGCGACCCGCCCGATCAGCCAGCCGCGTGAAGCCCGCGGCATCGTGATCGACGCCGAGGCGGTGTCGGGCTATGGGATCGGCGACAGGGTCTTTCACCAGAAATTCGGCTACGGCGAGGTGATTGCGGTGGAAGGCGACAAGCTGGACATTGAATTTGACCATGCCGGAAGCAAAAAGATCGTCGCCCGCTGGGTGATGCCCGCGCATCAGGTGTCAGACGTGCCGTTCTGATCCTTGCCCACAAAGCGCCCGTTGCAAAATGTGGGGGTTTCACATCATCAGGCGCGCCACCGTTTCAGGCCGTGATCCAGCGCCAGCAGGACAAGACCTGCGATCAGGCCCCAGAATGCCGCGCCAATCCCGAAGATTGACAGTCCAGAGGCGGTGACGGTTAGCGTCATCGTGGCGGCAAACCGGCTTTGGGGTTGGACATAGGCGTTGGCCAACGCGCCGGTCAGCGGGCCAAGCAGCGCAAGGCCGACCAGCAGGGTCAAAATCCCGGGCGGCATGGCGTGCAGCACCGTCAGCACCACCGGCCCGGCAAGGCCTAACAGAACCCACGCCCCTGCATAGACCAGACCGACTTTCCAGCGTTGGCTGCGGTCGGGGTGAACGTCATCGCCAAGGCAGATCGCGGCGGTGATGGCGGCCATGCTGACGGTATGGGCGCCAAACAGGCCAAAAAATGCCGACAACGTTCCGGTCGTGATCAGGGCCGGGGCGACGGGCGGCTGATAGCCCGCAGCGCGCAAAGTGGCAAAGCCGGGCAGGTTCTGGCTTGCCATCGTCACAAGGTACAAGGGCAGGCCAAGGCCAATCAGCACGTCGGCGCGAAAGGCCGGCGAAATGAAGGTCAGCGCGGGCAGCGGCAGGACAAGTGGCGGAAAGGCGACCCCGCCCGGACCAAAGGCCACGATCAGGCCTGCCGCCAAGGCTGCCAGAACGGCGAGTGCCGGGTTGGCCAGCCGGACCAGCGCAAAGACACCGACAAGGACCAGCGCGGCGGGGCCAAGCAGGCCCGCGGCTGCCATGCATTTCAGGCAGAAGGGCAACAAAACGCCAGCCAGCATGGCGGCCGCGATGGCATCGGGGATCAGCCCTATCAGCTTGCCCAAGGGGCGGACTGCGCCGGTCAGGATGATCAGGCCGCCAGCCAGCAGGAACGCTCCGACCGCTTGGGCCATCATGATGCCCGATGTGGCCGCGATCAGGGCGGCTCCGGGGGTTGACCACGCCAGAACCACCGGAACCCGTGTGGTCAGCGACAGCAATGCCGACCCCAGCGCCTTGGACAGGCAGATTGCCAGCACCCAGCTTGTGGTTTGCGCAGGTGTAGCGCCGACCGCATGGGCCGCCGCCAGTACCAGGGCAATCGTGCTGCCATAGCCGACCAAAGCTGCGACCACGGCCGCCGAAATCATCGAAATCCGCATCTGACCCCCGGTTTTCGCCTTTATCCGCAGGCTTTCGCGTTACGGCAAGTCGATAGTCAACCGGGCCTGTCAGATTGGCTAAACTGAGGTGTGGAGTGGGCGCACCGTTGAACCTCTGCCGGATGCGCCCCGCAGCTGAAACAGACTGCGCAGAACTTTGGCGTGCGCGTCGTGCCGATTGTTATGGGGCGTCAATTCATGCGGCCGGGCGTGAAATTTCCTCCCACGCGGCGTTGATGGCGCGCAAACGGTCTTCCGCCAGTTTCACGGCTTCGGGCGGCACCCCCCGGGCGATCATCACGTCAGGATGTGACGCTTTGACGGCGGCACGCCACGCTGCGCGGGCATCCTCACGCGAGGCATCTGGGGCGATGCCCAGCACGGCATGCGGGTCGTTCTTGACATGTCGGGCGCGCAGGGCGCGAAAGCAGCGGTCGTCCAAGCCGAAGATTTGCGCCACCTGACGCAGAAATGCCTCTTCGGCGGGGTGAAAATTGCCGTCGGCCATGGCGATGTGAAACAGCCCCTCCATCAGGTCAATCATCACATCGCGGTCGTCGGGGCCGAACATGGCGCGGATGCTGCGGGCATAGGCGTCAAAGCCCGCCACATCCTGCCGTGCAAGGTTGAAGACGTGGGCCGCACTGGCCTCTTCCGCCTTGGGGATCGTAAACACGCTGCGAAAGGCGGTCACTTCGTCACGGGTCACATGACCGTCAGCTTTGGCCATCTTGGCGCCAAGGGCGATCACGGCAATGGTGAACCCGACCGACCGTTCGGGCTTGACGCGCAGACGTTCAAATACGGAGCCCAGACCCTCACCTGCGGTAAGGGCCGACAAAGCCTCGGCAATGCGGGACCAGATGGACATGGGCGCAGTCTAGCCGGGCTTGACCGCGATGTCAGGAGAGGAATTTCTGCATCAACACAAGATCCATGTAACGCCCGAATTTATAGCCGGCGTCGCGGATACGGGCACATTCGGTATAGCCCATGGCCAGATGAAACCGGATGCCATCGGCGTTTTCGGAACTGACTCCGGCAAGGATCTGGTGCGCGCCCTCTTCACGGGCGTGCGATTCGATCGCGGTCAGCAAAGCGCGGCCAAGGCCAGTGCCACGGGCTTGGGGTGACAGGATGATCGAATGCTCCATCGTTCGGGCATAGCCTGTGCCGCCGCGAAACTGCGCGTAGGTGGCAAAACCGATGATCGTGCCAAGGTCATCGTCCGTCGCGACCAAAAAGCCGTGGCCCGCAGTGGTGCGCGACACGATCAGATCGGCCACCTCGTCAGGGTGTTTGTCGACGGCGTTGAAGGTGATGCCGGTGTCACGGATCCACGGGTTCCACACATCGGCGATGGCTTGCGCGTCAAGAACGATAGCGGGGCGGATCATGGCAGGCTCCTGTCGCCGTGCGGGGTCTGGAAGGTCGCGGACATGGCTTTGGCAGCGCCCGGTTCGATCACGATGCGCGGGTCGGTCAGGTGCAGGGCTGCGCGCAGGGCAGGCGCGTCCGGATGGATGATCGTCAGGAATTTCAGCCGCACGCCGGTATCGGGCAAGGCTTGGGTCGGGTGCAGCGGGGTCAGCCACTGGATCAGCGCAGGAAAAGCCCCGTCAAACGGCAGGATGCCGTCGGCGGGCACTGCCATTTTCCAGCGGTAGTTGCCCCGGGCCAGTTCAATGGGAATCCCGGTGCCCGGCGGGCTGGCCGTCAGTTCGGCTGCGATATCATCGGTGCGCGCCACCCAGTTTGTCAGGCGTGGGGTGCCTGCAAAGCGGTCAAGATCGAACCAGCGCGGTTGGGCGGGGGTGCCGCCTTCGGGGTCGATGGCGATCACCTCAAGATACACATCGCCCAAACCCAGCAGGCGGTTATGGGTGGCCATCAGGGGATGCTTGCCGCCGCCCGACAGCCTGACCCCAAGTGCGTGTTCGACGTAAGCAACCCCTTCGTCCAGTGTCAGGGCAGAGACGGCGATATGGTCAAATGTCAGCATCAGGCAGGCTCCACCACTTTGATCTCTGCCCGCATGGCAAGGGCAAGGGAGGACAGACGCGCCTGCGCCACCTCGCCGTACAGATCAAGGCCATCGGGCGTCAGGTGCAATTCCAGCACGCGCCGCTTGGGCAGCCAGACCAAGCGGCCCGCCTGTGCCGGATCACCGGCCGCAAACATAGCGCCAAAGCGCATCGCCTTGCCCAACACCTCTGCCTCCTGAATCTGCGCATCGGTCAGCAGGCGGAACAGCGGTTCCAGGCGCGATCCGGCGCGGGAGTTCTTATAACGGTGCAGCAACGACAGGCCCAAAAACACCCGGCCCGGGTGATCAAGCCCGCCCAGATTGGCGCGGGTGGCATTGTCAAAACACGCCTCGGCCCGGTAGTCGGGGTGGGCGCGCCATGTCGTGTCATGCAGCAGACAGGCGGCCTTCATCAGGCGCAGACGTTCGTCGGTCGCACCGGGAAACAACGGCAGCAGAAAATCGTACAGCCGCTTTCCGGTGCCCGGAATGCGCGCCGCCGTCTGTTCGGTCATCCGCGCCGCCTCGATCAGCGGGTCGCGCTGGCGCAGCTTTTCGGGCATCACCTCGTACAGCAACCCCTCGCGGATGCCGTAGGCCGACACGTCGATTTCGGTCGGCTTCAGCATCCCGATCAGTTCGCGCAACACCTCACAGGCCAAAGGCACCAACTCCATCCGTTCGGCAGAGGTGCCGGTGCGCGCCCGCAGTACCGCCTGATCTGATGATTGTATCCATTGCAGCGTGTCCAGCAGGCTGTCCGGCATCATCCGGTATTCGTGCAGCACGGTCAGCGGATAATTCCGCCGCTCCATATCCAGACGCGCAATCACCCGCCACGATCCGCCCACCAGATAGATCCGTTCACCTGTTGAGCGAATTTCGGTCTGCAAGCCCTTGAGAATCTTGTCGATATGGTCGGCCCGCGCCTTGATGCCACCCGTCACCTGCTGCAAGCGAAACGGCCCCAAAGGCGAGGTCGCCCGACGCCCGACCTTGCCGTCGCTGATCCGCGCCAGCTCCATCGAGTTGCCACCCATGTCGCAGACGACACCCTTGGCATCCGGCCAGCCCAACAGGACGCCTTGCGCGGACAGGCGCGCCTCTTCATCGCCGTCAACCACCCAGATTTTCAGGCCGGTCTGTTCCAGCACGTCTTTCTGAAATTCCGGCCCATCCTCTGCCTCGCGCGCCGCAGCGGTGGCCACGACGGTCAGATTTTCGATCTGCATGCCTTTGGCCAGCAGGGCAAAGCGTTTGAGCGCCGTCAGCGCGCGCCTGCGCCCTTCGGGGTTCAGACGGTTGGTTTCGGCCAGACCCTTGCCCAGACCGCACATGATCTTTTCATTGTAAAAATACGCCGGAGAGCGTGCGGCCCCATCAAATACCACCATCCGGACAGAGTTTGACCCGACATCCACCACGCCGACCCGGCTAAGGGCGCGCACCGAGGGATCGTCGAACAACAGGCGGCCAAAGGGGCCAGCGTCCTGATCCGCCGGGCCAAGATCGACAGAGGCGGTGCTGCGGTTAATGGTCATCGTCTGGTCCCCCCGAAGCGGCCCGTTCACCCGGACATCTGCGGCCTTGCATGGCGCAGGACTGAAGCTTGGTCAACCGCGCCGATCATTGCGCAGGTGCAAGGCCGGTCAATCCCCGGCCAATCGCGGTGCATCCTTGGCCCCGGCAGTGCCCCGTCCAGACAGCGAGGGGTTTTCCATAAAGAACCGGTGGCAGTTGAACAGTGTCTTCTGTTCCTTGGCCAGATCGCGTTCATAGCTGCCGTCCGGGTGCAGCAGCCAGCTTTGCGCCTCGTCCGCCAGATTGGCCGCCATGATCTGCCCCATGATCTGCGAGCGTACGGTGGGATTGTGCACCGCAACCAGCGTTTCAACCCGGCGCGACAGGTTGCGGTCCATCCAGTCGGCCGAGGACAGGAACACCAGCGCCTGTTTGGAAGGCAACCCATGGCCATTGCCGAAACACACGATACGGCTGTGTTCCAGAAAGCGGCCAACCACAGACTTTACACGAATATTCTCTGACAAGCCCTTGATTCCTGGGCGTAATCCGCAAATGCCGCGAATGATCAGGCTGATCTTTACGCCCGCCTGCGAAGCCATGTAAAGCGCGTCGATCACGTCAGGTTCGAACAATGAGTTCAGCTTGATCCATATCTCGGCAGGGCGTCCGGCGCGGGCATGTTCCGCCTCGGCGGCAATCAGCGACAACAGGCGCGGCTTCAGCGAACTTGGTGCGATGGCCAGATTTTCCAGACCCATCGGCTGCACATATCCCGACAGGTAGTTGAACACCTTCGTCGCATCACGCCCCAACGCCGGGTCGCAGGTGAAAAACGAAAGGTCAGTGTAAATCCGTGCGGTGATCGGGTGGTAGTTGCCGGTGCCGTAATGGGTGTAGGTGACCAGATTTTCCCCTTCACGCCGCACCACGGTTGAGATTTTTGCGTGGGTTTTCATATGGGTAAAGCCGTACACCACGTGTGCGCCGGCACGTTCAAGACGCCGGCTTTGCAGGATGTTGGCCGCCTCGTCAAACCGCGCCTTCAGTTCGACCAAAGCGGTGACCGACTTGCCATTCTCGGCCGCCTCGCACAGCGCCGAGACGATCGGGCTGTCATGGCTGGTGCGGTACAGCGTCTGCTTGATCGCCAGCACATTCGGGTCGCGCGCCGCCTGTTCCAGAAAGCGGATCACCATGTCAAAGGTCTCATATGGGTGATGCAGCAGCATGTCTTTTTGCCGGATTGCCGCGAACATGTCACCTTCGTGATCTTGCACGCGTTCGGGCACGCGCGGCGTAAAGGGCGGCCACAAAAGGTCGGGGCGTGATGACAGCACCAATTGTTTCAGGTCAGCCACGCCCAACAGGCCGCGCGCCTCGACCACCTCATCCCGGGTGACGTTCAATTCCTGCATGATCAGGGCACGCAACTCTTCCGGCGCGCCTGCGGACAATTTCAGGCGGATCACCTCACCCCGGCGGCGGCGTTTCAGGGCGGTTTCAAACTCGCGCACCAGATCTTCAGAGTCCTCTTCCACCTCAAGATCGCTGTCGCGCAGCACGCGGAACATGCAGTGGCCCCGGTCGGTGTAGCCGGGAAACAGCATGTCCAGATGCAGCAGCAGCAGTTCTTCCAAGGGCAAAAACCGCGCTTCACCGGGTTTGCCGGGCAGGGGCACAAAGCGGGCGATCTGCTGCGGGATCGGCAGAAGGGCTTTCAGGGTGCGGTGATCCGACACCCGCTCCAGCGCCAGAGCCAGCGAAAAGCCGTTGGAGGGGATGAACGGGAACGGGTGGGCCGGGTCAATCGCAAGGGGCGACAGAACGGGGAAGACCTTGTTGACAAAGTTCTCTTCCAGCAGTTTCAGGTCGCGGACGGTAAGTTTTGAGCGGGTCAGGATCACGATCCCCTCCGCCTCCATCTCTTTTTTCAGCTTGTTGTACACGGTCTGCTGCATCTGCATCAGGCGGCGGGCGTCGGCATGGATCAGGGTCAGTTGTTCGGCGGGCGTGCGGCCATCGTCTGACAGGGTGGCGTTGCCGTTGCGGACCTGTGCGCGCAGACCTGCGACGCGGACCGTGTAAAATTCATCAAGGTTGGTGGCAGAGATTGACAGAAAGCGCAGCCGTTCCAGCAACGGGACGGCGGGATTTGTCGCCTCGTCAAGCACGCGCCAGTTGAAGGCCAGCCACGACAATTCGCGGTTGAAAAAACGGTGCGGGCCTGCCGTTTCGGCGGCCGGATAGGTCACGGGGGTGGGAAACGGCGCTTTGAGAAAGTCAGCCTGGGTCATGATTGGTCATGTCACTACAATGATTTGCCCGAAGGCGCAGTGTTTCACTGTGCCTGTGGCGTGTCCAGCACTTCGGCAGCCATTGTGCGCGTGACGGGGCGTTGGGTGGCTAGCGATCTGGCATCAAGGGCGGCCACTAGGGTGCGGGCGGCGGCGATCGAACGCTCCATCCTTGGCAAAAGGTAGGCAATCAGGTTTGGCTGCGCGACAATCTGGCGGTCGGCGAACAGCTTGACCAGTACCCCGGCCAACAGCGCATCGTCGGGGGTGTGAAGCCGGGCGATGGCAATGGCTTGCAGGCGCGACAGCAGATCAGGCAGCCGCAGCCCCCAATCGCGCGGCGCTGAGGGTGCGGTCAGCATCAGGCGGCCTTGCGGACCAAGTCGGTTGTACAGGTGAAACAAGGCCGGTTCCGTCAGATTTGCCACCTGATGGGCATCCTCGACCAGCACGCAGGCGTCAGCGGGAATTGCCGCCAGCCGGTCGTCAAGCTCGGCGGGCGCAAGCCAGATGGCAGAGGTCATTTCGGCCCAAATATGTGCCAGATGGGTCTTTCCCGACCCTGCGGGGCCGATCAGCAACAAACGACCACCCGGCCAGTCGTGCCATACGTCAACGGCCTGCAAAGCTGCGGCATTGGCGGGCGACACCAGAAAATCGGCCCGCGCCCACGTTTCAGACGCGGGCAGGTCAAAGATCAGCTGGCCTGTCACCGTTGCGCCCGGTTTCGGGTCATCTCGACCCGGGTAATCTCTTCCCGTGTGACCTCGTCGCTGTCGCCCAGATACAGCAGGCTTTGGCGGTATTGTGCGATGCCAAAGCGGGCTACAACACCAATCGCGGCCGACAAGGGCACGGCCACCAACATGCCGACAAACCCGAACAGACCCCCGAACAGCGACAGGGCAAAGATCAGCCAAACCGGGTGCAGGCCGACCGATTTGCCGACCAGGCGCGGGGTCAGCACGTTGCCTTCCATGAACTGGCCGACGGCGAAGATGGCGGCGACGGTCCCGATTGCGACCCAGTCGCCCCAGAACTGATAGAGCGCAAGGCCAATCGCCAAGACTCCACCGACCAGCGCGCCGATATAGGGAATGACCGTGATGGCCCCGGCGATGGCCCCGATCACCAGACCAAATTGCAGGCCCGCCATCATCAGCGCCGAGGCGTAATAGACCGCAAGCGTCAGGCACACCGTCACCTGACCGCGCACGAAACCGGCCAGAACCTGATCCACCTCATGCGCCAGATGGCGGATCACCGGGGCATGTTCGCGCGGCAAAAGCTCGTCTATCTGCGCGATCATGTTGTCCCAGTCCAGGAGCAGATAGAATGCCACGACCGGAACAATCACGATGAACAACAACCAGCTGACCACGCCAAACAACGAGGCGATGACGCCTTGCGCAAGGTTGGCGCCCCTTGCCTGAATGGCCTGGGCGATTTCTGCCAGCGTGGTGCGCATCACAGAGGTGCTGTCGGTCAGGTCAGGAAAACGCGACACCAGAAAGCTTTGGAAGTTTGTTGATATGGCAGGGGCGGCGTTGATCAGCGCGCTCAACTGCTGGATCAGCACCGGAATGACCGCCAGCACCATAAGAACCACAAGGATGACCGCCGCCAACGATATAACCGAGGTTGCGGCGACGCGCGACAGGCCCAGCTTTTGCAGCCGGTCTGCCAAGGGGTCAAGGAAATAGGCCACTGCGCCACCGACCAGAAACGGCAGAATGACCCCGCCCAGATACCACAGCGCCACAAAAAACAGCACGGCGGCAATGGTCCAATAGCGTCCTTGGATCTGGATCGGCACCGTTGTCTCCCTTTTGGCTGGCCCATCTGATATTGCCTTTGATGGGGCAGGATGCAAGGTCAGGCAGGTGGCCCGTGGTGAAGTGAGACCAACCTTGCCAGATGAGGGGCACAAAAGCCCGATACTGACTGAAGGAACGAGAGGGGCAGGCCACCACTGTCACGGGTCGTCCGCCCGGCAATCCCGGGGGCGCATTTGCGAAATACAGGGAGGTTGTCGCTGGACCCTCGCCCGGCTGTCAAAAGGGCAATACATCCAGATTTGCGACGCAGTCTGCTTCCAAGGGACACCACGTGGCAATCGTGTGAGCGATACTGAAAAATGCGCCGAAGGCTTATTGCCCTAGGGAATTTGGTGGTCGTTTGCGCCGTGGCTTTTCGCAAGCCGATGTCTTTGATGAGCCCGCTTCCTTAATTGGGCGCTAAATTGGACAGGCGGACACAAGGATTTCCCGGCCTAGTTCAAGCCTTGGGGTGAAAAAGGGGGGCCCAATGACCAGAGGGGTCGCCTGATCGGGCGAACGAAGGGCGGTATGAATACCAAACTGCATGCCGTCGCCGACGAAAACGGCCGACCGATCCGGTTCTTCATGACCGCAGGGCCAGTCAGTGACTATACTGGT
>JBBRKS010000148.1:0-9750 GCA_038231775.1 Rhodobacterales bacterium | reverse complement strand
GCCGCCGCCCGCCGCAAGGTCAGGGCCTGCATCCCACCCTCGGCCAGAAGGGCGGTTCCGGCGGCAATCAGATCCTCACGCAGCGACGGGGTTTCACTCATCCGTCAGGTCTGGGGGAGTGTCTTGACAGTGTCAAGTTGGCGTGCAACCTTGCCGAAGCTTTACACTGTCAAGGAGACGGAAATGCCACGCACCGCCTATTGGATCATCATGCTTCTGGCCCTGCTGATTGCCCTCAGTTCGCTGCGGGTGCTGGTTTTGCCCTTCGCGTTGGCGATGCCGAACATGGCGCATTTCGTGACCGAAGCGCCGTGGCGGCTGTGGGCGCATATCCTTGGCGGCCCGTTGGCGCTGGCCCTTGTGCCCGTGCAACTGTCGCGCCGGGTGCGGACCCGTTGGCCCGCGCTGCACCGGTGGAGTGGCCGAGCCTACGGTTTGGCCGTTCTGCTCGCCGGTCTGGCGGGCCTGACGCTGGCACCGACGTCCGAGACCAGCCTGTTCGCAAGGGCCGGTTTCATGGTGCTGGCCCTGTTATGGCTGACCACGACGGCGATGGGGATATCCTTGGCAATGCGCGGTGACCTTGCAAGGCACCGCTGGTGGATGGAGCGTTCCATTGCCCTGACCCTTTCCGCAGTGACACTGCGGATCATCATGGCGCCGCTGATGGCCACCGGGTGGACCGTGGGCCAGACCTTCGACATCACCGCCTGGGGGTCATGGCTGTTCAATTTCGCCGTGCTGGAGGTTTGGCAAAGGCGCGCCTCACTCCGCAAACCGACCCCTGAAGCAACGGTTTGATCCCCTGGCCACTCCGCCCCAGACCTTGGAAAAAGCGTGCCAGCCCCCCCCGGGCCGCCCGTCAAAGACCGTGAAAACCCACGGCACCTTTCCCGACACAGCCACCAATCAGACAGAAAACGTCCAACGCCGTGCCACGCAACGGCCCAACCTCAAGGCCCGATATCCGTGATATCCGGATTACCAAAAGGTTAACTTTTTTAGGAAGTTCGTTATATATCATATAGATAGGCGGCATAACACCTGTGTTATACCGCCCATATCACACCCAAACGACGCTACTCAAACTCAACCAGCAAGTCCTTCGCCTCAATCTGACTGCCGGCATGGACGAACACGGTCTTCACCGTGCCAGCCCGGTCTGCATGGATGCCGGTTTCCATCTTCATCGCCTCGATCGTCAGCATCAGATCGCCCGCATTGACCTTTTGCCCCGCCGTCACCCCGATAGAGGCGATGGACCCCGGCATCGGCGCGCCGACATGGGCCGGGTTGCCCTCAGCCGCCTTCGGTTTGGCGGCAGTCTTGCCCTTGATCGCCCGGTTCGGCACCCGGATCACCCGGGGCTGGCCGTTCAGTTCAAAGAACACCCGCACGTCCCCATCATCGGTCGTCTCACCCACCGCTTGCAGGCGGATTTCCAGCGTCTTGCCGGGGTCGATTTCGGCGCTGATTTCCTCACCCGGTTCCATGCCGTAAAAGAACGTCTTGGTCGGCAGCACCCGGACCGGACCATAAGCGCGGTGGCGGGCAAGGTAGTCGAGGAAGACCTTGGGATACATGAGGTAGCCGTTCAGATCCTCGTCGTCGATCGGATAGCCGTCGAGGTCCTTTTCCAGCTTGTCGCGGGTCCCTTCGATGTCCACCGGGGCAAGGCTTGCCCCCGGACGTTCGATCAGAGGCGCTTCGCCTTTCAGAACCTTTTTCTGGATGCCTTCCGGCCAGCCACCATGGGGTTGGCCGATATTGCCTTTCAGCATGTCCACGACTGACTCGGGGAATGACACTTCAACAGCAGGGTCTTCGACCTGCGCGCGGTTCAGCCCCTGCGCCACCATCATCAAGGCCATGTCACCAACGACCTTGGAGGAGGGTGTCACCTTGACGATATCGCCGAACATCTGGTTGGCGTCGGCATAGGCCTGGGCCACCTCGTGCCAGCGTTCCTCAAGCCCCAGACTGCGGGCCTGCGCCTTGAGGTTGGTGAACTGACCGCCGGGCATTTCGTGCAGATAGACCTCGGAAGCCGGGGCAGGCAGGCCGGATTCAAACGCCGCATACTGGCCGCGCACCGCCTCCCAATAGTTGGAAATCTCACGGATGGCGGCGATATCAAGGCCGGTGTCGCGGTCGGTGTGGCGCAACGCCTCTACAATCGAGCCAAGGCAGGGCTGCGAGGTGCCACCAGAGAACGCGTCCATCGCAGCATCGACCGCATCCACCCCGGCATCGCAGGCGGCGAGGATGGTGGCGGCAGCAGCACCCGAGGTGTCGTGGGTGTGAAAGTGGATCGGCAGGCCAACCTCTTGCTTCAGCGTCTTGACCAGCAGGCGGGCTGCGGCAGGTTTCAACAGGCCTGCCATGTCTTTCAGCCCAAGGACATGCGCGCCAGCCGCCTTCAGCTCTTTGGCCAGATCGACGTAGTATTTCAGGTTATACTTGGCCCGGTTCGGGTCCAGCATGTCGCCGGTGTAGCACAGCGTGCCTTCGCAGACCTTGTTCGCCTCTAGGACCGCGTCCATCGCGACGCGCATGTTTTCCACCCAGTTCAGGCTGTCAAACACCCGGAACACATCGACACCCGACTTGGCGGCCTGCGCGACGAAGGATTGCACGACGTTGTCGGGGTAATTGGTATAGCCCACGCCATTGGAGGCGCGCAGCAGCATCTGGGTCATCAGGTTCGGCATCACGGCGCGCAGCTCGCGCAGGCGCTGCCAGGGGCATTCCTGCAGGAACCGGTAGGCGACGTCAAATGTCGCGCCACCCCAGCATTCCACGCTGAAAAGCTGGGACAGGTTGGCAGCATAGGCGGGGGCAACCTTGATCATATCGAACGAGCGCATCCGGGTGGCGAGCAGCGATTGGTGGCCGTCACGCATCGTGGTGTCGGTGATCAGCACCTTTTTCTGCTTCAGCATCCAGTCGGCAACCGCCTGCGGACCCTTCTGCTCCAACAGGTTGCGGGTGCCCATCAGCGCCTCTGCCCCGACCTTGGGCTTGGGCGCGCGGGCTTTCCTCGCCTCGGCATGGGGCTTGTTGCGGCCAGCGGTTTCGGGGTGACCGTTGACCGTGATGTCGGCGATATAGGTCAGGATCTTGGTCGCCCGGTCCTGACGCTTTTTGAAGGTGAACAGGTCCGGCGTCGTGTCGATGAACTTGGTGGTGTAGGAATAGTCGAGGAAGGTCGGGTGTTTCAGCAGGTTGATGACGAATTCGATATTGGTGGACACCCCCCGGATGCGGAATTCCGACAAGGCACGGTCCATCCGGGTGATCGCGGCCTGCGGGGTTTGGGCCCAGGCAGTGACCTTGACGAGAAGCGAGTCGTAATAGCGGGTGATGACCGACCCCGCATAGGCCGTGCCGCCGTCCAGACGGATGCCGTTGCCGGTGGCGGAGCGGTAAGCGGTCAGGCGGCCATAATCGGGGATGAAGTTGTTTTGCGGGTCCTCGGTTGTGACGCGGCACTGCAAAGCGTGACCGTTCAGCCGCACCTCGGCCTGCGAGGCGACGCCAGTGGCCTCGGCGAGCGTCTTGCCCTCGGCGATCAGAATCTGGGCCTGCACGATGTCGATGCCGGTGACTTGTTCGGTCACAGTATGTTCGACCTGCACGCGTGGGTTCACTTCGATGAAATAGAACTGCTCTGTGTCCATATCCATCAGAAATTCAACGGTGCCGGCACATTCATAGCCGACAAAGGCGCAGATCTTGCGGCCCATCGCACAGACTTCGGTGCGTTGCGCTTCGGTCAGATAGGGGGCAGGGGCGCGCTCGACGACCTTTTGGTTGCGGCGCTGCACGGTGCAATCGCGTTCGTACAGGTGGTAAATCTCACCATGCTTGTCGCCAAGGATCTGTACCTCGACGTGGCGGGCGCGGATGATCATCTTTTCCAGATAGCCCTCGCCGTTGCCAAAGGCGGCTTCGGCTTCGCGGCGACCTTCAAGGACCTTGGCTTCCAGTTCGTCGGGGTTGTTGATCGGACGCATCCCGCGACCACCGCCACCCCACGACGCTTTCAGCATAAGGGGATAGCCGACCGCAGCCGCCTCAGCCTTGATGGCGGTGAAGTCATTGCCCAGAACCTCGGTCGCGGGAATAACCGGCACACCCGCCGCCATGGCAACCCGCCGGGCGGAGGCTTTGTCGCCCAAAGCCCGCATGGTGTCAGCCTTGGGACCGATGAAAGTGATGCCGTTCTGGTCGCAGGCATCGACCAGATCGGGGTTTTCCGACAGAAGGCCGTAGCCGGGATGTATGGCATCGGCGCCAGAATCCTTGGCAACGCGGATGATCTCGGCAATTGACAAATATGCCCCAACCGGGGACAGCCCTTCACCGATCAGATAAGCCTCATCCGCCTTGAAACGGTGCAGGCTGAGTTTATCTTCCTCGGCATAGACGGCGACCGTCTTCTTGCCCAACTCATTGGCGGCGCGCATGACGCGAATGGCAATCTCGCCGCGGTTGGCGATCAGAATCTTGGTAAACTCAGTCATGGCGGCCCCTTGGTCCCTGCGGGGGATCGTCGCAGGTTCGGATGCCTATCCTAGGTACGCTGCATTGCGGCGCAAGGGGGACATGCGACGTTTCGCGCAACATTTCCGCATTTGAAAAGATTGCGCCAGAGTTTTGGGCGGCGTGCAAGCAAAGCCAAGCGCGTGCGACCGGGTTGCCCCTGCCGCAGGTGCTTGGCAAAAAGGCCGGTCTACTCGCCCTTCGGCACCATCCGATTGACCAAAGGCACCTCGTCCAGCACAAAGGCAAAACAGAAGGCCACCAGTCCCATGGCCGCCGCAATCCAGTAGATCGGGTGGATCGCGTCTACCACGGCTGCGGCGACCGTCGTCTGCAGTTCGGGCGTCAGTTTGGCCATGGTCTGGGGGCCAAGTTGTGCGCCACCGCCCAACACGCCCGCCGCATCGCCAAGGCCAGACAACAGCCGGGCCGAGAAGATCGCCCCAAACGCCGCGACGCCAAGCGCGCCACCGCTTTGCCGCAACAGGATGCCCGCCGCCGTCGCGGTGCCCAGACTTTCACGCGGCACCGCATTCTGCACAGCCGTGGTCAGCACCGGGAAAATACAGCCCATCCCCAGCCCGACCAGCACCAGTTGGGCCGAAAACAGGGCAAACCCGGTATCGCGCGTCAACTGGGTCAGCGACGCCATGCCCAGCGTCAGAAGCCCGGTCCCGATGATCGGCAATATCTTGTACTTGCCGGTCTTGCCCATGTAGCGCCCGGCAAGGGTCGACGCAGCCACGATGCCCAAGGTCAGCGGGATCAGTTGCAGGCCAGACCCGGTCGGTGTCGATCCGGTCGCAATCTGCAGGAACAAGGGCAGGAAGGTGATCGCACCAAACAGGCTTGCGCCCACGACAAATCCCAGGATCGAGGTGACCCAGAACACGTTCATGCCAAACAGCCGCAAGGGCAGGATCGGCTCTTCGGCCCGCCGTTCGATCAGCACGAACAACACAAAGCCCAGAACCGTGGCCCCGACCAGCGCCAGCGCCGTGGGCGAGGTCCATGCGAAACTGCGTCCGCCAAGGCTGGTCAGCAGCGTCAACGCGCCCAGACCCACGGTCAGCGTGACAGCGCCCCACCAGTCGATCTTGTGGCTGACCCTTGTGCCGCGTGGTTTGAAACTGGCGGCAAAACCGACCAGTGCGATCAGGCCCAACGGCACGTTGATCAGGAAAATCCAATGCCAGTCGGCCTTTTCGGTCAGCCAGCCACCGGCCAGCGGCCCCAGCACGGACGAACTTGAAAAGACAGCGGCGAACACGCCCTGAATCTTGCCTCTTTCGCGTGGCGGCACAGCGTCGCCCACCACCGACAGGGCCAGCACAAACAACCCGCCGCCGCCCATGCCCTGAATGGCCCGCGCCGTGATCAGAAAGGTCATCGAGTTTGCGATGCCGCACAAGATCGACCCGACAATGAAGATGCCGACCGACACAAAGATCGTATTCCTGCGCCCGTACAGGTCACCCAGCTTGCCATAAAGCGGTGCCACGATGGTCGAGGTCAGGATATAGGCGGTGACGACCCAGGACAGATGCTCTACCCCGCCAAGGTTGGCCACGATGGTTGGCAACGCGGTCGAGACGATGCTTTGATCCAGCGCTGCCAGAAACAGCAACAGGCCAATCGACATGATCACCAGCCGCAACGAGCCAGCCTCAGTAGGGCCGGCGGGGGGCGGGTTGCCGAGAGGCGGGGCGCCCGATGGTGCCTGTGACATGGTGTTCTCCTGTACTTAGGTTCAGGCATAGGGCAGGGCGGTTTATATGTCAACCGCATGTAATTGCGCCTGTCATATGCTTGACATACGCAGCGATATGCGCCTATCCAAAGCCATGACAGACCGCCACGCCATTCCTTTGCAGGACCAGATAAAAGCCTCGCTTCTGGCGCAGGGCATTGCGGAAGAGGCCGCACAGGCGATGCTGGCGCTGGATGCCGACCATTTTCACTATGTGCGCCGCGTGATGAAGGGCGATGTGCCGCAAAGCCTGATGGCGGAACTGGGGGCCGGGCTTGAGGCGACGCAGTTTCACGCCCTATCAGCGATCCTGCGCATTCAAAGCGGGTATGGGCGGCTGGCGGCAGAGGCCACCGTGGGCCTTTTGGCCGAAGAGATGGCACTGGACCCGTCACGTGCCAGCCGGATTGCCGCCGATCTGGTCGAACGCGGCCTTCTGGCGCGCGCGGTCAGTCAAGAGGATGGCCGCCGTTCGGTTCTGGTGCCGACCGATGCGGCCTGGGCACTGATGGACGCATTTCTGCGCGCCAAATGGCAACGCACCGTGAAGCTGTTCGCCACCTGGTCCCACGAAGACATCGTGACCTTTGCCCGCCTGTTTGGCCGCTACACCGACGGGATGCGTCAGTTGTATCCCGGGCGGGCCTGAACGGTCAGGCCTCCTGATCCGGGCTTTCGTCGTCAAACAAATGTGGGCAATTGTCAGTCACCGCGTCGATCAGATGGGCATAGCCGCAATAGACCCAATTCCACATGACCTTTGATCCGTCGCGGTCAACCACGAACCAGTTGCCGTTCGGTGCCTGGCCAGCGCCGGCAATCCTGTCCCATTCCAGATGTTTGCGCTTGGGTCCGATCGGGGGAAACCAAAGCGAGGTCGGCCCGGATATCCCTTTCGCGCCCCATGAAATGTCGTAGATCGGCCAGAAATTTGTGGCACTTACGATCGACAGCAGGATTGCGCCGAGTCCGACTACCAAGGCAGGCGTGCCACCATTCTTGCTGACAAACGCGTAAAGGGCGACTGCTCCAACCGCCGTGCCAATCAGCACCGTCAGACCAACCAAGACCCGGCTTGGCCCGACGCTGCCCCCGTCGCCCTGCAACGCCTTGGGTCCCGAGCGTGCGATGAAACGGCGGATCGCCGCGAAGGCGAGGCCGGAGACAGCCAAGAGAATAGCTGTGAGAACCAAATGCTCGATGCTGGCATCCTTGTGGTTAAGGGTATTGGCACGCAGATACCGGCAGATTCGGGCGAAACTACGAAGAACGCGGCTGGTTTCCATCTCCTTGGCGAACATAAGAAGAACAGCGCTTTCCCTTTGGCGCGGGCGGCGTTACATTTGCGGCATGAACGACTCTGCGCGCCCCCCTGACACACTGCCCCTGTCGCGCCAGGCTTTGGCCGCCCGGCCCGCGCCCTATCTGGACGACCTGAACCCCGCCCAGCGTGAGGCGGTTGAGGCGCTGGATGGCCCGGTTCTGATGCTGGCCGGCGCTGGCACCGGCAAGACCAAGGCGCTGATCGCCCGTATCGTGCACCTTCTTGCGATGGGCAAAGCGCGACCGAATGAGATTTTGTCGGTCACCTTCACCAACAAAGCCGCGCGTGAGATGAAGCTGCGCATCGGCCGCATCATGGGCGAGACGTCTGAAAGCATCGCGTGGATGGGCACGTTCCACTCGCTGTCCGTAAAGATCCTGCGCCGCCATGCCGAACTGGTAGGCTTGAAATCCAACTTCACCATTCTGGACTCGGACGACCAGATCCGCCTGATGAAACAACTGATCACGGCTGCCAATATCGACGAAAAGCGCTGGCCTGCGCGGATGCTGGCGGGCCTGATCGACAGCTGGAAGAACCGGGCTTTGCTGCCCGACCGGGTGCCGACCTCGGAAGCGAGTGCGTATAACAACCGGGGAACCGAACTGTACGACGCCTATCAAAAGCGCCTGCTGACGCTGAACGCGACAGACTTCGGCGATCTGCTGATGCACTGCGTGACCATCTTTCAACAGCATCCCGATGTGCTGCAACAGTACCAGCGCTGGTTTCGCTATATCCTTGTAGATGAATATCAAGACACCAACGTCGCCCAATATCTGTGGCTGCGGCTCTTGGCGCAGGGCCACCGCAACATCTGCTGTGTGGGCGATGACGACCAGTCGATCTATGGGTGGCGCGGTGCCGAAGTGGGCAATATCCTGCGGTTTGAAAAGGATTTTCCCGGCGCCAAGGTGGTGCGGCTGGAACAGAATTACCGGTCAACCCCCCACATCCTCGCCGCCGCGTCGGGGGTGATTGCCGCCAACGCCGACCGTCTGGGCAAGACCCTGTGGACCGAGGAAACCAAGGGCGAAAAGGTCCGCCTGATCGGCCATTGGGACGGCGAGGAAGAGGCGCGCTGGATCGGTGAAGAGATTGAGGCGTTGCAGCGCGGCGGGCGGGGCATCGGTATGTTGTCACTGGACGACATGGCCATCCTCGTGCGCGCCAGCCACCAGATGCGGGCGTTCGAGGATCGGTTTCTGACCATCGGCATGCCGTACCGTGTGATCGGAGGCCCGCGGTTCTATGAACGGCAGGAAATCCGCGACGCGATGGCCTATTTCCGGCTGGCAGTCAGCCCAGAGGATGATCTGGCGTTTGAGCGGATCATCAACACGCCGAAACGGGGTTTGGGCGACAAGGCGCAGGCTGATATCAACCGCGCCGCCCGTATCGCCGGGGTGCCTTTGCTGGACGGTGTGCGCGAAATCCTTGCCAAAGGGGCCATTGGTGGCAAAGGGGCCAGCCATCTGCGCGCTTTTGTCGAAAATGTTGACCGATGGCATCAGGCGATCCAGGGAACGCACAGCCACATAGCCCTCGCCGAACAGATTTTAGAGGAATCCGGCTACACCGACATGTGGCAGAACGACAAGACGCCCGAGGCACCGGGGCGGCTGGAAAACCTCAAGGAATTGGTCAAGGCGCTGGAACAATTTGAAAACCTTCAGGGCTTTCTCGAACACGTGTCTCTCATCATGGACAACGAGACGGAAGAGGCTGCCGAAAAGGTCACGATCATGACGCTTCACGCCGCCAAGGGGCTGGAATTTCCGGCGGTCTTTCTGCCCGGTTGGGAGGAGGGGCTGTTCCCCAGCCAGCGCAGCATGGACGAAAGTGGCCTGAAAGGCTTGGAAGAAGAGCGGCGGCTGGCCTATGTCGGCATCACCCGGGCGGAAGAGTTGTGCACGATCTCCTTTGCGTCAAACCGCAGGGTGTATGGCCAATGGCAAAGCCAGATGCCCAGCCGTTTCATTGATGAATTGCCCGCCGATCATGTGGCCGTGCTGACCCCGCCCGGTCTGTATGGTGGCGGTTTTGGTGCGGCGGCGGTCAGCTATAACTCCACCATCGAACAGCGGGCGACCAAGGCGGATGTCTATAACTCACCGGGGTGGCGGCGGAT
>JBBRKS010000147.1:0-9825 GCA_038231775.1 Rhodobacterales bacterium | reverse complement strand
GTCCCATTCGGCGGCTTTGATGGCCGCCATTCCGTCGAGCAGGGCTATTTCATAGGTCATGCGCCGCTCCCGTTTGTCTTGGGGATCCAATTGAACGCGGTGGCCGCTGGCCGTGCCACTTCCGGTTTTGAGTAGCCCGCTTTGCCCACTTATGGTCGGATGATGGTGCGGCGCGGGCTGGCGTCAAGCGGGGAAGACGGCGGGGTAGCCTTCGAAGGTGATGTTCTGGGCAATCTGCCGCGCCTTTGCCTCTGCCCCGGGCGAGCGGATCGTCCAGCACAGGATCACCGCGCCTTGCGCCTTAAGCTCGGCGACGCGGGTGCGGTCAAGGTCGGCAGCCTCGTGGCTGATAAAGCTGCTTTGGGTGCGGTCATAGTCGGGGATCTGCCGCAACGTGTCGCAGGTCGCGGCGGGCAGAGGGGCCCAGTCCTCGCCGTAAGCAGAGGTGGTCAGCCCGCGTGGCACCATGGGGCAAAGGCGGGCCAAATGCGCGATGGAATGCGGGTTGAACGACATCAGCGCCACTTGGCCGGAATAGCGTTCAAGGTCATGAGCGGCGGCGGTTTCAAGCCTGGTGTCGGTGTCAGACATGGTCAGGGTCTGGTCCTTGAATTCGACCAACAAGGGAACCGCACCACCGATCAGCGAAAGAACGTGGGCAAACGTCGGGATCGTGTCGTCGGAATCGGTCAGCTTGATGCGGCCAAGTTCAGCAGCGCTGCGGGCGTTCAGCGGGCCATGCTCGGCGGTCAGGCGGTTCAGGTCCTCATCATGAAAGACCATCGCAACGCCATCGGCAGAAAGTTGCAGGTCAATCTCTATCCCGTAACCCGCCGCCCGCGCCGCCCGAATCGCAGAGGCGGAATTCTCGATCCGGCGGATGGGCCGGTCGTGAAGGCCGCGGTGCGCGATGGGTGCGCGCAGGAAACCGGCGGGCAGGGGCACGCGCATGTCAGCGGATTTCGAAGATGGCTTCGATTTCGACAGCCACCCCAAACGGCAGGGACGCGGCAGAGACGGCAGAGCGGGCGTGACGGCCGCCCTCTCCCATCACAGCGACCAGAAAATCCGAGGCACCGTTGATCACTTTGGGCTGATCAGTGAAATCGGCGGTGGAGTTCACAAAGCCCACCAGCTTTACCGCCCGCACCACACGGTCAAGGTCACCGCCGCAGGCCGCCTTCAACTGGGCAAGCAGGGCAATGGCGCAGGTCTTGGCGGCGTCGGCCCCCTGAGAAACCTCAAGTCCGGCACCAAGTTTGCCAACGATCAGGCCACCGGCGCTGTCACGGCTGATCTGGCCAGAGATATAGACCTGCGCGCCGACCTGCACGAACGGCACATAGTTCGCGGCAGGCGCGGGGGCGTCGGGCAACGTGACCCCCAGAGCGGTCAGACGGGTTTCGATCGCGGACATGATTCCTCCAACTGCAAAACGACCTGCAGGCTAGCTGCAGGTCGTTTCGGGGTAAAGACAGGGTTTGCACCCGGTCTTAGTTCTCTCGCATCGCGAGATGGAAGTAGTCGGTGAAGGGCTTCAGCAGATAGGCCATCGGCGTGCGGTCACCGGTGCCGATATAGGCCTGCACCGGCATGCCCGGAACCAGCTTGTTTTCCTTCAGCTTGGCCAGTTCACCGGCGTCCAACGTGATCTCTGCCCGGTAAAAGCTTTGATGCGTCGCCTGATCGCTGATCGCATCCGCCGAAATCGTGGTCAGCGTTCCGTTCAGTTGCGGCGTGGTGCGGGCCGAAAAGGCGGCAAAACTGACGCGCACCTCTTGCCCCACATGAACCTCATCAACGTGGATCGGTGGAATTTGCGCGATGATGATCAGCGGGCGGTCCTGCGGAATGATGTACAAGATCGGGTCGGCCGGGCGGATCACCGATTGCGGAGTTGTCACAGTCAGCCCCAGCACGATGCCCGAAACCGGGGCGCGGATGTCCAGACGGTTGACCTGTTCAGTCAGGGCGCGGCGGCGTTCGGCCAGTTCCAGCGTCTTGTCCCCCATGTCACGCAACTGCGAATTGGCATCCTCGCGCCGCGCCGATTTGATCTGCAGGATTTGCAGTTGGGTTTCGGTCGCCTTGCCCTCGGCCTGCGCCAGATTGGACTGCAGTTCCCCCTTGTTGCCATCCAGCCGGGCCACCTCTCGCTTCAGGTCCATGATGCGCGAGGATTGCGTCAAACCCTTGTCCAGCAAGGTTTGCTGGTCGTTGATTTCGGGCTGCAGCAGGCTGATCTGGTCATCAATCGCAGAGGTTTGGGCGGTGATACCCACATCCTGCGCGGTGATCTGGTCCAGCCGTTTGCCAAGCTGACTGATCTGCGCGGTCTGGGTTTCCAGGCGGGCAGTGAACAGCCGCTTTTGCCCCTCTATCTGTTCGGCGACGTCGGGGCGCGTGGCTGCAAGGTCAGTCAGGTCTTGCGGAAAAACCGGGGCTGGCAGGTCATCACGCTCTGCCTCAAGCCTTGCTTTGCGGGCCATGCCGTCGAAAAGCTGGCCCTCGACGATGGTCAGTTCGGCTTTGACCTGCGCACCGTCAAGCCGGATCAAAAGATCACCGGCTTTGACCGCCTGCGCCTCGGCCACGTCAATTTCGGCCACGACACCGCCGTCGGGATGCTGGACGACCTGCCGGTTCTGTTCGACCTGTATGACGCCGGGTGCGACAACGGCGCCAGAAATCGTCGTCAACATGCCCCAGCCACCGAAAAACGCGATCAGAAGGGCGATGGTGATCAGCCCGGTCCAAATTGGCCTGCTCGACGACCACGCATTCCGATTTTCTGGCGGAAATGGCGGGCTTTTGGGTGGAAGAACATCTTTTGACACGGCGGTAGAGCGCGGCTGGGCTATCGCCGTGGGCGCAGGCTGGGTCAGCGAGGTCGGCGCCGGAGTTGCTGGCACTGATGCCTGCGCTGATGCGGCGGAAGCGGCGTTTTGATTTGGGGATGGACCTTGGCCCAAACCATTTGCCCCAACTTGGCCGGGTGCAGCTTGGCCTGATGCGGCAGCGGCCGGTGCTGCTGCCGGGGTCTGGCCGGGCTGTGCTCGATCAGCCTTCATGTCATCGGTCATGTCACACCTCCGGGTGTGGGCGATTTGGCAATTTCGGCGTGGTTCTTGACCATTTCCTTCAACACCGCATCGCGCGGGCCAAAGGCGCGGCGGGTGCCATCCTCCAGCACCAGAAGCAGTTCGCATTCCTGAATGGCAGCGGGACGGTGGGCCATGATCAGCACGCAGCGGCCCGCCTCTTTCATCACGCGGATCGCCTGGTTCAGCGCCATCGACCCCTCGTTGTCGAGGTTGGAGTTCGGCTCATCCAGCACCAGCAACACCGGGTCGCCGTACAACGCGCGGGCCAGACCGATGCGTTGGATCTGGCCGCCCGACAGCCTGCCGCCCAACGCCTGCACGCGGGTGTCATAGCCGTCGGGCAGTTTGGTGATCATCTCGTGCGCTGCGGCTTTGCGTGCCGCCTCTACCACGGCGGCACCGTCCGGGTTTTGCTGCAAACGGGCGATGTTCTCGGCAATCGTGCCGTCAAACAGGGTGATGCGCTGCGGCAGATAGCCGATGTAGCTGCCAAGCCTGTCGGGGTCGTACTGATCCAGCGACGCGCCGTCCAGCCGGACCTTGCCGCCTGCCGGTTTCCACGCACCGATCAGTGCGCGGGCAAGCGTGGATTTTCCAGCACCTGACGGGCCGATGATGCCCATCGCCTGACCGGGTTCCAGCCGAAAGTTGATCATGCGCAGGACCGCCTGACTTTCGCCGGGTGGCACGACGGTCAGGTTCTGCGCCTCAAGCAGGGCGCGGGGTCGCGGCAGTTCGGTATGGGGCGGTTCGGGCAGGACCTTGGTCAACAGTTCCGACAGGCGGGCGCGGCCTTCCTGTGCACGGGTCACCAGCGCCCACTGGCCGATCACCATTTCGATCGGTTGCAAGGCACGGCCCAGCAGAATCGACCCAGTGATCATCGCACCCGATCCCATTTCATTGTTCAAGACCAGATAGGCTCCGGCCCCCAGCATTGCCGATTGCAGGAACTGCCGGAAGGTTTTTGAGATGGTGCCGAAAACGCCGCCAAGGTCTGACGCCGCAATGCCCTGTTCCAGCGCAAACCGGCGGGCCACCTGCCAGCGGTCAAAGGCGGCGGTCGTCATGCCAAGTGCCTGAACCACCTCTGCCTCTTGCTTGATGCCGTCCGACAACTGCTCGCCCCGCATGGTGGCCGCGTTGGTCTTTTGCAGCGGACCTTTGGTCATCGACTGGTTGAGGATGGTGATGACGACAAGGATCACCCCGCCTGCGACCGACATCCAGCCCAGGACCGGGTGAAAGACAAAGATCGCGGCCAGAAACATCGGCGCCCAAGGAATGTCGAACAAGGCGATCAGCACGGGTGAGGCCCACAACCGCTGCACCGCTTCAAGGTCACGCTGGGCGGCAAGCGCAAGGGGATCGTTCGGCATCTGGCCGATGCGCTTCAGGGCCGCGGCAAAGACCCTGCGGTCCAGCTTTTCCTGCATCCGTGCGCCGATCCGCGCCATGATGCGACCCCGGGCGTAATCCAGCACGCCCATCGCCAGATACAAGACGGCCATCAGTGCGGACAGCGCCCAAAGTGTGGGTTCCGACCGGCTGCCCAGCACGCGGTCATAAACCTGAAGCATGTAAAGCGGGCCGGTCAGCATCAGAAGGTTGACGAAGATCGAAAAGAAGAAGGCGGCAAACAGCAAGCCACGCATGTCGCGCCGGGAGGCATCAAGCTCATCCCGACCGCGCTTGTACTCAATTTGCGCCATTCCTGGGCTCCTGTCTCGCATTCCGGTCTCGGCGGGAAAATTCTTGCGTTTTTCTGCCCGCTTGCTTGCCGGTTGTCTTGCCTTGCGCGTCAGCATATGGCTTGGCACAGAAAAGTAAAAGACACGCCAACAGATTTGGATCGGCTTGACCCTGATGAAGAATCATTTCTCCACCGGTCGCATGGCGCGGCATCTGCTTTTGGCTGCAGTTATGGCTTTTGGCGTGGCAGCGTGCGCGCCCGCAGTGCCGCCGACAGGGATTGATGATCCGTATGAGAAGAACAACCGTTCGACGCACGAGCTGAACCTGAAGTTTGACACCTATGTGGTGCGTCCTTTGGCCAGCAAGGCGACGAGAATCCTGCCGGATCAGGTTCTGGAGGGTGTGTCAAACTTTGCGGGCAACCTTGATCTGCCCGGGATCGTGGCCAACGACATTTTGCAGGCCAAGTTTGTGCCTGCCGTTCACAATACCGTGCGCTTCGCCATCAATTCTGTCCTTGGAATCGGCGGGCTGTTTGATCCGGCCACGGTCATGGGCGTCCCGGTCAAAGAGACCGACTTTGGCGAGACGTTGAGCGTTTGGGGCGTGGGCGAAGGCCACTACGTGGAAATTCCCTTCTACGGCCCCTCAACCGAAAGGGACACCGTCGGCATCGTGGTCGATGTCTTCCTTGACCCGACCCGTATGTTCATTCCCAAACATAAGGGCTGGATTGACACATCTGCCCAGATCGCTTCAAAAATTGGTGATCGGGGCCGCTATTCCGAAACGGTCGACTCGATCCTATATGAAAGTGCAGACAGTTACGCTCAGGCGCGACTTTTGTATCTTGAGCATCGCCGCCACAATCTCGGCCAAAGCACCGCCGACTCGGAATTTGAGGATCCCTATGCGCAATAAGATCGAAACCAATTCCATTCACCTGTCGCGGCGTGCCTTTGGCGCGGGCCTTGCGGCTGGCACCGGTTTTCTGGCCTTTGCCCTGCCAGTGCGCGCCCTGAACGTCGATCAGGCCCGCCAGCTGATCGACACCGCGAGTGCCGAGGTCAATGCCACGATCAACTCGGGCAAAACCGAAACGGCGATGTACGGCGATTTCGAACGTATCTTCGCCACCTATGCAGATGTGGCGACGATCGCCCGATCGGCCTTGGGTCCGGCGTCAAAGCAGGCAAGTGCAGCGCAGATGGCGGCTTTCACCAAGGCCTATCAGGGCTACATCAGCCGCAAATATGGCCGTCGCTTCCGCGAGTTCATCGGCGGCAAGATCGAAGTCAAAGACGCGCGGCCCTATAAAAGCTACTACGAGGTCGTCTCGACCGCGACCCTGCAAGGCGAGGCACCGTTTGATCTGCGCTGGTGGGTCGGCGACAAATCCGGGCGCAACCTGTTCTTCAACATCATCATCGAGGGTGTGAACATGCTGGCGTCCGAGCGGACCGAAGTGGGCGCGTTGCTGGACAAAAACGGCGGCGACATCGACAAGCTGGTCGCCGCATTGCGGGCGGCCTGACGGTTTACAGACTGCCGCGTGATGTAACTGTCTGATTGAAAAGGCCGGGGATTTCCCCGGCCTTTTCAATTTGGTCTTCAGTTGCCGTTGCCAAGCAGGTCCTGCAGGATGGCGGTGATCGGGTCTTGCCGTCTTTGCTCCTGTTGCTGCTGCTCTGCGGTTGGCGGGACTTGAGCGGGCAGGGCATCCGGGGCAGGCGGTGCCTTGGGTTCTGGCACAATCAGCGGCAATTCGGTGATCGGCAGGCCGTCTTCAACCCGGATCATCACCTCATGCCAGATTTCCGCCGGGATGCCGCCCCCAGTCACCCCTTTCAAGGGCGTGTTGTCGTCATAGCCCATCCAGACCCCGGCCACGTAGTCCGCCGTGAAACCGATGAACCAGGCGTCACGCGCCTCTGATGTGGTGCCGGTTTTGCCTGCCACCGGGCGGTCGCCCAGTTGGGCGCGCCCGCCGGTGCCGTGCTGCACGACCTGCGTCATCATCCATGTCAGTTCCTTGGCGGCAGTGTCCGAAATCACCCGGTTTCCGATGCCGCCGGCCTGTCCGATCAAGGGCGTTGCATCGCCTTTCAACGTCAGTTCGCGCAAGCCGTACGGGGCAACCGACGACCCGCCGTTCAGGATGCCCGCATAGGCACCCGTCATCTCAAGCAAGGTCGCCTCGGACGCACCCAACGCCAAGGCCGGGCCAAGTGCGAGATTGCCCGAAACGCCAAACCCCTTGGCCACATTGCGCACGGTGTCCAACCCCACGGCCATGGCAATCTTGACGGCGGGGATGTTCCGGCTTTCCTGCATGGCCTGATAGATCGGGATCACGCCCTTGAACTGGTTGTCATAATTGCTGGGCGTCCATGGGCCAGAGCCTTTGATGTTGATCGTCAGCGGGCTGTCATCGACATAGTCCATCGGGCTCCACCCGATGTTGAGTGCCGAGGCATAGACGAACGGCTTGAAGCTTGACCCGGTCTGGCGCAGCGCCTGTGTCGCCCGGTTGAACGACCCAGCCTGCGGCAGATTGCGCCCGCCGACCATGGCCCGCACGGCACCGTCCGCGCTCATCACCACAATCGCGGCCTGTGCGTTGGACCCGCCTTTAAGTTTGGCGGTGAAAACGGCGGTCAGGGCATCTTCGGCAGCCTTTTGCAGGCGCGGGTCAAGGGTGGTCTTGATGATCACGTCTTCTGTCGTGTCGCTGCCAAGATAGGCCGGCGTGCTTTCGATCACCCAGTCGGCAAAGGCACCGCCCGAATTGCGCGCCGCCGCCTGCGACAGTTCGGCCGGATGGGCCAGCGCATCATCAGCCTGCGCTTTGGTCAGATAGCCTTGGTCCAGCATCAGACCGATGATCACCGCAGCCCGGTCACGCGCCCGTTGCAGGTTGTTGGTCGGGGCATATTTTGAGGGCGCTTTAAGCAGGCCGGCCATCATCGCCGCCTCGGCTGGTGACAGGTTGGCTGCCGATTTCCCGAAATAGCGTTGCGCTGCGGCCTCAAACCCCCGGCTGCCTGCGCCCAGATAAGCGCGGTTGAAGTAAATCGTCAGAATCTCGTCCTTGGTGTACTTGGCCTCCATCGCCAAGGCATAGGGCACTTCCTTGATTTTGCGTTTCAGCCCGCCAGAGCGGCAGTCATCTTCATAGTCCGCCTCATTCTTCCATTGGGTCGGGTCATAGGCCACGCCCAGGCACAACAGCTTGGCGGTCTGCTGGGTGATTGTAGAACCCCCATTGCCCTCAAACGCGCCGCGCCCGGCGTGAAGGTTGATCACGACGGCAGAGATGATGCCGCGCGGGCTGATGCCGAAGTGGGAATAAAAGCGCTTGTCCTCTGTTGCGATGACGGCGTGCAGCAGGTTGGGGGAAACGGTCGCGGGCGTGACCTGGCCGCCAAACGTCTCTCCTCGCCAGGCAAAAACTTGGTCGTTGCTGTCCAACAGCGTGACCGAACCGCGCGCCCGCCCGTCGATCAGGGCGGAAACCGGCGGCAACTGGACATAAAAGTACAAGACTGCGCAGCCGAGGATCATCAAGCCCACTGCAGAGACGCGCCAGAAGGTGCCCCAGATCAGCCGCCACACAAACAGCGCAAAACGCGTGATCATCCCCTGCTTGCGGCGCGGCCTTGGGGGCGGGGTACGCCGCGGTGCCGGTTGTGACGGCGGCCTGCCGCGCCCGCCCGACGCCGGTGCGGCATAGCGCCGGTCAGCGGTCATCGGTCGACCCTTGCCTGTAGATGCCATCCTGACCCCTTGCCCGCACAACGTTTCAAAATCCGTCCTTGGTGCCCACAGGCCAGACAGTTGGCGCACACACTACCCCGACTTGCAACGAATGTGGAGCCGCGCTCTTCGCCCATCCCGCATCACAAAATGATTAATTATTAGGCTTTTCGTGATGAAAGGCCATTTTTTAGGCAGCTGTCGCGAAGCTGTCATCTTTAATGAGCGCGGAAACTTGTGCCGCACCTGCGAAACCAGCGTCATGCAACCGAGGGCCGCAGAGGTCAATCAAGGGAAAGGGGTGCGACGTGAAACTCATCATTGCGGCAATCAAGCCATTCAAGCTTGAAGAAGTCCGCGAGGCGCTGACAGGAATCGGTGTTCGCGGGATGATGGTCACCGAGATCAAGGGTTTCGGACTGCAATCGGGTCATACCGAGATTTACCGGGGTGCTGAATACGCGGTGAACTTTGTGCCGAAGATGCGGCTGGAAATTGTGGTCGCCGACAGCCTTGCGGATCAGGTCGTGGATACAATCACCAAGACCGCACGGACCGGCAAGATCGGTGACGGCAAGATTTTCGTGATCGACGTAAGCCAGGCCGTGCGCGTACGGACCGGCGAAACCAATGACGATGCGCTGTAAGCGCCTGGGGTAGGGAAAACGATGAACAAGATACTCAAAACAACAGCCCTGGCAGCCGCGACAGTCGCCGTTGCAGGTCTGATGCCCGCTTGGGCGCAAGATGTGGCTGCGGCGGCGACCGATACGGCGGCGGCAGCAGCAGCGCCCGTGATGGACAAGGGCGACGTGTCGTGGATGATGACATCCTCGGCGCTGGTTTTGTTCATGACCATTCCGGGCCTCGCGCTGTTCTATGGTGGCCTTGTGCGCGCCAAGAACATGCTGTCGATCCTGATGCAGACCACGATGATCGCCTGCATGGTGATGATCATGTGGGTCGCGTACGGCTATTCCGTCAGCTTCGGCGGCGGCACCTCACCCTATTGGGGTGGTCTGGGCAAGATGTTCCTGAAGGGTGTGACGGCTGATAGCATGTCCGCCACCTTCTCGGCTGGCTACGTCATCCCGGAATATGTCTTCATCTGCTTCCAGATGACCTTTGCGGCCATCACCCCCGGTCTGATCATTGGTGCCTGGGCAGAGCGGGTCAAGTTCAAGTCGGTTCTGTTGTTCATGTTCCTGTGGACGACCTTTTCGTACTTTCCGATTGCCCACATGGTCTGGGACGCGTCGGGTCTGCTGTT
>JBBRKS010000146.1:0-10022 GCA_038231775.1 Rhodobacterales bacterium | reverse complement strand
TCGATCTGGCTGACCATTGACCGGCTGACACCCGACAGCTTGGCCACCGCATCAAGGCTTAACCCACGCGCCTTGCGGGCTTCGCGCAGTGAGGCTGCAAGGCGGTCATGGATATCGGAACGTGCGGTCATGGCGGCACTAAACGCCACGCGCAGGCCCGCCGTCAACGGCCAGCATCAGTGTTCCAGCACTTCTGACCGGGCTTGCGGGCGGTTCAGGTGCCACAAAACGTGACATAGGGGCCAAATCCGCTGGGGGCGGGCAGCGCAAACGCCTCACGCCCGCGCTCGTCACTGAAGGGGTCGCGGAGTGCGGCCAGCAAAGCCTCAAACGGGGCAAGGTCGCCTGCGGTGGCCGCGTTCAGAGCCTCTTCAACCTTGTGATTGCGTGGAATGACGGCGGGATTGGTTGCCCTAAGCCGCACTGCGGCATCGGGGGCCAGCCGTTTGCGCCAGCGCGGCAGCCATGCCTGCATCGGGCCGGTATCGGGCAACAGGGCCAGCAGGGCCGCCTCACGCCCCTCAGCGGCATCGGACAGTCTGCGGAAACACAAGGTCCAGTCGGCCCCGGTGATCGCCACCAGAAATTCATCGGCCAGCGTGCCATCCCCGGAGGCCTGCCCGTCAAGGCCCAGCTTGGCCCGCATCACATCCTCCCACGCGGTGCGATAGGCGGGGGCAATCGCGTCCAGCCGTTGGTTGGCAAGACCCACGGCCTTTGCCTCATCGGCGTCCAGCAAAGGCAACAGCGCCTGCGCCAGACGCGACAGGTTCCACGCGAGGATCAACGGTTGGTTCGCATAGGCATAGCGCCCCTGCCGGTCGATGGAGGAAAACACCGTGTCAGCGGCATAGTTGTCCATGAAGGCGCAGGGGCCATAGTCGATCGTCTCACCCGACAGGGCCATGTTGTCGGTGTTCATCACCCCGTGCAGAAAGCCCAGACCCATCCACTGCGCTATCAGCGACACCTGCCGTGCCGTCACCGCATCAAACAGGCCCAAGGCGTCGTCGGGGGCCAGATGCGGGTAGTGGCGGGCGATGGTGTAGGCGGTCAGGGCGTGCAACCGGTCGAAGTCCTGCCGCGCGGCAAAGAACTGAAAAGTGCCGACGCGGATATGGCTGGCCGCGATCCGGGTCAGGACAGCGCCGGGCAGCAGGCCAGTTTCGCGCAAGATATCCTCACCCGTTGCAACCGCGGCCAGCGCGCGCGTGGTCGGAACACCCAAGGCGGCCATCGCCTCGGATATCAGATATTCGCGCAGCATCGGACCAACGGCCGCCTTGCCATCGCCCCCGCGTGAGAATGACGTGCGGCCAGAGCCTTTCAGTTGCACATCAAACCGGCCCTCAGGGGTCACGATTTCCCCCAGCAAATGCGCCCGGCCATCGCCCAGTTGCTGAGAAAAGTTGCCAAACTGGTGGCCAGCATAGGCCATGGCAATCGGGTCGGCCCCGGGGGGCAGGGTCGCACCGGAAAACCATCGGGCCAGCGTGTCGGGGTCTTCCGGCAGGTTCAGGCCAAGCGTCGTTGCCAAAGCATCGTTGAACGCCAGAAGGCGCGGCGCAGGCGCCCGGGCCGGATTTTCGCGCAGATAGGTGCCGGGCAGGTCGCGGGCATAGGAATGGTCAAAGGTCAGCATGGCACCTCCATCTCCGCAGATATGGCCTGCCCTTCGGCAAGCGACAAGGCTTTGGATGCGCGCGCAGCGCTTGTGAACTGGTTTTCACAGTAGTTGGCGGATGGGCCAAGGGTCTGGCGGTGGGCAAAAGCAGTATGTGCCGATGTCAGAGATTGGCGAAGATACCAGCGACCGGGTCAAGGCTCGCGCCCCGGCTGTTGGGCTTGTCTAGGGTCAATGGGGAAATTGGTCGGAGTGAGAGGATTTGAACCCCCGGCCCTCTGGTCCCAAACCAGATGCGCTACCAGACTGCGCTACACTCCGAACCTGACGCCCTGATAGACGGATTCGGTGCGGATGAAAAGCACTTGCCTGCGAAAAGCTGTCATTCGGTGCAGCGCCATTTCGCTTTACCCTGATCAATCAGGGCAGCCCGCAGGTCGGCCCCGGGGGCTATCCCCAATCGAGCCGCCAATCCACCATTGATTTCAAGCACATAGGACACACCCTCCCCGCCGTCGATCGGCGTAAGGTCACCGGGGATGGCATTGGAATGCACGGCTGTCACGCGGCCTGTCGGGTCGGCAAACACCATATCCAGAGGAATAAGGGTGTTCTTCATCCAGAAATGAACGTGTTGTGGCGCGGGATAAACAAAGATCATCGCTTCGGATGAGGCCATGCTGTCGCGAAACATCAGACCTTCTTCGCGCAATCCCGGGGTATCGGCGACCTCAACCGTAAAACGCGCCTGACCACCCGGCCAGCGCAGATCGACCGAATCCGGCGCGCACGCGGCCAAAGCCGCACTTGCCCCGCATAGCGTGAGCAATCCAGCCGCGACGGTCGTGATATTTGAGAGGGTCAGCTTTGCCCGAGCCACAGCTGAAGGTTTCACGAGCGTTCTTTCGGGACGCGTCGACTCGGCACCCGTGGCACCCACCAAGACAGAAAACTTTGCACGACCTGCCTTTGCAGGTGCGGTGTCCGCGGGCGACACCGAAGCATCCGCCGCCGCCAAACCGGCCACCGTCACACTTGTCGCAACGCACCTTCCCATGACATCACCTGTACGGCCATCCGGCCCCGTTTCCCCTCGACGATGCGCAGGCACACCGCCTCGCCCGCCTGCAGATCGGCAAAGCCAGAGACCCGCAACACCTCGACATGCACAAAGACATCCTCGGGCCGCCCGAAGATATTGGCAAATCCAAAGCCCTTGTCCTTGTCAAACCATTTGACCCGTGCCGGTTCAAGCGGCAGGTCGGAATAATCTTCGGTGGCTGCGACATCGCCCTCGGCCAGGGCCAGAACCGTACCAGCGGGCGGCTGGATCGACAGAACCTCGACCGCCTGCTGGCCACGCAAGGTCTGCTGAACTCTGGCAGAAATCGCAGCCCCATCGGCGACAGAGCTTTGGCCGAAGTTGCGCAGCACATTGGCATGCAGAAGTATGTCACCGCCGCCCTCATCAGCGACGATGAAGCCAAAACCCTTGCCGGGATCGAACCATTTCACCCGCCCCTGCACCAGCACGGACGCTTTGTCTTCGTCTTCCATGTTCCGCGGCATTTTCCAGTTTAAGTCTCGCCCGACAAATCCATGACGCGAACGAAAACGAACATGCAAGGGGCAAAGTCGCGAAAAGGGGTCTGACCTATGCGAAGGCGTAGTGCCCCCTGAGGCCGAAAGCTTGCCTTATGGGTTCAGACGTTCGACATCCCACGGGGCTGCGGCAGCGGCGCGGGTCCAGCGAAACCGGTCATGCAGGCGAAACGCGCCGTCCGCCCAGAACTCAATCTCAACCGGGGTGATGCGCAAACCGCCCCAGAACGGCGGACGCGCCGGGTTGGCGCCGTGCTGCAGCGTGACCTTTGCCACCTCGGCCATCAGGGCCGCACGGGACGACAAAGGCTGCGATTGCTGGCTGGCCCAGGCACCCAACCGCGATTTCAGACTGCGCGAGGCATAGTAGGCATCCGCCTGCGCGCCGTCTTCGCGCGTCACGGTACCGCGCACCCGGATTTGACGGCGCAGCGATTTCCAGTGCATAACGAAGGCAACTTTTCCAGCCGTTTCAGCCTCTTGCGCCTTTGTTGAGGTGTAGTTGGTGTAAAACACAAAGGCCGCGTCCTCGATGTCCTTGAGCAAAACCATGCGGGCGTTGGGCATGCCGTCGGCGTCCACCGTCGCAAGGGCAATGGCGTTGGGGTCGTTCACCTCTGACGCCTCTGCCTCGGCGAGCCATGACCTTGCGATCACAAAGGGATCGTCGCCTGCGAAAATGCCTGTTCTGTCCATCTGATGCTGCCTTTCCTCGTCAAACCAACCCGACCGCGACAGGCCCATCGCAACGGACCGGCGCGAAACGACCCGACCGTCAGCCCCGCCCTTGATGCAGGCGCGCCTTTCGCCTACACGGGGCCAGCGGATAGATGGCTGGGGAAGACCGAATGTCAACTGGACTTATGGCCGGCAAGCGCGGGCTTATCATGGGGCTTGCGAACGACAAATCCATCGCCTGGGGCATTGCCAAGACTTTGGCAGACCACGGGGCCGAAATGGCCTTCTCGTATCAGGGAGAGGCGTTGAAAAAGCGCGTTGATCCCTTGATCGCCTCGATCGGCATGTCCGAGATGGTCGAATGCGATGTTGCCAACGAGGCGTCGATTGACGCGCTGTTCGCCCGGATTGCCGAAAAGTGGGGCAAGATCGACTTTCTGGTTCATGCCATCGGCTTTTCCGACAAGAACGAACTGCGCGGCCGTTATGTCGATACGTCGAAGGCGAATTTCGCCATGACGATGGATATTTCGGTGTACTCGTTCACCTCGGTTACCCGCCGGGCGGCTGCGATGATGAACCACGGTGGCAGCCTTTTGACGCTGACCTATTACGGCGCTGAAAAGGTCATGCCGCATTACAACGTGATGGGCGTCGCCAAGGCGGCTTTGGAGGCGTCGGTCAAGTATCTGGCAGAGGATCTGGGCAAGGACGGCATCCGCGTCAATGCGATCTCTGCCGGGCCGATCAAGACGCTGGCCGCCTCTGGCATCGGCGATTTTCGGTATATCATGAAGTGGAACGAACTGAACTCTCCGCTGCGGCGCAATGTCGATCAGGAAGAGGTTGGCAAGGCTGCGCTGTTTTTGCTGTCTGACCTTGGGTCGGGCACGACGGGCGAAAACCTGCATGTCGATGCGGGCTATCATGTGGTTGGCATGAAGGCGGTCGATGCGCCCGATATCGACGCGAGCCGTAAGGAATGACGCTGGCCGCCTTTATCGCCGTCGCCACCCTGCTGACGTTGGGGGCCATCAGCCCCGGCCCTGCCGTGCTGATGTCAGCGCGCACCGGCGTGACAGAGGGGCTGCGCACCGGGTGCTTTCTAGCGATGGGCATCGGGCTTGGCGCGGTGTTCTGGGCGCTGATGGCGCTGACCGGGCTGGCCGTGCTGTTCCAGATCGCGCCTAAATTGCTATGGGCGTTCAAGATCGTCGGTGGGCTGTATCTGATCTGGATGGCGTATGGCATGTGGCGCCATGCGCCCGACGCTTTGCCCGACCTGACTGGCACGCCGCCCCGTTCGGCGCTGTCGGCCTTCCGGCTGGGGGTGGTTACCCAACTGTCCAATCCCAAACCCGCAGTCCTGTTAAGCGCCATATTCCTGGGCACAGTGCCGCCCGGCACCCCGGTTTGGGTGTTGGCGCTGCTTCTGGCCTATCTGTTCAGCGTGGAAACTGGCTGGAATACTTTGGTCGCGCGCATATTCTCCTACCCCGCCACGCGCCGGGGCTATATCGGTGCCAAGACCACGCTGGACCGTTGCTTTGGCGGTCTGCTTGCCACGCTGGGCCTGAAGATCGCCCTGACCTGAAAGGCTGCCCCATGATCGACCGCCTGCCGCATGAAAAAGGGTTCCATGTCAGCTGGGACCAGATCCACCGTGACGCCCGTGCGCTGGCATGGCGGCTGGATGGCAAAGGTCCCGATGGCGGGGCATGGCGCGCCGTTGTCGGCATCACGCGCGGCGGTCTGGTGCCCGCAATGATTGTCGCCCGAGAGCTTGATATTCGCGTGGTCGACACCATTTCGGTGAAAAGCTACAGCCATAAATCGCAGGGTGCCGAGGCCATCGTGACCAAATCACCGCAAGCCCATCTGATGGGTGACGGCACCGGCATTTTGATTGTCGATGACCTTGTCGACACCGGAAAGACGCTGGAACTGGTCCGCCGCCTGTATCCAAGGGCGCATTTTGCCACAGTTTACGCCAAACCCTCGGGGAAACCGATGGTCGACAGTTATATCACAGAAGTGTCACAGGATACGTGGATTTTCTTCCCTTGGGATATGGCCCTGCAATATGTCCAGCCGTTTCGCGGCCAGGATTGAGGAATAGAATATGATCAACCCGGCCAGCCTGCTGGGCAAGTGGCTGCATTGGCTTTTCGAGGCGAGTCTGATCCTCAAAGGCCTGTTTGCGGCCGGGGAAAGCCTTGGCGGCCTTGGGCTTTTGTTCACGCCGAACCGAACGATCGTCCATTTCGTCGGATGGCTGACGCATCACAATCTGACCCAGCAACCCAACGCTGATATGGCAGTCTGGGTGCAGCACATGACGGAAGTGTTTCCGATCCATGTCCAGAATTTTTACGCCTACTACCTGCTGGGTCATGGGGCGGTGAAGTTCATCATGGTCATCATGCTGGCCCGAAAGATCCTTTGGGCCTATCCCGGTGCTATGGTGCTGCTGGCCGGATTTGTGGCGTATCAGGTTACAGAGTTTGTGACCCATGGGTCCTACGCGTTTCTGGTCTTGTCCTTCCTTGACACCGTGATGATCGCGCTGGTCTACCGCGAATGGACGGTGCTGAAGTTTCACCGCGCCGAATCCAACTGAGGCTAAGGCCCCTTAGGGGGTAAACCCTCAACCAAAACTTAGCCTTGTGTCAGGGGCTTGCCATTTTCGCCCAATGCCGATCAAATTGGGGTGATGAAAACCCCACTCCTGACCCCATTGGCGCAAAGCCTGCCCGCAACCGTGCCGTTCGTCGGCCCCGAAGCGCAAGAGCGTGCGCGGGGGCGGCCTTTTGCAGCCCGACTTGGGGCGAATGAAAGCCTGTTTGGCCCGTCGCCCAGGGCCGTGGCCGCTATGCAGGCAGCAGCACAAGACGTCTGGATGTACGGCGATCCGGAATGCCATGACCTGAAAGCCGCGATTGCCGCCCATCACGGGGTCAGCCCGGCGCATGTTGTGGTGGGTGAGGGGATTGACGGGTTGCTGGGGCTGTTGGCGCGCCTGATGGTCGGGCCGGGCGATCCGGTGGTGACCTCTGCCGGGGCCTATCCGACTTTCAACTTTCATGTGACGGGCTTTGGCGGCACCCTGTTCCGCGCCGCCTACCGTGGCAATTATGAGGACCCCGAGGCCTTGCTGGATCTGGCCGGCGCAACCGGGGCCAAGCTGATCTACCTTGCCAATCCTGACAATCCGATGGGCAGCCATCATCCCGCCACCACGATTGCTGCCATTTTAGACGCCCTGCCCGAGGGCTGCCTTCTGGTGCTGGATGAGGCTTATGTCGACCTTGCCCCCCAAGGGACGGCGGCCGAGGTTGCTGCAGACGACCCGCGTGTGATCCGGTTGCGGACCTTTTCCAAGGCGCATGGCATGGCCGCGCTGCGGTTGGGCTATGCGCTGGCCGCCCCCGATCTGGCGCTGGCCTTTGACAAGGTGCGCAACCATTTCGGACTGGGCCGGATCGTTCAGGCGGGCGGGATTGCAGCGCTGGCCGACACCGACCACTTAGCTGCGGTGCGCCGATGGGCCATTGCCGGACGCGCGGCATTGGGCCGGATTGCGACGGAAAACGGGCTGATCCCGCTGCCCTCTGCCACCAACTTTGTCACGATGGACTGTGGACAAGACGGGGCCCATGCCCGCGCCGTGATGCAGGCCCTTTTGGCCCGCGATATCTTTGTGCGGATGCCCGGTGTCGCCCCGCTTGACCGCTGCATCCGGGTCAGTCTGGGCGACGAGGCGGGCTTGCGGGCCTTCGCCCTCGCCCTGCCCCTTGCACTGGGTGACCTGCGCTAGGCTTCTATTCCGCCGCGAGGTCCGGGTTGGCTGGCCCAAGCGTTGGAGCCGTGCCTGCCGGTTGCGCAGCGGCCCCCAGAACCGGGGCCATCCCCGGATCGGGCGCTGCAGAGGTCAAGATGGCCGGGGGCAACAGGGTTTGCGCCACGGGTGGCGGGGTCCGCGTCGTCTCGACCAGTTCACAGCTGGTCTCTGCCACCGGGCGGCGGAATACCATGACGTTCTGGTACACTGTCTTGCTGCCGGTCAGACCCACCCGTTCGTCGCAGGGCAAGGCGTCGGCGCGCTGGTATTCCCACCCCTCGCCGCCCATCTTGTTCATCACCTGGGTCAGGGCGAAGGCAAACCGCTCTTCCGTGCTTTTCAGCCCACGGGATTTTTCGCCTTTGCGCGGCGCGGGGACCACCCGGTATTCGTAACGCTGCATCTGACCCTCAACCCATGTGCCCACAAAACCGGGGCGTGACGCGCACTTTACCAAGATTCGGCGGCCAAGGCCAAGTGGGTGAACATATATCCGCCGACAGGTGCGGCAGAGTTGCGTCAGGGGTCTTCTATGGTAGGGCAACCGGCAGCTTTGCGCTACCGCTGGGCCTTGGTTGACAGCACCTCGATCAGGTCAACCGCGTGGCTGCCCTTTTGCCCGCCGTCCATCCGCAAGGCGCCGGTCACCGGGGCGACATCGCCGTAATCGCGCCCGTGGCCGACAGCAATGTGATCGGTGTCGGCAAAACAATCATTGGTCGGGTCGTGGTCGATCCACCCCGCCTCTGACCCGGCCCAGGCGCGCACCCAGGCGTGCATGGCATCTGCCCCTTCAAGCCGAGGTTTGCCGGGTGGTGGCAGCGTGCGCAGAAAGCCGCCGACATAGGCGGCGGGGATGCCAAGGCTGCGCAGGCCGGCAATCATGATCTGCGCGAAATCCTGACACACCCCGCGTTTCAGCGCAAACGCCTCAGACGGGGGGGTATCAACTTCTGTCGCATCGCCGTCAAAGGTCATCTCGGCATAGATCGCCGACCCCAGCGCCGCAATCGCATCCCGTGCCGTCTGCGCCCCCTTGACCGCCTTGGCCGCAAAGGCCGCAATCGCCGGATCAGCGCCGATCCGGGGTGAGGCGGAAAGAAAATGGTGCGGCGAGGTTGGGCCCAGGTTGGTCACGTCCTTTAACTCGGCAGGCAGTCGGTCCAGCGCGGGTGACATGTCCAGCTCTGCCTTCAGGGGCAGACGGGCGATGCGGGCGGTCATGGCAAAGGCGCAATGAGTCAGACCGGGGGCCATCACCACCTCCAGCACAGTGTTGCCAAAGAAATCGGTGAATTCGCGCCGCTCCGACGGTTCGGGGGTGACAGCGATGTCACATGACAACAGGCTTTGCTGGCCGGGCATGTCGGCAGGACGGATGCGCAGCAATTGCCGCCCCGCCCCGGTCGGATGGTCAAAGTCATAGCGGACCACAAGGCGCAGGTCATACAGCATCAACGCAGATACGCTTCTGTGACATGCCCCGACAAGGCCGCGACCTGACCGCGAAAGGCCCAAAGCGCCTCTGTCGTCAATGTGTCGGGTTCTTCGGTCGCAAGGTCGGTCTGGGCGCGCAACATGGCGCGGGCAAGCGGCGACAGCACACCGTTTTCGGCGGCACCGGGCAACATGCGGACCTGTTCGTCCAACGCCTCGATCTGGTGGCGGACCGACCTTGGGTTCATCGGGTCCAGTGCCAGAAGGTCAATCACCGTGTCGCGGTTGGTTGCGACGGTAAACCGGCGGCGGTGGGTCAGCACAGAATCGCCCAGTTCAATCGTCAGATCCAGCGCGCCGGGGGCGGCCTTGTCATCGGCCAGCACGGCCAGGATTTCCAGCATCCCCATGGCGCGTTCGTGCAGACGTCCGATGGTCAGAAAGCGCCAGCCCATGAAGCGGTACATGTTTTCATGCACAAGCCCGGTGATCCCGGCCAGCTTGCGCAACAAGACAGAAAAGGCACGGGCGGCATCGTCGCCCGCCGTCACCTGTGTGGCCATGCGCTTGGCGGTCTTGTTGATATCGACCAGCGCCTGCCAGGCGTCGGGCGAAAAGCGGTCTCTCACCTGACCAGCGCTTGAGATGGCTGCCGAAAGCGTGGCCAGCAGGCCTGCCGGAATACCAAGGGCGGGATCAATGCCGCGTGTCTTGAACAAAGGCGCCATCGCGGCCAGCAGGGGGGCAGCGCTGGCCCCGGCCTCTGCCAGCCGGATGTTGCGGGCGCGCAGCAGGCGCACGCTGCCTTCGGTGCGTTCTATATAGCGGCCCAGCCAGAAC
>JBBRKS010000145.1:0-10167 GCA_038231775.1 Rhodobacterales bacterium | reverse complement strand
TACAACCATCTACGGCCCCACGCCGCCCATGGCGGTCAACCGCCCGCCGTGGTCTACTTCAACGCAACCCAAACCGATCAGCAGGTGCAGGCAGTAGCTTAAATCACCCCGGAATCTGTCCAAGAGTTGGGGAGTTGCTCATGCGCCACGGCACTTGGCTGGGGACGCGAACTCGGGAAGCCTGGCCACTCTGTGCGCCTGATCCCGTCAGTTTACGTGAAGCCATTCATGAAGCGGTAGAAGAATGATGCGGTGGATGCTGAGGCGATCGTCGAGGCGGCATTGCCTCCCACCATGCGTTTTGTCGCGGTGAAGACGGAAGACCAGCCGGCCCGCGCCATCCCATTTCGCACCCGGCAGATGTCCGTCGGGCAACGCACCCAGTTGATCAACGCTTTACGCGGGCACCTCGCCGAGCATGGATTGGTCGCAGCGACCGGGACAGCGCAGCTCAAGCGCCTCGCAGATGCGGTTGAAGAGAGCGATACAGATGTGCCCGAGGGTGTCGGCGACTTGGGTCAGATGTCTCTGGCACAGATTGCAGGGCTGAAGGCCCGGGTGGCAGAGCTTGACCAGAAGATGAAGGCTGCTGCCAAAGCGTCAGATGTTGCCTCGGCGGTTCCAAACTATGCATGGGGTAGGCACAATTACAGCGCTTGCGATCGAGACATTCGCAGCCGACCTGACGACTGTTCTAATCGGGCGTGATTTTGCCGCCTCGAAAGCCTCATATCGTTGTGGCGATTGCACTGGCCAATAAAATGGCCTGTGGTCTCTGGGCCATTATGACGAAGCAGGAAGATTATAGGGTTCCAGTGGCGACGATGGCACAGGCAAACTGCGCTTTCCATTCCGCCCTGGCACGTCGGGAGTATGAGAAGTTCAATGGACAGTAAGGGCAAAGGATCGACAGGATCCGGGTCAGACAGAGCAGCATTTGTGCTGGCGCCAACGAGCTTGGTCTGTTCATCTGCTTGCCGATCCGCACATCGCCATACTGGCCCGCGGCTGTGTTAATTGCTGCACCAGCCGACCTTATATATGATCGCACCCGATCACACGCTCAAACCGTTCAAGAAACCACTTGCACCAACCAGCGCATCCGTAAATGCACAAATTGCATGAGAGATTCATATTGCCAATCCTGAACCGTCCCGGCTGTATCGGAGGGTAAAACTCTCGGAGAAGTGGGCGTTATTGAACAAACACAAAAGGAGAAGACCTCAAAGCCACATTCCCCGGAGTTTCGCGAACGCGCGGCCCGAAGTTGTGCGGTCTGGGGATGCTGTCATGGGTCCTAGGCTGGAAGGCGTGCTCTGGCGGTGCCACCGGAGGAGCACGCCCGGACTGTTCGGTTTGGCAACGCCGACGAACAGGCGATCCCCGACTCACAAAGCCTCAATCCGCTTGCCATTTTGTGGCGTGATAGGGCCTCTGCGTCTAAATTCCAACGGCGTTCAGAGGCGAGGGATGATCCACGTCTTGCTGCCAACCGTAGGAATTGTTTACGGTTCGTCAGCCCTGCTCACCGATCCGTTCTGACCTTGCCCGCCGCACCGATCCCTGACCACCAACCCTTGCAGACAAATCCCTCTCCTTCCCCCCGGACCCCGCATCTTGACCCAACGCGCCAAACGCCTAGCACTTGGAATTGCCGCAACACTCCTGATCGTGCTGACGCTTTTCATGCTGGAGCGGGCGCGCGCGGGGCTGGAGATTACGGGGTTCGACGTAGGCTCCACGCCGGTGACCCTGTATCAGGCGCCTGGTCAGGACGGCCCGGTTGTTGTGGTGGCGCACGGCTTTGCCGGGTCGCGCCAGATCATGCAGGCCTATTCGCTGCGGCTGGCGCAGGCGGGCTACCGGGTCCTGGCCTTTGACTTTGAGGGACATGGCCGCAACCCGGTGCCGATGTCGGGCGATGTGACCTCGATCAACGGCACGACAGCACTTCTGGTGGCCGAAACGCGCCGGGTGATTGCCGCCGCCCGCACGCTGCCCCACGTCACGCAGATCGCTTTGCTGGGTCATTCGATGGCCACCGATGTCATCGTGCGCGCCGCCAATGCCGAGGCTGCGGCTGGTACCCCGGTTGACACAGTGGTTGCGATTTCCATGTTCTCACAAGCGGTTACCGCCAGCGAACCGCCGCATCTGCTGGTGATCACCGGCCAATGGGAAAGCTTTCTGCGCGGATCGGCGCTGAATGCGGTTCATCTGGTCGACCCCAAGGCCAATGAGGGAGATCTGGCTGTGGCTGGCCCCGTCACCCGCCGCGCCGTTGTGGCCCCGGATGTTGAACATGTCGGCGTGCTGTTCAGCCCCACCGCCGTTGACGCGGCGCAGGATTGGCTCGATGTCACTTTGGCGCGGCACAGTACCGGGTCGGCGGGTCCGATGGGCTGGTGGATTCTGGCCTTGCTGGGCGGGATCGTGGCGGGTTTTTACCCTTTGGTGTCGTGGCTTCCCAAGGGGCCTGCAGCGCCCGAAATCCCGACAAAGCGGTTTTTGGTGGCGACTTTGGTGCCTGCCACGGTGACCCCATTGGTGATTGCGCCGTTTTACCACAACTTCCTGCCGGTTCTGGTGGCGGATTACCTGATGCTGCATCTGGCGCTGTTCGGCGTGCTGCAACTGGCCCTGTTGGGTGGCCTGCGCCGAGAGAGGTTCCCCCTTCGCGCCGTGATGGCGCTGGCCCTGTGGGGGATTGTGGTTTTTGGTCTGGCGCTGGACCGCTACGCCGCAAGCTTTTGGCCGTCCGCCCAACGCCTGCCGATCATTGCTGCACTTAGCCTTGGCACTGTGCCGTTCATGGTCGCCGACAGCTATGTGACCCAAGCCGGATATGGGGCACTGTGGCGTCGCGTGGTGGCGCGTCTGGTGCTGTTCGCCTCGTTGGGCATTGCGGCCACAATTGACCCGGATCAGCTGATGTTCGTGCTGATCGTGCTGCCGGTGTTCGTGCTGTTCTATCTGGTCCACGGCCTGATGGGCCGCTGGGTCGGGCGGCAATCGGGGGCACTTGCGGCGGGCCTTGGCCTTGGCCTGTGCCTCGCCTGGGCGCTGGGCGTCAGCTTTCCGCTGTTCGCGCAGCCGTAGGGGGAGGCAGCTTGCCCGACCGAATCAGTCGCGCAGGCCGCCGCGGGGCATCTGTTTCGCCCTTTTGGGCCTTTGGCGAACGACATTCTCAATAGACGACAAACTTAGGCGTTATTTTTCTCTTGCTAATCACGTCAAAGTCTGTCGTAATATAGGTGTAAAGCGGAGCACCGCCTCAGATAGGGAGAATGCCATGTTCACGACCATTACCATCGCCGGAACCATTAGCGCTCAGGGCACTCAGGTCCGCGAACATTCCGATGGACGGGTGACGATTTCAACCGGGTCCAAGCACCTGACCGGCTGGCCGGTGCGCCGCATGACGCGGGGCAGCACGGTAATCTTGGCCTGATTTGGCTGACCCAGGCGCGGCCGTCGATGGTTGCGCTGTCGCAGGATGGGCAAAGTGGCCCATCCTGACTGAAACGAGCCGAACGCCTGATGCCTAGCCTTGCAGATCGGCGGGCAGCAGGGCGTCTGGCAGGTTCTGATAGGCCACCGGGCGCAGCCAGCGCCGTATCGACAGCGTGCCGACCGAGGTGGCGCCAAAGTTGGTACTGGCAGGGTAAGGGCCACCATGCACCTGCGCATCGACCACTTCGACTCCGGTGGGAAAGCCGTTTGCAAGTATCCGGCCCGCCTTGCGTTCCAACACTGGCATCAGGGATTGACCCAAGGCGGTGTCGGCGTCGTCCAGATGCAGGGTGCAGGTCAACTGGCCCTCAAGGCTGCGGGCGACGTCCAGCATTTGTGCAGCATCCTTGACCCGCACGATCAGGCCAAGCGGGCCGAAAACCTCTTCGGCCAAAGCGTGGTTGCCAATCCAGTCATCGCCCGAAACCTCAAACAAATAGGGCGTCGCCTGCCGCATATCGCAGGTTGAGGTCAGAACCGCCCGCACGCCGGTCTGGGCAGCCACCCGGTCGCGCCCGGCGCGGTAGGCGGCCGCAATGCCGTCGGTCAGCATGGTCTGGCTGCCGATCAGGGCGGTCGCTTCATGCGCTGCGGCGACAAAGGATTCGGCCTCGGGGCCGTCAATCAGCACGGCAATACCGGGATTGGTGCAGAACTGGCCCGCCCCCATGGTCAGCGACCCGGCCCAGCCTTTGGCCATCGCCTCGCCCCGTGCAGCGACTGCGGCAGGCAGCAGGAACATCGGGTTGACAGAGCCCAACTCGCCAAAGAACGGGATGGGTTCGGGGCGCCGCGCGCACAGGTCAAACAAGGCGCGTCCACCGCCGAGTGAGCCAGTAAAGCCCACCGCCTTGATCAGCGGATGCTGGGCCAGACTTTCGCCGACATCGCGCTTGCCGCCCTGCACCAGCGAAAAGACCCCCGGATGCAGACCCAAGGCGACGATGGCCGTTTCAATCGCCTGTGCAACAATTTCTGCCGTGCCGGGATGGGCGGAATGGCCCTTCACCACAACCGGACAGCCCGCCGCAAGAGCGGACGCCGTATCGCCGCCCGCCGTCGAAAACGCGAGCGGAAAGTTGGATGCGCCGAAGACCGCAACCGGACCAATCGGGCGCTGCACCATCTTCATGTCAGGCCGGGCTGCAGGTTTGCGGTCGGGCAGGGCGGCATCGTGGCGGCGGTCAAGGTAGGCACCGGCACGGATATGGCTGGCAAACAGGCGCAGCTGGCCGGTGGTGCGGCCACGTTCGCCCTCCAGCCGGGCGGTGGGCAGGCCGGTTTCCGAGGTGCCAATCGCGGTGATCTCTACCCCGCGCGCCTCTATTTCATCGGCGATGCGGTCAAGGAAAGCAGCGCGCGCCTCACGCGACAGGGCGCTGTAGGATGGAAACGCCGCCTCGGCCGCGACAACCGCCGCATCGACATGGGCCGGCGTTCCGACAGAAAAGGCCAGTGCCGCACCCGTGGCGGGTGAGGACAGGAAGGTGGTGTCGCCCTGAACCCATTGGCCCGCGATAAGGTGTTTTCCGGTCAGCATGGTCGTTCTCCTGGGTCTGTGATGGGCGGGCGGTGTTGAGCGTGTGGGCCGGGCAAAAAAGCGGGGGTTTCACACCCCCGCACCCCCGTGGAGGTATTTGGGCCTGAATGAAGTGGGGTCAGAAGTCGAAGGCGTCAACCACCTGCCTGCGCCCAAGGGTCATGGCGTCGGCGACATGGACCATGGGGGCAAGGTCGACTTCGGATTTGCCCTCGCGGATCAGGTCGGCCATGCGGGCGTACAGGGCCGGGTATTCGCCCATGATGGTGTTGTGCCCTCCCGCCGCGTTGCCGTTCAGTTCCAGCACGTTGCCGCCCATCCGCAAGGCGATCGGGCCTTTGGCGGTGGCAATCTCGATGTCCCATGTCTGCGGACCGGTCTGGCGCCAGTCGAAATCTGCGGTGACACCGCCGGTGAAGGTCAGCTTGGCGGCAATCGGGGTCTGGCGGTTGGCGGGAAATTCCAGCGTCGCTTCGGTCAGGTGAACCGGGGCGGGCAAAATCTCTGTCAGGATCGACAAGGCGTTGATGCCGGGGTCAAACACACCCATGCCGCCGGGTTCAAACACCCAATCCTGCCCGGGATGCCATTTGCGCACATCCTCACGCCAGGTGATGTGGGCGCTGGTTACCGTGGTATCGGCCAGCCACGCCTTGGCCGCCGCCACCGAATGCGCCATCCGGCTGTGCCATGTGGTGTAAAGCGTCAGGCCCCGTGCCTCGGCCAGCGCAGCCAGCGCGTGAACCTCTGCCAAGGTCGCACCGGGGGGTTTTTCCAGCATGACGTGGCGGCCCGCCAGCAAGGCCGCCTCGGCATAGGCAAAGCGCGGCAAGGGCGGCATGCACAGCGAGACAACTGTGACTTCGGGGCAGGCATCAAGGAAAGCCGCAAAGTCGGTGAAGCCCTGCACGCCGTCGACCGTGCCTTTGCGGCTGATCGTGGCGGCAAGCTCCCAGTCGGTTGAACCGGCAATCGCCGGGACATGCTGGTCCAGCGCAATCTTGCCGATCCCTGCGAGTGCGACTTTCATGGCGATCTCCTTTTAGCGTGAAGCCGGAACTCGGCAGTCCGTTTCACGCGCCCTTTTAGAACCCAAAGCGGGCTGATGTTGCCATCAGGCCCCCAAGCTTCAGTGCGAATCCTTGCCGACCGCATTGCCGCGCGGACCGTTCAGGAAATCAAGGTCAGCCCCGGTGTCAGCGCCCTGCACATGGTGGTGGTGCAACAAGGCATAGCCCGAGGTTGGCGGCACGATGCGGTTTTCCCACTTCGCCAGACGGGCGGCAAGTTCGGCATCCGTGATATCCAGATGCAACCGGCGGTTCGGCACGTCCAACTCGATCATGTCGCCGTTCTGCACGACCGCCAAGGGCCCCCCGGCAGCCGCCTCGGGTGAGGTGTGCAGCACCACGGTGCCAAACGCCGTGCCCGACATGCGCGCATCCGAAATCCGCACCATATCGGTGATGCCCTTGCGCAGGATTTTCGGCGGCAATCCCATATTGCCAACCTCTGCCATGCCCGGATAGCCCTTGGGACCGCAGTTCTTCAGGACCATCACGCAGGTCTCGTCGATATCCAGCGCCTCGTCGTTGATCTTGGCCTTGTAGTCGTCGATGTCTTCAAACACCACGGCACGGCCCCGGTGCGTCATCAGGGCAGGGGTCGCGGCAGAGGGTTTCAGGACCGCTCCCTTGGGTGCCAGATTGCCCTTGACCACGACAACGCCGCCAGACTGGGTCAAGGCCTTGTCGGCGGGCAGGATGACGTCTTCATTGTGGTTGACCACATCTTTGACCTGCTCCCACGCCGTCTGGCCTGACACGGTCAGCGCGTCCTTGTGCAAAAGCCCCGCCTCACCCAGCCGCTTGATCACGACTGGCAAGCCGCCGGCATAGAAGAATTCCTCCATCAGGTATTTGCCCGACGGCATCAGGTTCACGATCGTTGGCACATCGCGCCCGCACCGGTCCCAATCTTCCAGCGTCAGGTCAATGCCGACCCGGCCTGCAATGGCCAGCAGGTGGATGACCGCGTTGGTCGAACCACCGATGGCCGCATTGGTGCGGATGGCGTTTTCAAACGCCTCTTTCTTCAGGATATCGGACGGCTTCAAGTCATCCTTGACCATCTGGACAATCCGCCGCCCGGTCAGTTGCGCCATCACCCGGCGGCGCGAATCCACAGCCGGAATCGCCGCATTGCCCGAAAGCGCCATGCCCAACGCCTCAGCCATGCTGGCCATCGTTGACGCCGTGCCCATCGTATTGCACGACCCCGGAGAGCGGCTCATCGACGCTTCCGCCTCAACAAACTCTTCTTTGGTCATCGTCCCGGCCTTGACGGCTTCCGAGAATTTCCAAAGGTGCGTGCCTGACCCGACCCGCTCATTCTTGTAATACCCGTTCAGCATCGGTCCGCCAGTGACGATGATTGACGGCAAATCGGTGCTTGCCGCCGCCATCAACAGACTTGGCGTGGTCTTGTCGCAGCCGACCAGCAGCACGCACCCATCCATCGGCTGGCCGCGCATCTGTTCTTCAACCGCCATCGAGGCCAGGTTGCGGAACATCATCGCCGTCGGGCGAAACGCGGATTCCGAGGTAGAGAACACCGGAACCTCAACCGGAAAGCCGCCCGCTTCGTAAATCCCGTTGCGCACCCGCTGTGCCAGATCGTTCAGATGCGCGTTGCACGGGGTCAGTTCCGACCACGTGTTCAGAATGCCAATCACCGGGCGGCCATCAAACAGGTCGGGCGGAAAGCCCTGATTCTTCATCCAGCCGCGGTGATAGATGTTGTCTTTCGACGTGCCCCCGAACCAGGTTTGCGAGCGCAGTTTGCGGGGCCAGGCGGCAGGTTGAAACGTCATGGGTTCCTCACGGGGGGCTTAACTTCAGAGGGCTTTTTACGGCGCTTGATTTACAGGGCTTTGACGGTGGCAGTACCCACAAGGGCGGGCGCAAAGGCAAGAGTGTTGGTCAAAGGCAGGCCGAACGCCGCCGCCTCAATCTCAAAGATATCGCCCTCTTGCGTCTTGATCCCGTCTGCAAACGACAATGTTGCGGTGCCAAAGAAATGCACGTGCAGATCGCCGGGCTGGCAGAAGATGTCGTATTTGAAGTGGTGATGCTCCAGATTGGCAAGGGTGTGCGACATGTTCGCCTCACCTGACAGGAACGGTTTTTCCCAGATCACCACGCCATCCCGGCGGATGCGTGACGTGCCGCGCACATCGGCAGGCAGGTCGCCGACCAGAATCTCTGGCCCATAAGACGCCACGCGCAGCTTGGAATGCGCCAACCACAGGTAATTGACCCGCTCTGTCACATGGTCGGAAAATTCGTTACCCAAGGCCCAGCCGATCCGGTGAACGGCGCAATCCGGGCCGACGATATAAACCCCGGCAATTTCAGGCTCTTCGCCGCCATCCTCGGCAAAGCCCGGTGCGGTCAGGGCCGCGCCCGGTGCGACGGCAGCAAATCCGTTGCCCTTGTAAAACCATTCCGGCTGCGCGCCGACTTCGCCCGCCGCAGGCCGCCCGGTTTCAAGCCCCATGCGGAACATCTTCATGGAATCGGTCAGCGTCTCGGCAGCGCCCAATTTCACATGCATCGCATCGCGGGCAGAGGCTGATCCTAGATGGGTCAACCCGGTGCCGGTCAGATGCAGGTGGGCCATGTCCGGATGGGTCACCGGCAACGCCAGTCGCCCCTCGTCAGCAGCCTGCACCAGATCAACCGGTTCGCCCAGGCCCCAGAACGCCACTTCCGCCGCCAGCCCGTGGCCTGCAACAATCGCGCCCATCGCCAGATCGTAGACCGATGCCACGCCCTTCACGACCCGCGCCACATCGCCCTGCCGTGCCACCACGACACAGCCCTGCGGACCCATAACCTGCGACAGATGCATCATATCTTCCCCTCGCCCAAAGACCGGGCGCCACGCCCCATTCCGCGGCACAGTTGCAACGGCGCGGCATATCCGTCAAATGATGATAAAGCATGAAAGCATGGCGGATCAGATATGTTACCACGGCACCTCTCAGACTCACTGATGCGCAAGGGGCTCAAGCTCAGCCACCTGCGCCTGATGGCCGCGATGGTTAAGGCCGATCAGCTGACCCAGGCCGCCGCCGCCATCGGGGTCAGCCAACCCGCCGCCTCGCGCCTTGTGGCAGAGATTGAACGCATCATCGGCGCCAAAGTCCACGAACGCACCGGGCGCGGCATCACGTTGACGGCACTGGGGCAGGCTCTTGCCCTGCGCGCCCAACGCATCCAGCTTGAACTTGACGATGCCGCCCGCGACCTGACCGAAATCGCCCAAGGTGGTGTGGGAGAGGTGCGCATTGGTGCTGTCAGTGGTCCCGCCCTTGACCGCGTCCTGCCCGCCTTGCAAAGCGAGCGCCTGCGCCATCCCAACGTCTCGGTCGAGGTGGTGGTGCAGCCCTCTGATACCTTGTGCGAAATGCTTCTGGCCGGGCGGCTTGATTTCGTCATTGGCCGGTTGCCCGAAAGCCCGCGCGCCGAACCCCTGATCTTTGTGGCGCTAGAGGCTGAACCGGTCGCCCTGATCGCCCGGCGCGGCCACCCCCTGCTGCAGCGCTTAGGCTCCCTGACGCCTGCGGACACTTTGGCCTATGACTGGATCATGCCCGGCCCCGAATCGCGCCTGACCCGCACCGTCATGGCCCGGCTGGATGCGCTGAACCTGCCGCGCCCGACCCAGCGCCTGCTGACCGCCTCGTTTCTGCTGACGCTGGCCATTGTGCAAAATTCCGATGCCATCTCGGCTGTCTCGCACGCCAGTGCACGCCAGTTTGCCAATGGCGAGGCGGCGGCCTTCGACCTTTTGCCGGTTGACCTTGCGATAGAGGTGGAACCCTTCGGCCTGATCACCCGCGAACGCGTCGCCCTGACCCCCGCCTCGCAACGATTGGCCGACCTGATCGCAGGCTCAGCGTAATAGAGAATTCGTCGGCCGTGAGTAATCCATAAGCTTATGCTTTTGTTGTAGTATCCCACGAAATTGGTGGCATTGAATTGCAGGGTTTCGTATGATTTGGCTCGAAACCTTGCAAATTCGGGACCCCGGGATGAAGCACCGTCCGC
>JBBRKS010000144.1:0-10367 GCA_038231775.1 Rhodobacterales bacterium | reverse complement strand
TAGCGCCTCCAACGCCACGCGGGCCTTGAAAGACGCGTCATGATTCCTGCGTTTCGACATGTTCTGATCTCCTCGATTTGGAGATCAGCAGACCTCAGATCGTAGCTTCCGTCACTGTCCGATTTTCGGGGGGTAGCTCAAAGTTTCTTGCGGAATGCAACCCACCCGTCGCTGTAGGCCCCGTGAACCTGGAAAACGCGCTTTGCCACGTCGATACCTATTATACTGACTTTGGACATGGATGCTGCTTTCCATGTGAAGCTTTCAGCACTCATAACTTTTGCGCATTACGATTCCGTCAGGAGGCCGCATCCACGTCATCAACAGAGCCAGGTCCCTCTGAGGATCGGCTTGATTCGACTTGGTCTTTGCGCAAAGCTGGGGCCGCAGGGTGGCGTCTGGTTGCGGCTCGTGCATTTGATTTGAGCAGGAGGTTTTATGGCAAGTTTTACCGTAACGGCGAAAGACAGTTCGTTTGGCTGCACCATTGCAATCGCTGCGTCTTCGGGCAGCGGGCACAAGTTTGATGCTCTGGACTACAAATACGTGATTACGCCGGGAAAGGCAGTGGACAAGGTCTGGATCAAGGCCCGCGCCGGGCGTCTGGAGGCCGAAATCACCAAGCAACTGAACCATGATATCAGCCAGTTTGAGACGTACCGCACCAACTTGATCAAGGATGACACCTTTGCCAAACGCGTCCAAAAGGAAGCGCAAAGCAAGAAACTGGACGCAAAGAAAGCGCAGGCACATGTCGAAGAGATGATCGCCACCGAGATGGACGAACGGTGGAAATTGCTGCGCACCGTCACGTTTCCCGCCGGCATCAAGAAGGCGTTCGACGTCCTTCTGAAAACCGAGGATGCGACGATCTCAAAGGAACTGGCCAAATCCTACAAACAAGAAGTCTCAACCTATTCCAAACGCCCGCTTGTCACGATTGCGGCAACAACAGCGGCGGCAATCGCGGGGATCCTGACCGGCACTGGCGCGGTCGCTGTCGCGCTTGCAGCCTTGGGTGGTGTGGTCAGTCTGGCCAGCGTCTGGATCAAACACCGCAAGGAAGTGGCACTGAACGTAGCGTCGGTTCAGAATGCGGACGGTGCGTTGCGCACCAGCGTGGAACAGGCGGAAAAGGCGCTGACCGTGGCGCTGAAAGCCATTGCGACGCTGGAAAGCGAACTGGCGACCCTTGTGAATGCCGAGGCGCTGAAAGACTCAGGTGACATTGAAAAGGCGCGCGCGCATCTGTCGCAATTGGACACCGCTGATGCCAAGAAAGCCATGGCCGCTTTGCAGCAAGAGGGAGAGGCGCGCAAGAAGTTCATCCAGAACCTGGTGGTGCGGCGGCAAAAGATAAAGGCATCCAAGGCAGCGCTGGATCAGGCACAGGCCTTAGTGATGACCGTGCGCAAAGACACGATTGAGGGGGCGGATTCGTCGAAAGCTGCCATTGAATTGGCGGAAAAGATGCAAAGTGCCATCGACGATGGCCTGAAATTCCTGAAAGCCGCCCTGTCCGGGCACTGACGCCCTCCAGAATTTTGGGTCCCTCAACCGATGCCTTCTTATGCACGATAAACTAGATAGACATTTGAGATATTTCGAGATATCACGTGTTAAAGGAGACCCGCCATAACCCGATTCCCGCTGCAAGCCCGCCTGATCCCGCAATCGCCGCGCACCGAAAGCCTGTTCGGTTGCCTCGCAAACTCGCCCGTCCATGTCCGGCTTTTGCCACAGACTCACCGCATGTCTGTCGGGGTGGCAGCATGACAACGTTGATCATTCCGGGCCTTGATGGGTCACGCGACGGGCATTGGCAGCAATGGTGGTTGGGCGTTGATCCCGATGCACGTGAAGTCAAACTGACCGAACTTGAAAACCCAGTGCCCGCCGCGTGGGAGCTGGAACTGGTTTCGGCCATCCTTGACCATCCGGGTGCTATACTGGTCGGTCACAGTCTGGGCGCTGTTTTGGCCGCCCGCGTGCTGACCCGCTGGCCCCATCTGGATGTGAAGGGTGTTCTTCTTGTCGCCCCGGCCGAAGATGCCAGCCATCCGCGTGCCAAAGCCTTTACGCCATTGCCGGAAATGCCGCTTTTGCGCCCGGCAACGGTGGTGGCCAGCCTTGACGACCCGTGGATGTCCCACGCCCGGTCACGCAAGCTAGCGGGTTTCTGGCAGGCACGCTTTGTCACGCTGGATAATGCAGGCCACATCAACATCGAATCCGGCTTTGGTCCGTGGCCGCTGGGGCTGGCGTTGCGCGATGACTTGCTGGAGCGGGCGGGCATTCCGACGCAACAACCGGCCCGCAAGGACGGCGCAGGGTATGTCAGCCGCCCCTTGGGCTGACCGATCCGGTGTAAGAATCCGCAACGACATCGCACGAAGAAATAGGGCCTGACCCGGTTGGCAGGCCCGTTTTCGTCTGCAAACACCCTATAGGTTCAGCTTAGCCTCAAGCGCTGCAATACGCGCCTCAAGTGCGATATTCTCTTCACGCGCTTTTTGCGCCATGGCGCGCACCGCGTCAAACTCGTCGCGGGTTACGAAATCGCGGTCGGCCATCCACCGGTCGATGAACGACTTCATCGCCGTTTCCATCTCTGTCTTGGCACCTTGTGCCACGCCCATCGCGTTGGTCATCAGTTTGCCAACGTCGTCGAAGAATTTGTTGCCCGGCTGCATGCTGGCCTTCCTTTCGTTGGACCATATATGGCGCCAGAGCCTGCGGCCTTCAAGGGTGGCAGTGGTTGACTTCGCACCCTGCGGGGCCGAAAACCCCCGGGCGCAACCCCGAGGCCCCATGTCCTACATCCCCTTCCCGCCCGTCACGCCAGAGATCTTTTCGATTGACGTGTTCGGCATGACCCTATCGCTGCGCTGGTACGCGCTGGCCTATATCACCGGCCTGATGGCAGGGTGGTGGCTGATCCGTCAGGCCCTGCGCACGCCCCGCCTGTGGACCACGCCTGCGATGCGCGAGGATCAGCTGGAACGTTTGCTGACCTGGGTGATCGCCGGGGTCATTCTCGGCGGCAGGCTGGGCTATGTCATTTTCTATCAGCCTGCATTCTACCTTGCCAACCCCCTGTTGATCCTGCGGGTGTGGGAGGGCGGCATGTCGTTTCACGGCGGCTTTCTGGGTGTCACACTCGCCGGTCTGTTGTTTTGCAGGCTTGAGAAAATTCCGGCCCTGACCACCGGTGACCTGTTCGCCATGGTCGCACCGATAGGTCTCTTCCTTGGCCGCCTTGCGAATTTCGTGAATGCGGAATTGTGGGGCCGCCCGACCGATATGCCATGGGGCGTGGCCTTTCCCGGTGACGCCGCGCAGTTCTGCCCCGGTGTGCTGACTGTCTGCGCCCGCCACCCTAGCCAACTGTACGAGGCGGCACTTGAGGGGCTGTTGTTGGGCGCACTGACCTGGTGGGCGGTCTGGCGCGGCGGCTGGTTGTCGCGGCCCGGCAAGGTCATGGGGCTTTTCATTGCCGTCTACGGACTGGCGCGCTTTGCGGTAGAGTTCGTGCGCCAGCCTGACGCGCAGTTTGTGTCGCCGGGCAATCCGCTTGGGTTGGCATGGCAAATCCACGGCTGGGGCTTGACCCAAGGTCAGGCCTTGTCGCTGCCGATGATCGCGGTGGGCCTGTGGTTCATCTGGAAAGCCCGGCCCGCATGACTGAACTGGCCCAGATCCTTGCGGCGCGCATCGGCGCATTTGGGCCGCTAAGCCTGGCCGAGTACATGACCGAATGCCTGCTGCATCCCCAGCACGGCTATTATACCACCCAGCAACCCTTTGGCACTGCTGGCGATTTCACCACCGCCCCCGAAATCTCACAAATGTTTGGCGAACTTTTGGGCCTGTGTCTGGCGCAGACATGGCTGGATCAGGGTGCGCCCGCCCCCTTTGTGCTGGCCGAACTTGGCCCGGGGCGCGGTACGCTGATGGCCGACATCCTGCGGGCGACAAAGTCGGTTCCCGGTTTTCATGCCGGCCTGCGTCTGATGCTGGTCGAGGCGTCACCCCGCCTGCAAGCTGTCCAGGCCGAAACGTTGCGCAACTATGCGCCGGTCTGGATCGCCGCTGTGCAAGACCTGCCCGATTTGCCCTTGTTCATGGTCGCGAATGAGTTTGTCGACGCCCTGCCGATCCGCCAGTTTCAGCGGGCAAACTTCGGCTGGCGCGAGCGGATGGTGGGGCTGACCGGCGAAACCCTGACCCTTGGCCTTGGCCCGATTGTGCCGATTGCCGCCCTGACCGACCGTTTGGCCGACACGGTAGAGGGCCAGATTGTTGAGGTTTGTCCAGCAGTCCCCGTCATCATGGCCGAAATCAGTGCACGTCTGGCGGACAAGGGGGCAGCACTGATTATCGACTATGGCGGTTGGCAGTCATTGGGCGATACGTTTCAGGCGCTGCAGAATCATGCGCCGGTCGATCCGTTGGCAGCCCCCGGTCAGGCCGACCTGACAGCGCATGTCGATTTTGCCGCGCTGGCCAAGGCCGCAGCCCCAGCCGCCCATGCCTACACAACCCAAGGGTCCCTGCTTGCAGCCCTTGGAATTGCCCAACGATCCGCCCGCCTTGCGCAAAACCTGACCGGAGCGGCGCTGCAATCGCACCTTGCCGCCACGCGCCGCTTGACCGCGCCTGCGGAAATGGGAACCTTGTTCAAACTGCTGGCGCTTTACCCAAGCCGCCACCCCCCTCCGCCCGGAAGTGCATGATGCTGGAAATTCTGACCTCGGATGCAATCCCATTCCGCCACGGCTTTTTCACCCGAAAGGGCGGCGCCTCATCCGGGATATTTGCTGGATTGAATTGTGGTCCGGGGTCAACTGACCTGTCGAGTGCCGTGCTGATCAACCGGGGCCGCGTGGCGGCTGCCCTGGACCTGACGCCGGAAACGCTGGTCAGCCTGCATCAGGTCCATTCCGCCAATGTCGTCTTGCTGACCGCGCCGCCAACCGGGCCGCTGAACGCCGACGGCATGGCGACTGCGACGCCCGGCATCGGGCTTGCGATCCTGACCGCCGATTGTCAGCCCGTGCTGTTCGCCGATCCGGTGGCGCAGGTGATCGGGGCCGCCCATGCCGGATGGCGCGGTGCCCGCGACGGCGTGCTGGAGGCGACGATTGACGCGATGCTTGACCTTGGCGCCACCCGTCAGAACATTTCTGCCGTCATCGGGCCAACCATCAGCCAATCCGCCTACGAGGTTGGACCAGAGTTTTTTGAGACGTTCACCGATGGCACCCCCAACGCAGCCCGCTTTTTCATCCAAGGCAAGGGCGACCGGGTGCTGTTTGACCTGCCCGCTTACGGCCTGCAGCGGCTGCGCGATGCCGGGGTCGGGCACGCCGAATGGACGCGCCACTGCACCTACCGAGACCCAGAGCGATTCTATTCGTACCGGCGGACCACCCATGCCCGTGAGGCCGACTATGGCCGCTTGATCTCGGTCATTCGGCTGTAGGATTTGGGCAGCCGGCGCCGGATATTGGCCCGAAACCGGCCACAATCGGTGGAATCTGAAGGCTCAGGGCGTTCAATATACCCAAGATATTCAATGCTTTGTACGAAAATTTTATACAGCCCGACTGATTGTTTCTAATATGGAAAAAATCGTTGGCATTGTTGCCACCGCCAAAACCGCGCCGCAAAGACCCGGCATATTGATCCCAACGTCGCAAAGACACGCAGGAGATCAAGATGACCAAAACCCGCCGTTGGCTGAAATCCGCAATTGCCGCCAGTGTTGAACCGCAGATCGCAATGCCTTGGCAGCGTGGAGCGCGCCGCCGCCCCGCGGCGATGCGGCCAGCCGCAACCGTCCAGACCACACCCCCCAAATCAGGCGCCATCGCCGCGCACTGAACCCTGCGACTGCCTCTCATGCGTCAGCATGCCCCTCGGGGCCGGTTCATCCGGCCCCTTTTTTTCATGGTGATTCGGGCCAATTGTGGCGGGATTGATCCGGTTTTGAAACCAATCAGACAAGGTTGGCCAGACTGTTGTCGAATTGTCTCAACTACTCGGGATTTTTTGACAGGCTGCCAGCATTCAGCCATATTTTGTGCTGTTGGTCCTGCCTCTTACGGCGGAGGCGGCAGGGTAAGACCTTCGGGCACCGCGCATCCGTTGAGGCCCCGGTGAAAACCTGGTTGGAACAGTTCGGTATGGGGCGGTCCTGGTGTTCCTCTGACACCGCAAGGGGCCGCCCTTTCCTTTTGTTCCCTTGCGTTCAAGCCGCCTGGCCGCGACCAGTTTTCCCCGCCACGCCAATATTCCCGACCACTCCGGCCTTCCATTTGATCAAATTATCCGACATAAGGGGCGCGATCTGACAGGACCCGCCATGACAAACCCTTCGACCATTGCCGGTATCCGCCGTGACACGCTGGAAGCACTGGCCCTGCGTGAGGCACGCCGCTTTGCCGCAACCCGCCCGAAATCAGCCCGCGCCATGGCCAAAGCGTCAGAGGTTTACCTTGACGGGGTGCCGCTGCACTGGATGAAAGACTGGCCGATGCCGCATCTGCCGGTGATCGAAAACGCCGAAGGGGCCACGATCACCGACATAGACGGCTATCAGATCAATGACTTCTGCCTTGGTGACACCGGTTCAATGTTCGGACATTCGCCGGAACCGGTGGCCAAGGCGATCCGCACGCAGGCCCGCAAAGGTCTGACCTACATGCTGCCAACCGAAGACGCGCTTGAGGCTGGTCTGCTGCTGTCAGACGTCTTCGGCCCCTTTCGCTGGCAGATTGCCACGACTGCCACCGATGCCAACCGCTTTTCGTTGCGGGTGGCGCGCGCGGTCACCGGGCGGCCCAAGGTTCTGGTTTTCAACGGCTGTTATCATGGCACGGTCGACGATACCTTTGTCACGTTGCAGGACGGCCAAACCGTCAACCGCCCCGGCCTTTTGGGTCAGGTCGCTGATTTGTCGGAACTTGCGGTGTGCGTGGAATTCAACGATCTGGCCGGGGTCGAAGCGGCCCTAGCCAAGGGCGATGTCGCGGCCATTCTGACCGAACCTGTGATGACCAACTGTTGCATGGTCCTGCCTGACCCCGGCTTCATGGAAGGGTTGCGCCGTCTGGCCACCCAATACGGCAGCCTGCTGATCATCGACGAAACGCACACGATTTCAACGGGCTACGGTGGGTATACTCGTCTGCACGCCCTGCAGCCCGATATCTTTGTGGTCGGCAAATGTGTGGCGGGTGGTCTGCCCACGGCGGTCTGGGGCCTGTCAGAGACTGTCGCGCTGCGCTATCTGGCCGCCAACGCCAACCGCCCCTCGGGTCATTCCGGCATGGGCACCACGTTGTCGGCCAACCCGCTGCAATTCGCCTGCCTGCGCGCCACGTTGGCCGAGGTGATGACCCCCGACGCCTACGCCCAAATGGATACCCTCGCCCAACGTCTTCTGGAAGGGCTGTCCAAGGCGATCACCGATCACAATCTGCCGTGGCACGCACTGCGCGTGGGGGCCCGGATAGAGTTCATCTGCGCCCCCGGCCCGCTACATAATGGGGCCGAGGCCGCCCTTGCCCACCAGCCACAGGTTGAGGCGGCCCTGCACGTCGCTCTGCTGAACCGTGGCTGCCTGATTGCCCCCTTCCACAACATGATGCTGATCAGCCCCGCTACCAAGAAGCGTCAGGTTGACACCCTGATTGCCACCTTTGGCGAAGTGCTGACTGAATTGACGGCGTAAAACATGACCCAGATCAGTCCCTCCGGCTCCTCAATCGACGAGGCACAAGCCTTCCTGAACGCCCATCCCGAGGTTGAGGCGTTTGATATCGTCTTGCACGATGCGAACGGAATTGGCCGGGGAAAGATCATCCGCAGGCATGAACTCTTGTCCTTTTACAAGAACGGGCGGCTTTTGCCGATCTCTATCCTTGGCTTGGATATCTGCGGAGAAGACGTCCATGAAACCGGGCTGATCTGGGACCAGGGTGACGGTGACCGCCGCGCTTGGCCGATCCCCGGCACGTTGAAATCACTACATAAAACCAACCCGCCACGGGGTGAGGTTTTGATGAGCATGTATGACCTTGAGGGGCATCCCATGTCGTCAGACCCGCGTCACGCCTTGCAGCGGCAGGTCGATGCGCTGGCCGCTGAGGGGCTGTATCCTGCCGGCGCGTTTGAGCTGGAGTTCTTTTTATTGGAAAACCAGCGCGGTCCGGATGGCAAGATGGTGCCGGCACGCGACGTGCTGGATGGCCGGGTCAGTCACAAGACCGATGTGTATTCGGTCGACAAGCTGCACGGCATGCTGCCCTTGTTCAACGATGTCTACAAGGCCGCCGAACTGATTGGAATCAAGGCTGAAACCCTGATTTCAGAGTTTGCGCCGGGCCAGTACGAGATGACCCTGCACTACCGCGACAACGTCGTTCAGGCGGCAGATGACCTGATGCGACTGAAGCGGATCGTGCGGATGAATGCCCGCGCGCATGGTGTCACCGCCTGTTTCATGGCCAAGCCGAATGAGGATTACGCAGGATCGGGCATGCATTTTCATGTGTCTTTACAAGACTCTGCGGGCCGGAACGTGTTTGTCGAGGCGGTTGAGGGGCAGTGGTCGGATACCATCCGCCATGCAATTGGCGGTATGCGGTCGACCATGGCGGAATCGATGCTGATCTTTGCGCCACATGCCAATTCGTGGCGGCGCTTTGCGAGCAATTCCTACGCGCCGGTCAGCCCGACCTGGGGGGTCAACAACCGCTCTGTCGCCCTGCGGATTCCGGCGGGCGACATCAAGGCGCGGCGGATCGAACACCGCCCGGCTGGGGTCGATGCCAACCCGTATCTTGTTGCTGCGACTGTACTTTCCGCCCTGCGGCATGGGATGAAGCACCAGATTGATCCGGGTCCGGAAACCACTGGCGACGGTTATGCCAATGGCGCGGATGCCCCAGCGATTCCGCCCGACTGGCGGTCAGCGATCGAGGCGGCGAAGGGGTCGGCGTTCCTGAAGGATGCTTTGGGCGAGGACATGCACCGCACGTTCACCGCCATCATCGAGGCGGAATACAAGCGGGTGATGCGAACAGTTTCGGAAATCGACTTCGATTTGTACCTGTACACTGTCTGAGATAGCAAACCGGGCCTTGCATCAAGAACGCCCCGCAAGCCCTTGGGAGCGCTGTGTTAATCCCGGCTCAGGGTGACAAAACGCCGATCTTCAATGCGTCTTCATTCTGTCTTCATTCCGTCTTTACGGGCGTAGAGCCGGGGAAGCATTAACCATGAAACGCGAATCGCCTTTGTGGGACCGGGTTCAGGCGGCTGGGGTCAGCTTGCGGCATTTGCCAAAGCGGCGGCGATCAGGCCGGGCACTCTGGGGTCAAGGCCAAGGGGCGGCAGAACGTGACCCTGAAAGCCAGCCTCGGCCAAGGCGCCGGGCAGATCGTCGGTCACATGGCCCCCCTCTGCGGCAAAGAACGGCAGGCAGACCGCCGCAGGACCATAGCCTGATGCGGTGGCGATGCGCGGGTCCTGATCTATGAAAAACGCCTCGGCGCGGGCGAAGCCTTTGGCTTTCAGCCCGAACGCCAGCGCTTGGGCCACCTGCGCGGGCGCTGCACTGCGGAACGACCCGTGCGCGGCCAGCAGAACCTCTGTCTCTGACAGGGCGCGTTTTATCCGGGTGGCGGCCTCTGTCAGCAGCGTGTGCGCCAGCGCCTGCACGGCAAGATCAAGGCCGAAGGGCGGCAGATAGTCCCAGTCGATCGCTCCGGCCTCTGCCATCCGGCGCGGCAGTTCGGTTTTTGGAAACCAGCCGCCCGCCATGAACATCGGGTAAACAAACCCCTGCGACCGCCCGGCCACCGCAGCCGCCAGCGCGCCCGGCGTGGCCAGTGTCGCACTTAGCACCTGCCACCCCGGCAAATGAGACGCCACCTGTGCGGCAAGGGCGGCCAAAGCGCGTTCGGCGGGTTCGGGGTCAGAGGGCTGGCCGTGGCTGACGATCAATGCGGTTCTGGACATGTCGTTCATTTAGACCTTTGGTCCGCATGATCAAGCAGGCGGCATCTTTGACGCGATATACTGGGCAAATTCGAAATTCGGGCGCTCCAGATGGCTTAGCGGTCCGGGGGAGGACAGCCCTGCCACCAAGCCGCAATAGACCTTTTCCACGCAGCCCTTGTCCTCGATGTTTACGTCATCCAACAGCGCCTTGACGGCGGCCAGATGCGCCCCCGCGTCCGGATCGGCGACCCAGTCGGCACTCATCCCGCCACCGTACAGAACGTCAACCACGCCGGGACTGACCGGCGTCAGGGCCAAATACCAGAAATAGCCCGGCGTCAGGGTGATCATCAGCG
>JBBRKS010000143.1:0-10463 GCA_038231775.1 Rhodobacterales bacterium | reverse complement strand
GGGGACACTGCCGCGCACCTCGCATCTGGTGGTGATTGCCGAACAGGGTGATATCGATGAAGCCGCCATCCGTGCGACGTTAGGGGCCTGACATGCACGTCGTCTTCCGCGAAAGTCACGGGTTGGAGGAGACGGCGACGCCGTTCGATCCCGGTCAGGACCCGGCGGATTTGCTGGTGCTGTCGTTTTCCGACAGTGATCTGGGGGCGTTTGCAGCGGGCTGGCACAGGGGAAATTCGGGTGTTTCGCGCACATTGCCCGTGCTGCGTCTGTGCAATCTGATCGCGCTGAAACACCCTGTCTCGGTTGACACCTATATCGAAAAAACCGCCTCAGGTGCCAAGGCCATTCTGGTGCGCCTGATCGGCGGCGAGGCGTATTGGACCTACGGTCTGGCCAGCCTTGGCGACCTGGCCCGCAAAAAGGGGATAGCGCTTGCCGTCCTGCCCGCCGATGGCCGTGAAGATGCCCGTCTGGATGAGATTTCAACGCTGCCGGTCAGCACTCTGCGCCGTTTGCAGGCGCTCTGCGATGCCGGGGGCGCGGTTGCCGCCCAAGCCGCGCTCGCACAGTTGTCGCTGGCAGCGGGGCTTTATGCCGGACCAGTGCTGGGTGACAAACACGTGCCCCAATGCGGGTTTTACCAACCGGGGCAGGGGGTTGTAACCGCCGCTTCATCCAATGCCGTAGCTGTGGTGTTTTACCGGTCGTACCTGACCGCCGCCGACACCGCCCCGATTGATGCGCTGATATTGGCCCTGCAACAGGCGGGACTTGCGGCGTTTGGCCTGTTCGCCCCATCGCTGAAAGGCGCTTCGGCGCAATGGGTGGCCCAAGCGCTACGCGCGGCCGCCCCGATTTCCGTGATCAACGCCACAGCGTTTTCGGCCAAGGGTCCAGACGGCACCTCGCCCCTTGATACCGGCTGCCCGGTGTTTCAGGTCGCCCTTTCGACGGCCCGCAGGCGCGATTGGGCCGGGTCGGCGCGCGGCCTGTCGCCCGCCGATCTTGCGATGCATGTGGTTTTACCCGAGGTGGATGGCCGCCTTCTCGCCGGGGTCATCAGCTTCAAATCGCCGGGCAAACGCGACCCAAACCTGCAATTTTCCCGCTTTGCGCACCGGGCCGAGGCGGGGCGGGTCGCCGCCGTGGTCGCCCGTGTGGCGGCATGGCATCAGCTTGCGACGACGCCACCTGCCGCCCGCAAACTGGCAATCATCCTGTCAACCTACCCCGGTCGCGCGCATCAGATGGCGCATGCGGTCGGCCTTGATGCCCTTGCGTCAACCGAGGCACTGTTGTCTGACCTGTCTGACGCGGGCTACCTGACCCGAACCGGCACCCTTGCAGCCGATGCGCTTCAGCGCGAGGCCACCTTGTGGAGCGTTTCCGAATACCACAACGCGCTCAATACCCTGCCAGACGATCTTCGCACGGCATTGCAGGTCTGGGGTGACCCGCAAGATGACCCGCTGGTTCGCGACGGTGCCTTCCATTTCCAATGCGTCACCCGTGAAAACACCCTGATCGCCCTGCAACCCGAACGTGGGCGCACCCTGAACCGCGATGCCGAATACCACGACCTGACCGTCCCGCCGCGCCACGGCTATGTTGCGTTCTACCTGTGGCTGCGCGCTCAAGGCTTGCACGCGCTGATCCATATGGGCGCGCACGGCACGCTGGAATGGCTGCCCGGCAAGTCGGTCGCCCTGTCCGCCTCTTGCTGGCCAGAGGCGCTGATCGGCCCGCTGCCGGTGATTTATCCCTTTATTGTCAATGACCCGGGCGAGGCCGCGCAGGCCAAGCGCCGCATCGGAGCCGTGACACTTGGCCATATGCCGCCACCCCTCGCTGATGCTGGCATCCCGCAGGCTTTGTCCCGGCTAGAGCGTTTACTGGACGAATATTCCACCGCCGACGGCATCGACCCGGCCCGCCGTGACCGCCTGATCCGCGCCATCCGCGACGAGGCGCAAGCCCAGGGGGTAGAGGCCGATCTGGCCATCCCGCCCGATGCCTCACCCGCCGAGGCGATCACCCGGATTGACAGATTTGTGTGTGATATCAAGGAAAGCCAGTACGGCGACGGTCTGCACATCTACGGCCGAGGCCCGCAGGGCGAGGCCGAACGGCTTGGACTTCTGACCGCTCTTGATGGCCGACAAGTCGCGCCCGGTCCTGCAGGTTCGCCCAACCGGGGCCGCTCTGATGTGCTGCCAACCGGGCGCAACCTGTATTCGGTCGACCCGCGTGCCGTCCCGTCTCGCGCCGCCCATGCGCAAGGAATCAAACTGGCCGAAGAGCTGATCCGCCGCCACCTGCAAGACCACGGCGATTATCCTAAGGGATTGGTCGTCGATCTGTGGGGCTCGGCCACCATGCGCACCGCTGGTGAGGATTTCGCGATGGCGCTGCATCTGGCCGGACTTGCGCCCCTGTGGGACGACAATTCCGCCCGGGTATCGGGGGTCGAGGTCATTCCGTTGGCCCTGCTAAACCGCCCGCGCATTGATGTAACGCTGCGCGTCTCGGGTCTGTTTCGTGATATATTTCCGGGCCTTGCACAGCTTTTTGAAACTGGTGCCTTAGCATTGGCCGCCCGGGACGAGGCGCCCGAGGATAACCCCTACGCCCACGCCAGCCCCCGCGTTTTTGCCCCCGAACCGGGCCGTTACGGCCTTGGTATGGGCCATGATGATTTTTCGGATGCCGCGCGTGAGGCGGCCGGTGAGGCGTGGCTTGCCGCCTCTAGCTGGTCGATAGGCCAGGACGGCGAAAGCCGCCCCGACCGTGCCGCGTTAGAGGCGCGCCTGATGGGGGCCGACAGTTTCATCCATTCGCAGGACCTGACAGAGACGGACGTGCTGGTGGCGCAGGATTACGCAGCCCACGAGGCCGGTTTTGCCGCCGCCATGGCGCGTCTGGGCGCTGCCAGACCGACGTTGTACCATCTGGATGCCACACGCCCCGCTACCCCGCATGCGCGCACCCTATCAGAAGAAATCGCCCGTGTGGTGCGTGCGCGCGCCGCCAACCCGGCCTGGGCGTCCGGCATGATGCGGCACGGCTTTCGCGGCGCGGCTGAAATTGCCGCAACTCTGGACCATATGGCCGCCTTTGCCCATCTGGCGCAGGTCGTCCCGCCGCATCTGTTTGACCTGTACCATGACGCCACTTTGGGCCGCGACGACCTGCGCGCCTTTCTGGCCGCCGCAAATCCCGACGCGTTGCAGGCAATGCGCGACACTTTCCTGCGTCTGCGTGAGGCGGGACTGTGGCTGACCCGCAGCAACTCGATCGGGGTTGAACTAAGGGCTGCACATGGTTGATTTCACAGTGAAAGGCTGGTGCCCCGGCGCGCTGACTCCGATGGAGTCTGGCGACGGTCTGGTGGTCCGCATCCGGCCCCGGATGGCCGAACTTAGCAGCGCCCAACTTCGCGGCATCGCTGCTGCAGCGTTGCGCTATGGCAACGGCATTGTCGAACTGACCGCCCGCGCCAATGTGCAACTGCGCGGTGTTACAGCGCAAAGCCATGGCGCTTTGATCGCGGCGCTGGATGAATTGGCTTTGATTGACCCGGATGCGCAAAGCGAAAGTCACCGCAATGTGGTGATCTCACCGTTTTGGCGGGGTCCAGAGGTTGCGTCATTGGCGACCGATCTTTACAGCGCCCTGCGCCAAGGCCCTGATCTGCCGAACAAATTCGGGTTTGCGGTGGATATGGGGTCGACCCGGGTTCTGGCCGATACCTCGGCCGATATCCGCATTGAGCGCGGCGCTGCTGGCGCGTTGATCCTGCGGGCCGACGGCGCATTGGGGGGCCAAGCGGTGACCCTGACCGATGCCGTGCCGCAGGCGATGCGGATGGCAGAGTGGTTTGCAGCCTCTGGCGGGATCAGGGAGGGGCGGGGCCGGATGGCGAGCCATCCCAAGACCGATATGCCGTTTGAAACCAATGCCGAACCGGCTCCGATTGCTATGGCCGCTGCGCCGGGGCAGACCAGTGACGGTGCACTTATTGGTTTTGAATTCGGCACCTTGCGGGCCGAAGTTCTTGTAGAAATAGCCACGATGACCGACTCAGTTCGGGTGACATCTTGGCGCATGCTGCTGCTTGTCGGCGCGCAAGCACCTGCACATCCGGCGCTGATCACGCAAAGCGACGACGCGCGCTTGCGGGTTCTCGCATGCACGGGCGCGCCCGGTTGCCCGCAGGCGCTGCAGGAAACCCGCAGTCTTGCTCGCCGTCTGGCGCCCAATGTGCCGATGGGCAAGCTGTTGCATGTGTCGGGCTGTGGGAAAGGGTGTGCCCATCCTGGGCCCGCTGACCTGACCCTTTCGGCGACGCGGCACGGCTATGCGATCCTGCCCAACGCAAAAGCCGGCGGGCTTGGGCCGGTTCTGACAGCCCACGAGATCACTTCAGAAACTCTGCGCAAGGTGATGTAAATGCAGCATATTTATGAAACCGACGGCGCTGCGATCTACCTTAAAAGCTTTGCCATGATCCGGGCCGAAGCCGACCTTTCTTGTTTTACGGACGAAGAAGAGGTTGTCGTCGTTCGCATGATTCACGCCGCTGGCATGGTCGGGCTTGAGAAATTTGTGCGCTTTTCCCCCGGCATGGCCATCGCGGCGCGGGCTGCGTTAGAGGCTGGCGCGCCGATCCTGTGCGACGCGCGCATGGTGTCAGAGGGCATTACGCGGCCCCGTTTGCCTGCCGGAAACGAGGTCATCTGCACCCTGAATGACCCCCGCGTGCCCGATATGGCCAAGGCGATGGGCAACACCCGCTCTGCCGCCGCGTTGGAGTTGTGGCGGCCGCATCTGGCGGGTGCGGTGGTGGCAATTGGCAATGCGCCGACTGCATTGTTTCACCTTCTCAATATGTTGCAGGACGAAGCTTGTCCACGTCCGGCGGCCATCATCGGCTGCCCGGTGGGCTTTATTGGGGCCGCGGAATCCAAAGCAGCGCTGATTGCGGCAGCTTCTGTACCCTTTGTTGTGGTTGAAGGGCGGCTTGGCGGGTCTGCGATCACGGTGGCGGCGGTCAACGCTTTGGCCAGCCGGAAAGAATAGCATGGGCAAAATCATCTGCACCGGCCTTGGCCCCGGCGACCCCGATCTGATGAGCCTGCGGGCGCACCGGGCTGTCACGTCGGCCAGCCAAATCGCCTATTTTCGCAAGGCGGGCCGGGCCGGGCAGGCGCGGCGCATCGTGACCGGTTTGCTGCGCGCCGATGCGGTGGAACATGCGATGGAATACCCGGTTACGACCGAACTGCCGTTCGACGGACCGGAGTACAACGAGGCGTTGGCGCGGTTTTACGACGATTGGGCGCGGCGGTTGAATGCGGTCGCGCGAACCTCGGACGTTGTGGTGCTGTGCGAAGGCGATCCATTCTTTTACGGCTCTTTCATGCATCTTTACAGTCGCTTGGCGGGCGTTGTTGAGATGGAGATCATTCCCGGCATCACTGGAATGTCAGGCTGCTGGACGGCGACCGGCACGCCGATCACATGGGGCGACGATGTCCTGTCGGTGCTGATGGGCACGCTGCCAGAGGCGGATCTGGTGCGCTTTATGACCGATGCCGACGCGCTGGTCGTCATGAAAACCGGGCGCAATCTTCCGAAAATCCGCCGCGCTTTGCAAGCTGCCGGGCGCTTGGATGCGGCTTGGCTGGTCGAGGCGGGGACCATGCCCAACCAGCGGATTCAGCGGCTGGTTGACGCCGACGCCACGCAATGCCCGTACTTCGCCATCGTGTTGGTCCACGGGCAGGGGCGTCGACCCGAGCTGGCGGAATGAGCGGCAGTTTGGACATTGTGGGCCTTGGCCCCGGCGCTGCGGCGATGGTGACGCCAGAGGTGGCTGAGGCGTTGGCGCAGGCCACGGATATCGTCGGATACATCCCTTACGTGGCGCGAATTGCGGCGCGTCCGGGGTTGACGCTGCATCCGTCGGACAACCGGGTCGAGTTGGACCGTGCTCGCCATGCTTTGGAAATGGGCCTGCATGGTCAAAGGGTTGTGGTCGTATCCTCAGGTGATCCGGGGGTGTTTGCGATGGCCTCTGCGGTGTTTGAGGCGCTTGAGGATTGGCCCGAAGCGCAAGGCTTGCCGATCCGGGTGCTGCCCGGCATAACGGCGATGCTGGCGGCGGCGGCGGCATTGGGCGCGCCTTTGGGGCACGATTTTTGCTGCATCAACCTTTCGGATAATCTTAAACCCTGGGCGCTGATCGAACGGCGTCTAAGGTTGGCGGCAGAGGCTGATCTGGCGATGGCGTTTTACAACCCGCGCTCTGCCAGCAGGCCGGACGGCTTTGCCAAAACGCTTGAGGTTTTGCGCGCAAGTTGCGGGCCGGAAAGGCTTATTTCGTTTGCGAGGGCAGTGTCGACCCCTGAACAGGCGCTGCTTACCGTGACACTGGGTCAGGCTGTGCCAGAGATGGCGGATATGCGGACGCTTGTCATCGTGGGCAATTCGGCGACGCGGCGGGTTGGGCGTTACGTTTACACACCAAGGTTTGCGGGATGAAGCCAAGCCAGCACCTCTGCCACCGTCGCAACTGTTGGCCTGTCCGGCACAAACGGGCGGTCGATCAGGATCACGGGCAGGCGCAATTGGCGGGCGGCGTCAAGTTTGGCGCGCGCCCCGCTGCCTCCGGCGTTCTTGGCGACAATGTGCGATATGCGGTGGGTTTGCAGCAGGTCAAGATCACCTTGCAACGTAAACGGTCCACGCGAGATGACCGCTTGGGCGTTTGGCAATGGCAGACTTTGCGGGGCATCAACAAGGCGCAAAAGGTAATGATGCTGGGGCTTTACAGCGAAGTCTTCAAGCTGTTGGCGACCGATGGCGAGAAAGATCCGTGCCACCGCTTCGGGAAGTGCCGCCACAGCCGCAGCCATGTCGGGCACGGTCTGCCACAGGTCACCTTCGCTCGCGCGCCACGGCGGACGTTGCAGCGCAAGAAGGGGTGTTTGGGTCAGAATTGCAGCCTCAACCGCGTGACGGCTTATCTGTGCGGCGAAGGGGTGCGTGGCGTCAATCAGGTGGGTGATGGCGTTGGTTTGCAGGTACTGGGCCAGCCCTGCAACGCCGCCAAAGCCACCGATGCGTTGCGGCAAGGGTTGCGGCATAGGCGCCTCAGTTCGCCCGGCATAAGAGAAGACGCCTGCAATGCCATGATCGGCAAAGGTTTTTGCCAAGTCGGACGCTTCGGTGGTGCCACCAAGCAAAAGGACGCGCATCATGGGTGAACCTTGGCTTTCGATCATCGGGTTGAACGAAGATGGACTGGCGGGCCTGACCGTTGCAAGCCGTGAGGCGCTGGCACAGGCGGAAATCGTGTTTGGCGCGCCCCGGCATCTGGCTTTGGCGGGGGTTGACGGGCGAGCGTGGCAGGTGCCGTTTTCGACAGCGCCGGTGCTGGCCGAACGGGGGCGAAAGGTAGCCGTTCTGGCGTCGGGCGATCCGTTCTGGCATGGGGCGGGCGGGTCTTTGGTCGGGCATCTGACGCCGGATGAATGGGTCAGCTATCCTGTTCCTTCAACCTTTGCTCTCGCGTCCAATCACTTGAGCTGGCGGCTGGAGGAGGTGATTTGCCTTGGCCTGCACGCCGCCCCATTGACCCGGCTGCGGCCCGTTCTGACGCGCGGGCAAAAGGTGATTTGTCTGCTGCGCGATGGGGATGCGGTGGCGGAATTGGCGGCTTATCTGGTGGCACAGGGGTTTGGCGAGTCGACGCTGCATGTGTTGGAATGCCTAGGCGGGCCGCGTGAGCGGGTTGTGAAGGTCACGCCGCAAGATGCTGTGAACGCCGAATTTTCAGCGCCTGTGGCTGTGGCGATTGGGTGTGTCGGGCGGGGGATGTCGCGTGCCAGCGGGCTGCCGGATGATCTTTTTGACCATGACGGGCAGATCACCAAGCGTCAGGTGCGCGCGCTGACTTTGTCGGCGTTGGCGCCTTGTGGGGGTGAGGTTTTGTGGGACTTGGGCGCCGGGTCGGGCAGCATTTCGATCGAGTTTCTGCTTGCAGCACCCAACAGCATCGCCCATGCGGTTGAGGCTGACGTGACGCGGGGCGCGCGGGCCCAAACCAACGCCGAACGCTTTGGGCTGGCGCACCGCTGGCATCTGCATCCGGGCAACGCGGCTGAGGTGTTGGACGCTTTGCCCGATCCGGATGTGGTCTTTGTCGGGGGTGGCGCGTCAAACGACCTGTTGGACCGGCTTTGGGCACGATTGCCGCCGGGTGCCAGACTGGTGATCAACGCCGTGACGCTGGAGACGGAGGCGCTGTTGTATCTGTGGCATGGCAGCAAAGGTGGTGCGCTGACGCGGATCGACATTGCCGAGGCAGGGCCTTTGGGGTCAAAACGCGGCTGGGACGCGGCGCGTCCGGTGGTGCAGTGGAGTGTGGTGCGATGAGGGTGGTGGGCTTGGGCTTTCGGCGCGGCGTTTCGGCGGAAAGTCTGCGGGCGGCTATGGCGTTGGTCGGGCAGGGCGATGCGCTGGCCACCGCTGAGGATAAGGTGCTTGAGCCTGGGCTGGTGCGCTTGGCCCACGAATTGGGGCTGATCGTCCTCCCGGTCACGCGGGCCGCTTTGCACGCACAGGGCATCGAAGGATCGGCCCGGGTTGAGGCGGAATATGGCACGGGGTCGGTGGCCGAAGCCTCGGCTTTGGCGGCTGCCGGGCGTGGGGCAAAGTTGGTGCACGGGCGCAGGACCGGGCCGGACGGCATGGCGGTCGCTGCCCTTGCGGAAAGCGCCGAGGAACAGCCATGACGGTTCATTTCATCGGCGCTGGACCCGGTGCGGCGGATTTGCTGACCTTGCGCGGGCGTGACCTGATCGCCGCCTCTTCGGTTTGTCTTTATGCCGGGTCTTTGGTGCCGGAAGGGGTGCTGGCGCACTGTCCCAACGGGTGCCGGATCGTGAACACCGCAGCACTGTCACTGGATGCCATCATCGCCGAGATGGCAGCGGCGGATGCCGAAGGGTTTGATGTGGCGCGCCTGCACTCTGGCGATGTGTCGATCTGGTCGGCGATGGGCGAGCAGTTGCGCCGCTTGCGCGCTTTGGGGATCGGTTACGATGTGACGCCTGGGGTGCCCTCGTTCGCGGCGTCGGCTGCGGCTTTGGCGGTGGAGTTGACGCTGCCGGGGCTGGCGCAAAGCGTGATCCTGACGCGCACGTCTGGCCGCGCCTCTGCCATGCCTGCGGGGGAGAGTTTGGCGGCGTTTGCGGCGACCGGGGCGACGTTGGCCATTCATCTGTCGATTCATGCGCTGGGGCAGGTGGTGGCGGAGCTTGTGCCGTTCTATGGGGCGGATTGTCCGGTGGCCGTGGTCTGGCGGGCCAGTTGGCCGGATCAGCGCATCGTGCGGGGGGTTTTGTCGGGCATTGCAGCGGCGGTCGGGCCAGAGATTGACCGCACCGCCCTGATCCTTGTGGGCCGGGCTTTGGCTGGCGAAGGGTTCGACGACAGCCGCCTGTATGCCGAGGATTACGACCGCCGGTACCGACCCGTCGGCACTGACCCAAGGTTTCCGGAGTGAGCGGCGGGTTGATCATTTCGGCACCCTCGTCGGGCAGTGGCAAGACCTTGCTGACCTTGGGTCTGGCGCGGGCCTTTGTGAACCGGGGCCTTTCGGTGCAATGCTTCAAGTCGGGGCCGGATTATATTGACCCGGCGTTTCATCGGGCGGCGACCGGGCGGCCGTCGTTCAACCTCGATTCGTGGGCGATGGAGCCTGCGATGGTGGCGGGCTTGCTGGCCAAGGGGGCCGGGGCGGATATCGTCATCGCAGAAGGGTCGATGGGGTTGCATGACGGGGTGGCGACCCCGGGCGAATGGGGCAGGGGGGCGAGTGCGGATCTGGCGCTGCATCTGAATTGGCCGGTGGTGCTGGTGATGGATGCCAGCGGGCAGGCGCAGACGGCGGGGGCGGTGGCTTTGGGGTTGCAGACCTATCGGCCCGGATTGCGGCTGGCGGGCGTGGTGTTCAACAAGGTCGCCTCACCCCGGCATGAACGGCTGTTGCGCGCCGGGATGGCGCAGGCGGGCATCGCCGTGCTGGGTGCGCTGCCCCGGGTGGCGGCCCTTGAACTGCCAGAGCGCCATCTGGGGCTGGTACAGGCCGAGGAATTGCCCGATCTGGAGCGGATTTTGCAGGCGGCGGCGGACCTTGTGGCGGCGCATGTCGATCTGGAAGCGGTCAGGGTGGCGGCGGGGGTTTTGCCTGTGGGCGAGGGCCAGCGCATCACGCCGCCGGGTCAGCGCATTGCCCTTGCGCGGGATGAGGCATTTTCGTTTATCTATCCGCATCTGCTGGACGGCTGGCGGGCGGCGGGGGCAGAGGTGGTGACGTTCTCTCCCTTGGCCGATCAACCGCCGCCTATGGCCGATGTGTGCTGGCTGCCGGGCGGCTATCCGGAACTGCACGG
>JBBRKS010000142.1:0-10552 GCA_038231775.1 Rhodobacterales bacterium | reverse complement strand
GGGATGCGATCCGCGCCCTGCTGGATCTGGCCCCAAAAACCGCGCGGCGGATTTTGCCGGATGGCACGGAATACGATGCACCGCTGGAAAACATCATGGCGGGTGACCAGCTGCGGGTCCGCCCCGGAGATGCCGTGCCGGTGGACGGCGTTGTAATGTCCGGCACTTCATCCTTGGACGAAAGCATGTTGACCGGCGAGTCGATGCCCGTCGAAAAAGGCCCCGGTGACAAAGTAACGGGGGCCACGATCAACAAGAACGGGTCTTTGATCATCGAGGCGGGAAAGGTCGGCGCGGATACCGTGCTGGCGCAGATCGTCGCAATGGTCTCGGGCGCCCGCCGGTCGCGTGCGCCGATACAAGGGTTGGCAGACCGGGTCTCGGCCATATTCGTACCGACTGTCGTGGCCGTTGCCATCGCGGCTTTTGCGGCATGGATGGCGTTTGGCCCCGCGCCCGCGCTGGTGTTCGCCTTCGCATCAGCGGTGTCGGTACTGATCATCGCCTGCCCTTGCGCGCTTGGGCTGGCGACACCGATTTCCATCACCACCGCAGCCGGGCGCGGGGCGCAAGCCGGAGTGCTGATCAAAGACGCCGAGGCGTTGGAACGGATGGCCGGGGTGGACACGCTGATCGTCGACAAGACCGGAACCTTGACGCTGGGCAAGCCCACGCTGACCGATACGGTGGCGCTTGGCCCGGTGAGCGAGGCGGACATCCTGGCCTTTGCCGCTGCGTTGGAGCGCGGGTCTGAACACCCGCTCGCCGAGGCCATCGTGGACGGGGCCGCCTCAAAAGCCGCGCGCAAGCTCGATGCCACAGAGTTTCAGGCGGTGACCGGCAGGGGCGTCAAAGGCATGGTTGACGGTCGCCCTGCCGCGCTGGGCAATGCCGCGATGATGCAGGAACTGGGTCTGGACACAGCCAGCGCCGAAGCGCAAGCCGACGCCCTTCGCGCCGCTGGCAAGACCGCGATGTTCATTGCCATCGACGGCGCTTTGGCAGGCATTGTGGCTGTCGCTGACCCGATCAAGGACAGCACCATTCCGGCAATTGCCGCCCTGCATGCGCTTGGCCTGCGGGTGATCATGGCGACGGGCGACAACGAACGTACCGCAAAGGCCGTCGCGGCCAAGTTGGGCATTGACGAGGTGCGTGCCGGTGTGTTGCCCGAGGACAAGAAGGCGCTGATAGACGAGCTGCGCGCGCAAGGCCACAAGATCGCCATGGCGGGCGATGGGGTGAATGATGCCCCTGCCCTTGCTGCAGCCGATGTCGGGATCGCCATGGGAACCGGCGCCGATGTGGCTATGGAGAGCGCCGGGATCACGCTGCTTGGCGGTGATCTGATGGGCATCGTGCGGGCGCGCAAACTGGCAAAGGCGACGTTGCGCAACATCAAGCAGAACCTGTTCTTTGCCTTTGCCTACAACGCGGCGGGCATCCCGATTGCGGCGGGTGTGCTGTATCCGCTGACTGGTACCTTGTTGTCGCCCATGATCGCAGCGGCAGCGATGAGCCTGTCGTCGGTGTCGGTCATAACCAACGCCTTGCGGTTGCGGCGCGTGGTGCTGTGACAAAAGCCCTTCGGCCTTGGCGGCGACGCGCAATCATAGCAGGCAGCCTGCTTGGTATTGCGGCTTGGGTGATTGGCGCGCCTCGTCTTGCCAGTCTATGGCCTGCGCGGCTTGCCTTTCGTGACCTGCCAGGGCTGTCCCCCTTTCGCGAACTCGAAACCTCGGGCGTGCTGTCGACCGGTGCTGTTCTGCTCGTCGGGCTGGATGGGACGGCACCCCCTGATGCCGCACAAGACGCCCGCATTGCTGCGGTGCGGATCGATCCCTGCACGGCCTTGTTTGGCACGCAAACTGACCAACGCCTACCGATCGCGTTCTTTTCGGATTTCAATTGCCCGAACTGCCGGGTGCTGGATGCGATCTTGGTGGCGTATGACACCGCCAACCCCGGCACCATCCGGATCATCCGCCATGAACTGCCTATGCTTGGGGCTGCGTCCACCATCGCTAGTCAGGCCGTTCTGGCTGCCGACCGTCAAGGAGGTTATCAGGCAATGCATGATCGGCTTATGCGGACGCGCATGGTCACTGATCTGAAATTCATGGTCGCCATTGCGGACGCAGCGGGCCTGGACGGAGAACGCCTTGTGGCCGACATGCAGACACCAGAAATTTCTTCCGCCCTCGACATGTCAAAGGCAATAGCATCGGTGTTTGGGTTTTACGGAACCCCCTCCACAGTTATCGGCCGCAGCGTGTTCATGGGGGCCATCCCGGCGGCTAACGTCGCGCAGATCATCAAGTTGGAACAGGCAGCTTTGCCAATAGTCTGCAACAAGGGCTAAGTTCCACGCCGCGCTTTACTCTGGCCAGTATTGCCAGGCCAACCTACCCGCCAAGCTCTGACCGTCGCAGGCACCGCGCTGGTGGCAAAGGGCTACGTCGAAGCGACCGAAATCGCACCTCTCATCGGCGCGCTGTTGACCATTGGCTGGGTCGTCAAGTCGGTGGCTGACAAGCAGGGACGTTAGAGCTTGCAAGAAAGGCTGCAAAATTTGGGCTGGGTGGCCTCAGGCCACCCAGTCGATTCTTCAATCGAAGCGCTTGATCTCGCTGTATGCACCTGCCACGCGCAGGGTCACACTGACGGGGGCATCGCCCCGGTTGCGCCAGAACCAGCCATGGTTGCCGGTAAATGCGGCCGTCAGTTCGCCTGCGGCTTGCGCAACAGCACGGCCCTTTTCATAACTGATCTCGTTGCCAGACCCATCGCCGTGCAGGTCGAAGTTGACCTCTCCGCCCTCGACCGCCCATTCAAACGGGGCGACGGCGCCTTCGTCCATCACCAGCTTGATCTCGATGCCCTGACCGGGTTCCAGCGCGAAGGTGATCTCGTCTTTCCATACCGGGGCTTCCTGTGCGTGAGCAGTCCCGACAATTGCGCCAAAGATCACATCCAAAAGGCCCGGCTGCCACGACGATTGCGGCTCGACCTGGCCTTCCATCATCAAACGGTCGGCCTCGGCCTCCTCGGCAAGTTGCGACTTGATCTCGCCCATCTCGGTCAGGCCGAGGGCGCCGCCAATGCCGGTCGGGTCGATCCCGTATTCCGAGGGCCAGACCACCGTCACAAGGATCAGCGCCGCCGCCCCAGCCGCGATCGCGGTAGAGCGCCAAAGCTGACGTGCAGTCGGCAGGTCATCAAGGTTCGGTCTTTGTGCGTTGTGCATGGTTTATCCTTTCACGAGAGCGCGAGGCCCGTCAGTTGATAGAAAACAAGAAGAAAGCCCGCCGACATCATCACGACATTGGCAGTATAGGCCTGGCCCCAGAACCGGGGCGATCTGCGCCAGAAGCCCATTGCGATCAGGATGATCGACAGTGCCAGAAGCTGGCCCAGTTCGACCCCGATGTTGAAGGCGATCAGGTTGCCCAACAAGCCATTGGGCGCGATGTCATAGTCCAGGATCTTGGTCGCAAGGCCAAAGCCGTGCAGCAGACCAAAGATCAGCGTCGCGGCACGGGTATCGGGTTGCACCCCGAACCAGCGCTGAAACGCCCCAAGATTGTCCAGCGCCTTGTAGACCACTGAAAACCCGATGATGGCGTCAATGATATAGCTGTTGATCTTTATGCCGAACCAGACGCCCGCCAACATCGTCACCGAATGGCCGATGGCGAACAGGCTGACGTAAAGCCCGATGTCCTTCATTTTGTAGAGGAAGAAGATCACGCCAAACAGGAACAGGATGTGATCGTATCCGGTCACCATGTGCTTGGCGCCCAGATAGATGAACGGGATCGGCAGGAAGCCGGAAACCTCCTGCACGTAACCGGCGTCGCCTTCGGTCACGTTATGGGCCAGGGCAGCACCTGCCGTCACAAGGGCGAGGGCCAGAACGGCAAGGGAAATCCAGATGCGCCGCGGCATCCGGAGGGTGTAAGTCATGATGGGGTCCTATGGTGGAAAGGTCTGATTGGGGCCGCGCACCGCGTGCGCTGACCGGTTCAGGTCTTCAGACCGTTTGGCGGGGCGGGCGTCGCAGTCCATCATGGGTTGCGCTCGACAGGGCAAGCAAATCGCTGAGAAGGGTCACAATCCGCAGATCGAACGTTTCATGGTCCTGATTGGCCAGAATGATCACGGTTGAATGATCATGGTCGGTGCTGTCGTGATGTTTGTGGCCGTCGGCCTGCCGGATTTCGCCCTTTTCGGCATGCCAGGCCGCGTGGTCGGCCTCAGCGGCCAGCGTGCCCGGGCCGTGGGTCAATGCATCGACCACCGGGGCAGACCCCAGCGACAGCAGCAGCATCCATACTGCCAGCACCCGTATCACCCGATCAAACCTGCGCATCTGCTCCACTGCAAAACCCTGTTCGCAGGGCCCTTCTTGTTTCTTGCGTTATCCCCCCATGGGGGATACGCCTTTCTTATGTCAGAACCTCATGTACATGTAAGCCACCCTGCCATCGCGACCCGGCTGAAACGCGCCGAGGGGCATTTGCGGCGGGTTATAGGAATGATCGAGGAAGGCCGACCTTGCGTCGATCTGGCCACACAACTGCACGCCGTCGAACGCGCGGTGGCCGAGGCAAAGCGGGCGCTGATCCACGATCACATCGACCACTGTGTGACAGCCGGGGGCGAACACGATCTGGCCGAGATCAAATCCCTGACGAAGCTTCTTTAGATGCTGAAGACGCTGCGCAACCCGACCTTCCGTCATCTCTTCTCAGCCCAGCTTGTGGCGCTGGTGGGCACGGGGCTGGCGACGGTGGCGCTTGGGCTGCTCGCCTGGCAGTTGGCGGGTGACAATGCCGGTGCCGTTCTGGGCACGGCGCTGGGCATCAAGATGATTGCCTATGTCACGCTTGCCCCGGTGGCTGCGGCTGTGGCCGAACGATTGCCGCGCCGGGCCTTCCTGGTGACGCTGGACCTGATCCGCGCAGGTGTGATCGCTTGCCTGCCCTTTGTCGATCAGGTCTGGCAGATCTATGTACTGATCTTCTTCCTGCAGGCGGCATCGGCCGGGTTCACCCCGGCGTTTCAGGCGGTGATCCCGGATGTATTGAAAGACGAGGATGACTACACCAACGCTCTCTCGCTGCTACGGTTGGCCGAGGATATGGAACAACTTGCCTCACCCATGATTGCCGCAGCGCTGCTGACGGTGGTCAGCTTTCCGGTGCTGTTTGCGGGAACGGTCGTTGGGTTCGTGGCCTCTGCCCTGCTGGTGATGACCGCTAGCCTGCCGGTTCGCGTCCGCTCGCAGAACAGCCATTTCTGGGCGGATGTGACCAAAGGCATCCGCATCTACACCCGAACGCCCCGACTACGCGGGCTGATGGTGATGGAGGCTGCGGTCGCCGCAGCCGGGGCGATGGTCTATGTCAACACTGTCGTGCTGGTGCAGGCCAGGTTGGGCTTGGGTGAGCAGTCTGTGGCACTGGCCTTTGCGGGCTTCGGTGCGGGGTCGATGGTGGCGGCGTTCCTGCTGCCGCGTATCCTTGAGCGGCTGCAGGATCGGCCGGTGATGATCGGTGGCGCGGGCCTGATGGTGGCAGGCGTCGCACTGGTGCCGCTGGTGGGCGGGCTGGCCAGCCTGATCACCCTCTGGGCGCTGATCGGCTTTGGCTTTTCCCTGACCCAGACCCCCATTGGCCGCATCATTAACCGTTCTGCCCGCGAGGCCGACCGAGGGGCTGTGTTTGCGGCGCAGTTCGCGCTGAGCCATGCTTGCTGGCTGGTAACCTATCCGCTTGCGGGGTGGGTTGGTGCAGCGGCGGGACTTTCGGTCGCAGCGCTGACCCTTGCGGCCATTGGCGCGGCAGGCCTTGCCGCCGTCCTGTGGCTTTGGCCCGCCAGTGACCAGACCGTCCTGCCGCACGACCATCCCGAACTGCCGCCCGGTCACCCGCACCTCGCTGAACACGGGCCGCACCACGCACATGCCGTTGTCATCGACGAGTTGCACCGACGCTGGCCGAAAGCCGCCTGATACAACCGGGTCTCGTTGCCGCAGCTACAGGGCCTAACGGGCCCGAAGCTGCATATTTGGGCGTTGGTAGGAACGTATGCAGAACAACTGCTCGCTTGACGTGGTTGGCGGTGCGCTTGAGATTGCGCCGTCAGCGGGGGATATTTCATGGCGGGGCGCACATTTATTGAGGCTTGGAGCCTTTCGTTTTCCGACTTCGAATTCATTCAGACTTACGGCCATGCAACGCGTGTTTGGGTCGCACTGCAGCTTCGCCATTTTCAAGAGCGGGGTTTCTTTCTGACGGCTGCCGATGATGTCCCGCAGGAGGCTCTCACCTACATCGCCGAGCAGATGGGCTCCGATGTGCCCGCACAGTTCTCTTTCGATCTGGCGAGCGACACGGCGCGGCGACATCGACAAGACATACTGAATCATCTCGGCTTTCACCGCGCCACCGATCGCGAACGTCAGGCACTGCAAGAATGGCTCTGCTCAAAGTTCGGCGGGCGGTCGATCTCTGTCGAAGAGATGATATCTCAGGGCTACGCTTGGGGCATGCGTCACCTGACTTTCATCCCGTCGCCCAAGATCATGGAGCGACTTGCGCGCGCTGCCCGCCACACGTTTCGCGATGGGTTCCTAGCGAAGATCGCAGGGCATTTGTCGGAAGCAACCGCCGTCGCACTTGAAGCAAGCCTTGCTGATCCTCAATCCAGATTTGGCTTTCAGCGCCTGAAGGACGATGCTGGCGCGGCAACGCTTGAGAACGTCGTCGAAGCCGCCGCCAAGGTTGCGTTTCTGCGAGGGCTTGACCTGCCCCGTGAGCTTCTCGATGGCATTGATCAGGGCTGGCTTGTCCGGCTTGCCCGTCTGGTTGAGGGAGAAACGTCGTCAGAGATGCGTCGCCACGACAAAGTTCTGCGTCATGGGCTGTTGGCCGTCTATCTGATGGATCGACAGGGGAAATTGATCGACGGATTGATCGATTTGCTGGTCGAGCTTGTTCACCGGCTCGGGACGCGATCGCGCCGCAAGGTGATCGCCGGGATCGCGGCGGACATTGGCGCCGTACATGGCAAGGAGCGCCTGCTGGTCGACATTGCTCTGGCGTCGATTGAAAGCCCGGAAGGCCGCGTCGCCGATGTTATCTTTCCGGTGGCTGGCGCCGGCAAGCTTCAAGCCGTGATCGACGAATATCGAGCCAAGGGGACATTGGACAGGCGAATTCAGACCGTGATGCGAGGGTCCTATGCTGGCCACTATCGCCGCATGCTTCCGCCCATCCTGTCAGCGCTGGAGTTTCGCTCGAACAACACCTCATGGAGACCGATCCTTGATGCCCTTGACCTTATTCTGCGGCTGGTCCGGCAGGGACGGCGATTCATTCCGGCCCCAGACGCCCCCGCTGGATCGATCCCCAAAAAATGGCGCAGCACGGTCATAGACGAGGATGGCCGGATCAATCTGATCTCTTATGAGCTTTGCATCCTGACCCAGCTTCGGGACTGTATCCGCTCCAAGGAAATTTGGATTGTGGGCGCGGACCGCTACCGCAATCCGGATGATGATCTTCCGCAAGACTTTGCCGTCCGGCGTGAGGATTACTATGCTGGTCTGGGGTTGCCCCGAGAGGCAGGCACCTTCATCGCGCAAGTTCGCAAGCAACTTGAAGAAGAACTTCAGCTGTTGAACGCCACCCTGCCAGGCAACGACAAGGTGCGCTTGCGATGGAGTGGAGAAAACCGGATTGGCATCACGCCTTTCACGCCGGCCCCGGAACCAAAGGGATTGGTGGCCTTGAAGTCGGAGGTGTCACGGACCTGGCCAATGACGGGATTGCTCGATGTGCTGAAGGAGACCGCGCTGGATACGGGGTTCTGGGATGCCTTCCAGACTTCGGCAAGCCGTGAGGCCCTGCCGCGGGCAGTTCGGGATCAGCGGCTTCTCCTTTGCCTTTATGGCCTGGGCACCAATGCCGGACTCAAGCGTGTGGCGGCTGGCATTCCGGGGGTAAGTTACGATGAACTCTTGCACATCCGCCGCCGCTATATTGATCCGGCCTCGTTGCGCGCCGCCTGCGCCCGCGTTGCAGAAGCGACGCTTGCCATCCGCAACCCGGATGTCTGGGGCGCGGCGGGTACGACTTGCGCTTCCGACTCGACCAAATTCGGAGCCTGGGATCGCAACCTGATGACCGAATGGCATGCGCGTTACGGCGGGCGTGGCATCATGATCTATTGGCATGTCGAGCGCCAGGCGACCTGTATCTATTCGCAGCTGAAACGCTGCTCGTCGTCCGAAGTGGCCGCGATGATCGAAGGTGTGCTGCGCCATTGCACGGACATGGAGATCCAGCGCCATTATGCCGACAGCCATGGGCAAAGTGCTGTCGGTTTTGCTTTCTGTCGCCTTCTCGGCTTTGAACTTGCGCCAAGATTGAAGGCCATCGCTCGTCAGAAGCTGGCCCTGCCAAACGCAGCCATACGGGGGCAGTTACCCAACCTTCTCCCGATCCTGTCCGGTGCCATCGACTGGGACGAGATCGAACGCCAGTATGACGAGATGGTCAAATACGCGGCCGCGATGCAGCACGGGACTGCCGATCCTGAAGCGATCTTGCGGCGATTTGCGCGAGCTGAGATCATGCACCCGACCTATGCGGCGCTGGCTGAGCTGGGCCGCGCGGTCAAGACGATCTTCCTGTGCCGCTATCTTCGCCTCGAATCCTTCCGGCGTGAGATCAACGAGGGTCTGAACGTCGTTGAGAATTGGAACAGCGCCAATGGTTTTGTCTTCTTTGGCAAGGGTGGAGAAATAGCCACGAACCGGATTGCGGACCAGGAAATTGCCGCCCATGCCCTACACCTTTTGCAAGCCTCGCTGGTCTACGTGAACACCCGGATGGTGCAATCGGTGTTGCGGCGGACGCCATCGCAGGCACGGGGGGCCAGGCACGGCCAGCTATCCCCAGAGGATTACCGCGGCCTGACGCCTCTCATCTACGCGCATATCAACCCCTATGGCCGTTTCGAAGTCGACCTCGACCAGCGGATCAACTTCGATCAGGTTGCCGCGTGATTTTGGGGGCTGATCTGCGCATAGGCGTCACGATGGGTATACCCTAAATGGCGCAACACCTGAACAGTGCGGGTGGGTAAAATTCTGTTCACTTTGGGTAGGATTCGAGTTAATGAACATCAAACGCCACAGGCACACCCAAAATGAACACTTCCGGCGCAAAAATCGGCTATGCCTGCACGTCTACCACCGGTCAGAACCTTGATGCGCAGATCACGGCGCTGAGAGCCGCAGGATGCGGGATGGTGCGGACCGAGCAGAAGACCGGGACGTCGCTCGACGGTCGGCCCGAGTTGAAGACCATCCTCGACTTCATCCATCCCGGCGAGACGCTGGTCGTCACGCGGATCGACCGGCTGGCCCGCTCTCTTAGCGACCTTCAGGTCATTGTTGCAGCGCTGAAGAGCAAAGGCGCACATCTGGCCGCGACCGAGCAACCCGTTGACACCTCAAACGCGACAGGCAAGGCCTTCTTCGACATGCTGGGTGTCTTTGCCGAATTCGAGACCAACCTGCGGCGGGAGCGTCAGACCGAGGGCATTGTAGCGGCAAAGCTTCGGGGTGTTTATCGTGGCAGGCGGCCGAAGATTGACCTGGCCAAGATCCAGAAACGACTGGCCGAGGGAGCAACGCCCACGGATATTGCAAGAGAATTGCGGGTTTCGCGCGGCACCGTTTACAAAGCCAAACATCAGATGGAGGAGCCTGCATGAGCGATCATGTGCATCCATTGCGGCCGCCGCTGAAGGCTCTCACACCAGAGCTTTGTGAAAAGCTCCAGCAAGAAATGCTTGCGGCGTGCCGACGTATCGCCAAAGCGCAGGGATTGACCGTCGTCGATGGCGGGCTTCTTGAGATGAACCTGTGGACGGGGTTTGAGTTCAGCGTCAAGGTCGGTATCCCCTTGCCGGACGGAACCGTTTTCGACCCCGAAAAGGCCAAGTTCGAACTGCTCGCAAGAAACTATGGTCTCCGCCCGGACGACTTCGGCCGGGAATTCTCAACCGGGCGGGAAACATTCCGTATCGTCGGCATCGAAACCCGCAGACCAAAATACCCGATCAACGTCGAACGTCAGCCCGATCGGCAGGGGTTCAAGTTCACGGCCGAAAACGTCGTCATGTGCCTCAAGGCGATGGATGGACACAAATGATCACCCTTTGTTCCCACAAACGCCCAAATATGCAGCTTCGGGCCAGTTAGGCCTGATACGATGGCTGGTGCTATCACCAGGTATCAAAACGCTGCGCGCCACATCCGAAACCTGCCGCTTCCCGTCACCTCCCGGATCAGGCAATGCTCTTCCATCCAGGCGAGGTTACGCTGAACGGCCGCGCGACTGGAGCTGGTCATGGCCTCGGCCATCGCAGCGGAAACGATGGGCCAATCAGTCAGCACGACACGCAGGGCCCGGGGCGTCTTGCCCGAAAGCGGGGTCATTTCAGTTTCTGCTCGCGACGCCCAAGCCTCGATATC
>JBBRKS010000141.1:0-10638 GCA_038231775.1 Rhodobacterales bacterium | reverse complement strand
GTATTGGTGACGCTCGCCACGGTCCCGGCGTTGTCAGCGGTGCCCGAGTTCGAAACCGCCCCAGCCGTGCCGCCGGTGTTGTTGGTGAAGCTGTTGGCGTTGCTGACCGCGCCCAAGGTACCGGAGTTGGCGACGATCCCCGCACCGGTGATCGTGGTCGCTCCAGTAACTGAAGCACCGCTGTTGTTGGTGAAGGTGCCAGCCGAAACCCCGACCGTACCACTCACCGAACCGCTGGAATTGTTGCTGAACGTACCACCCGTGTTGGTAACGCTCGCAACCGTGCCAGCATTGGTCGCCGTGCCCGAGTTGGAAACCGCCCCAGCGGTGCCAGTCGCGGTGTTGGTGAACGTATTGGCGTTGCTGACCGCTCCCAAGGTACCGGAGTTGGCGACGATCCCCGCACCGGTGATCGTGGTCGCGCCAGTAACCGAAGCGCCGCTGTTGTTGGTAAAGGTGCCAGCCGAAACCCCGACCGTACCACTCACCGAACCGCCGGAATTATTGCTGAACGTGCCACCCGTGTTGGCAACGCTCGCAACCGTGCCAGCATTGGTCGCCGTGCCCGAGTTGGAAACCGCCCCAGCGGTGCCGCCCGAGTTATTGGTGAACGTATTGGCGTTGCTGACCGCGCCCAAATTACCGGCGTTCGTGACAATCCCCGTCGCCGTGATGGTCGTAACGCCAGTGACCGAACCGCCCGACTTGTTGGCGAAGGTTCCAGCCGAAACCCCAACTGCGCCAGTTACCGATCCGCCCGAGTTGTTGTTGAACGTCCCGCCGGTATTGGTGACGCTCGCCACGGTCCCGGCGTTGTCAGCGGTGCCCGAGTTCGAAACCGCCCCAGCCGTGCCGCCGGTGTTGTTGGTAAAGCTGTTGGCGTTGCTGACCGTCCCCAGCGTGCCGGAGTTCGTGACAACGCCCGTCGCGGTGATCGTGGTGGCTCCTGTGACCGAAGCGCCAGCCTTGTTGGCGAAGGTGCCCGCTGAAACCGCCACTGTCGTGGTGACCGAGCCGCCCGAGTTGTTGTTGAACGTCCCGCCCGTATTCGTGACGCTCGCCACAGTGCCTGCGTTATTGGCAGTACCCGAGTTGGAAACCGCGCCCGTCGTTCCGCCCGTGCTGTTGCTAAAGCTGTTCGCGTTGCTGACAGTCCCCAAAGTACCGGCGTTCGTGACAACCCCGGTTGCCGTGATCGTCGTAGCACCTGTCACAGAACCGCCCAACGCGTTGTCGAACGTCCCGCCGGAAACATCCGCAGTCGTGGTGACCACGCCACCGGAATTGTTGGTGAAGGTCCCCGCGGTGTTGGTGACGCTGTTCACGGTGCCCGCGTTGTCCGCTGTGCCAGAGTTCGTGACCGCCGCTGCCGTGCCACCGGTGTTGTTTGTAAAGCTGCTGGAGTTGTCGACATCGGCCATAGTACCAGCGTTGGTGACGATACCAGTCGCGGTGATCGTGGTCTGGCCGCCGACCGATGCGCCGGTCTGGTTGTCCAACGTTCCACCCGAGACGTCTGCGGTGGTGGTGATCGTGGCGCCAGCTTTGTTGGTAAAGGTGCCGCCGGTGTTGGTCAGGCTGTCAACGGTGCCGGAGTTGTCGGTCGTGCCAGAGTTTGTGACCGCATTGGCGGTTCCGGCTGCTGCATTGGTAAACGTGCTTTGGTTGTCAATGTCTGCCAGCGTGGCAAAGTTGTTCACCGTGCCTGCGGAGTTTGTCACCAATCCGGTCACTTCACCGAAAACAGCGGCGACCTTTTCGACGGAAAGCGTGCCGCCGGTCAGGGTCACCGGGGCGTTCAAGGTGCCGCGCACCGTCAGCGTTCCGACCGAAAGGGCCACCGAATTGACCGTTTCCGTGGTGCCAGAGGTCACCCTTGGCTGGTTGGGCACTGCCCCGCTGTTGATCTTGACGTCATCCGTTGCCACAGGCTTTGCATTGGTATCCCAGTTCGCCGGTGTCGCCCAGGCCACGCCGGCAGAGCCGTCCCAGACCACATCCCCTGCAAAGGCCGCCGGAACACTCGTCGAAAATGCGACGAGGGCCGAGGTGATCATGCAGGCCCCGCGCAACGACAAGGCCCCGATTGGCTTGCGCAGGCCAAGTGCTGCACCTGTGAATTTGGTCTGAGCGATTGACATCTAATACTCCTGCAAAAGAATGGAGCGCGGCACCCTGCAGGAGAGCCGCACCCTTTCATCGCAGACTGTCGGTTCACGCTATCATATTGGCAACAAAAAAATGCGATTCCGACACAGTCAGTCCCGGTCGCTGCCCGATTGCCACAGATCACCGTGAACCGGACGTGATCAGGTTTGAAATCAAGTGGAGATATTCCGGCGCGGCTCTTGCGCGGGACAGAATCGGGGTGAAAAGCCGTGGGGAGAAGAACCGCGCGGCCCTGTAAAAGCACTAGTCACCCGCCAAAGTCAGGCGGGTGACCATGTCGGCTTTAGCCTGGCCCGAAGGTCTAGCGTTTGCTGCCCGAAGCTGTTTCAGATTGACCGTCATACGCTTCTGAAAAGTAGGCCAGAAACACGTCCATCATGCCGTTTTCATGCGGATGGGTCTTGGCATCCCAACGCTGCGAAAAGGTTTCCCAGGCGCGGGCCTTGCGCGACGACAGCAGACGGCGCGGCACGCGGCTTTCGATGGATTCGGGCGACAGATCTTCCACCAGCCGGGCAAGAGCGGTCTGCATGGCCGAAAAGACCGCCGTTTCGTGGCGCTTGATGTCATCAAAGCCTTCGGCGAACGCCTCGGCGGCGGGCAGGTAATAGGCGGCGCGCTGGACAAACAGCGCTTGCAGGGCGGTTGGCCCGTCGGGCGCGAATTTCAGCGGGTTGTTGTCAAGCGCGTTCATCATCGTGCGGTTGCGGCTTTTCAGGGCGGCCTTCGACTTGGCGCGACCTGCCAGCAGTCCGATGGACTTTTCAGCGGCGATGCGGATGCAGCGGCCCAATTCCTCGCCCAGACGTTCGGGGTCTTTGACATCAAAGCTGCCCTGCGCAAGGCCTGCCCCACGGCAAATTGCATCAAGGATCGCCTTGGCGCCAACATCACTGCCAGCAGCGGCGGCAGGAACCAGCACCGGGGTAAACGCCACGGGTACGGCGGGGGTTGAGAAGGGTGTGCTGATCGGGGCCGAAGCCACGGCGACCGGGCCCTGCTTGGCGTTTGGGGTACCCCGGTCGGCGGCCCAGGCATTCAGCGGCGGGCGCGGCACGCTGGTGCGTTCAGTCTCTTCGTTCGGGTCCTGCGGGTCGGGGATTTCAATCACCCCCTCCCAGTTCGGTGGAGCCTCGGACAAGGTGGCCACGATGATGTAGTTGCCGATCCGGATCTGGTCATTGTGTTCAACCAGATGCGGTGCGGTCAGGCGCGTGGTCTGCCCGTTCAGATAAGTGCCGTTCTTGGACACATCCTGCAGCCAGTAATTGTCGTCATGCCACAGCACGCGCAAATGCTCGCCCGAAATGTGGTTGCTCATGTCGGGCAAGACCCAGTGCATGGCGCGGTTGCGGCCCATCTCAAAATTCTGGCCCTGCGATACGAAATACAAGGGGCCGCCGTTCTGAAGCTGGTCGGCGTTTGCGATCCGGAGGGTCAAAAGAGGCGCGGTCGAGGCCATCTGAAACGTCGATCCTTGATGGGGCTTCACCCATCTGATGGCATGACGCGCGTCGATGCAAGCTGCGTTGCGATCACTTGGCAAGGTCCCGCCCTCCGTTGAACATATTGATCACGTCTGACAGCAGAGGTTAGCGGTCAATCGCGGCCAAAAAGCAGCAGAACCACAGCGGAAGCGTGGTAAATCAGGCCTTCACACTTTGCGCAGTTTTTTGGCTTGTGTGGGTTTTTTGCAATCCGGTGCGCCTTTTACCGGTAGCCTGCCGCCTGCAGTTCAAACAACTCTGCATAGCGGCCTGACTGGGCCAGCAGTTCGGCGTGGGTGCCTGACGATTCGACGCGGCCACCCGACAACACCAATATACGGTCCGCCATGCGCACCGAACTGAACCGGTGCGAGATCAGGATGGCGGTCTTGCCTGCGCTCAGATCCTTGAAGCGCTGAAACACCTCAAACTCTGACCGTGCATCAAGGGCGGCGGTGGGTTCGTCGAGGATCAGCACCTGCGCGCCGCGCATGTAGGCGCGCGCGATGGCCAGTTTTTGCCACTCACCGCCCGACAGTTCGACACCGCGGGCGAAGCGTTTGCCGATCATCTGGTCATAGGCACCGGGCAGTTTCCGGATCACCTGATCGGCCATGCTGCGCCTTGCGGCCTCTGTGATCCGGGCGCGGTCGTCGCGCGCCTCGATCCGCCCGACCGCGATGTTGTCGGCCGCACTGAAGGAATAGCGCATGAAATCCTGAAAGATCACGCCCGTCGCACCGCGTAACCCCTGCAGATCATAGTCGCGCAGATCGCGGCCATCGAGCAGGATGCGCCCTTCATCCGGGTCATACAGCCGGGCCAGAAGCTTGACGAGCGTGGTCTTGCCCGCCCCGTTTTCGCCCACCAGCGCCAGAGTTTCGCCTGCGTGCAGTTCAAAACTAAGCCCGCGCACTGCCCACGCCTCGGCCCCCGGATAGCGCAGGCCAACGTTGTCAAATACAAAGCCTTGCCGGATCGGGTCGGGGAAGGGCAGGGCGTCGGGCTTCGAATAAATCTTGGGGGTGACCTGAAAAAAGCTGAACAGATCGTCCAGATACAGCGCCTGTGCGGCGGTTGACGAAAAGCTGGACAACAACCCCTCAAGCAGACTGCGCAGCCGCAGGAAAGACCCTGACAAAAAGGTCAGATCCCCAATCGAAAGCGTGCCCGCCAAAGCCGAGGCGATAATCAGCGCATAGGCGGCGTAATAGCCCAGTGTCCCGACCCCGGTGAACAAAGCCCCCCACGCCGCCCGGTCCAGCGCAATCTTGCGGTTGGCGGCATAAAAGCTTTCCGACAAGATGCGGTAGCGGTCGGTCAGAAAGGCATTCAGGCCGAAAATCTTGACCTCTTTGGCACTTTCCACACTCGCCGCCGTCTGGCGCACATAGTCCAGTTCGCGGCGCTCCGGCGTGCGGCGAAAATCCAGCGAGTAGCTTTGTGCGTTGAAATGCGCCTCACCGACAAAGGCAGGCACCAGCGCCATCGCCAAAAGCAGGATCAGCCACGGGTTGTAGATGATCAGACCGGCGGCAAACGTCGCCACGGTGACCAGACTTTGCATCTGGCCGAACAATTGCCCCATCAGCGACATACGCCCGGACGCCTGCCGCCTTGCCCGTTCAAGCCGGTCCTGAAAATCGGAATCCTCAAAATCGGCCAGATCAAGCGTGGCGGCATGCTCCATCAGCTGAATCGACGACCGCATGGTCAGCCGTTCGGATAAAAGGGAGTCCACCAGATCAACCACACGGCCCAGAACATCGGACAGGATCGCCATTGCAAACTCTGCCGCCACGTACAAGATCAGCAGGTCCAGATGACCCGACTGCCACCAGCCCCTGATCGTGACGGGATGGTCGGGCAGGGCGGACAGATGCACCACCGCGTCAATGATCAGCTTGCCGACCCAAAGGGCCGCGACCGGTAGAACCGCCCGCGCCAACCGCAACGCCATGGTGGATAGGGTCAAAAGCGGGCTTGCCGCCCAGACCAGCCGCAAAAACGGGATTATGTTGCGCAGTGCCGCAAAACGGGCGCGGAATGTGGTTGGCGGGTTTTGGGTCGGGGAAGGGGCAGTGGTCAAGTTGAATTGGGCTTTCTTGCTGGGGTTGGTATGTAAATGTGCCTTGCGGGACGGGAAGCCAAGCGCTGACCGTCGTATTTCTGAAACGTCTGTGCCGTTTTCAGAATTGCCCGCGCCGTTTTCTAAAACGCCTCAGCCAAGGATTTCCGTCGGAACCGCGCGCACACCCCTTTCCCCGCTGACCCGAATGCGCCAAGTTGGCAGCGAACCCAAACCACCGCGCAGGAGAGATCATGCAGTACCGTCCCCTTGGCCATTCCGGTCTGTCCGTCGCCCCTGTCGTTCTGGGGGCCAATGTCTTTGGCTGGACGGCGGACGAGGCGGCGAGTTTTGCTGTTCTTGATGCCGCGACCGATGCCGGGCTGAATGCCATCGACACGGCGGATGTCTACTCGCACTGGGTGCCGGGCCATAAGGGCGGCGAAAGCGAAAGTGTCATTGGTCGCTGGCTGAAGGCGCGTCCGGGCAAACGCGACAAGATCGTGCTGATCACCAAGGTTGGCAGCGACATGGGCCTTGATGCAGCAGGTCTGCCCGCCAAGGGTCTGTCGGCGCGCTGGATCGAACAGGCGGTCGAGGCGAGCCTGCGCCGCCTTGGGGTTGAGGTGATCGACCATTATTTCTCGCACCGTCCCGATGATGCGACCCCGCATATTGAGACTTTGGCCGCCTATGACCGGCTGATCAAGGCGGGCAAGGTGCGTTCGATCGGCGCGTCAAACTTCAGCCTGACCCAGTTGCAAGAGGCGCTTGCCACCGCTGACCGCGAGGGGCTGCCGCGCTATTCCTCGATCCAGCCGGAATATAATTTGTACGACCGGTCCGGACTTGAAGGTGCCATGCTGGGCTTGTGTGAGTCTGAAGGGCTGGGCGTGATCCCGTATTACGGCCTCGCATCCGGCTTTCTGTCCGGACTGTACCGGACGGAGGCTTCGACCGAGGGCAAGTCGCGCAAGGACAAGCTGGACAGCTACCGCACCCCGCGCGGCTTTGCGATACTGGCAGCGCTGGACGCGGTGGCCGCCCGGCACGGTGCCAATCCGGCACAGGTGGCACTGGCTTGGGTTGCGGCCAAACCGGGTCTGACCGGCCCCATTGCATCGGCGACCACGGCGGCACAGGTCGTCGACCTTGTGGCAGCGGCGCGACTGGTTTTGTCGGCGCAGGATATGGGGGAACTGGATGCAGCCTCGGCCTGAGGTTGCTACAGCAGGACCAGCGCACCCGTTCTGATGCTTTCATCGGCGGCAAGGCAGATGCGCAAAGACTGCACGGCGTCCTCGATATGGCGGTCAAGGTCGAGATCCTCGGCCATTGCCCGCAACATGAACATCTGTTCGGTATCGCACAGGCCCTGATGGCCGGGGTCTTCGGGCAAGTCGATCATCCGGTCGCCCGAAGGTTTGTGGACCAGAAGCCCGCCGACCCTGGTGTGCCCGTCGATATTGGCCGATGCGCCCTTGTCGGCATCCACTATCGACACGGACCCTTTCGGGCTGATCACATCCTTCACGAAATAGGCGGTTTCCGACATCATCGGGCCCCAGCCCGCCTCGTACCAGCCGACCGACCCATCGGCAAAGACCACCTGAAGCTGGCCGTAGTTGTACATTTCCGGCGCAATCTCATCCGACAGGCGCAGGCCGATCCCCTGAACGCGGACCGGTTTGGCATCGGTGATCTGGCACATCACATCGACATAATGCACCCCGCAATCGACAAGGGGAGAAGTCGACCGCATCAGCGCCTTATGCACCTCCCACGCATGACCGGTGGATTGCTGGTTCAGATTCATGCGAAACACATAGGGCCCGCCTAAGGCCCGCGCCTCGGCGATCAGGCGCTGCCATGAGGGGTGGTGGCGCAGGATATAGCCAACCACCAGCTTGCGCCCGGTGCGTCTGGCGACAGCGGCCACCCGTTCGGCATCGGCAACGCTTGTGGCGATGGGCTTTTCGACAAAGACATGCGCGCCATGTTCCATCGCTTGAATGGCAAGATCGGCGTGGCTGTCGGCATAGGTCGCGATGACGACCAGATCGGGGTTGGTCGTCAGGCCCTCGGTCAGCGTGGCAAAGCGCGGCAGTCCCTGCAAGGCATCCGGCAAAGCGATGGCAGAGCGGTTGACGAGGCCGACGATCTGCGAGCCTGCCGCCAGATGCGCCAAAGCGTGCGAACGGCCCATATTGCCCAAACCGATCACCAGAACCCGCGCCATGCCATCCTCCTGTTACAGATCAATCCGTGTCGCCGACCCCACCGCCACCTCGCGCCCGGTCTGGCGTGAGTGGATGGCGGCAAAGGCCAGCGCAAGGCTGTCAAGGTTGCCCGCCGCGCCATTTTCCGGTTCGGTGTCATCCTCGATGGCCACCAACAGCGCGCCCATTGCGCCGCGAAAACCTTCGTTGAACCAGATGCCCTGCAAGTCTGGCCGGGCCTGCCCTGAGGCAGTGGTCAGGGCCACGCTTTGGCGGCCCAAATCCGGCCCTTCGCTGCGTAGCGCGCCCTTGGTGCCAGAGACATGGGTGGTGTCGCTGGGGCCGAACTGGGCAGCGCCGTCAAAGATCAGCGAGGCCAGCGCGCCGGGTTTTCGCACCAGCACTTGTGCTATCAGGGGCACGGCGGCGGATTGGCCGTGCGCCTTGGCGGCCATGGCATAAACACTCTCTGCAGGGCCGAAAACGCTGGTCAGAAAGTCAAACCAATGGATGCCGAAATCATACAGGATCAGATCTTGGGTCCGTTCAAACGGCGTGCCCGCGATCCAGCCATGGTTCCAGTTGATCGCGACCTGCACCGCCTGAACCTCGCCCACCAGCCCGGCTTGAACCGCGTGGCGCATATAGGACAGATGCGGTGCCCAGCGGCCATTCTGGTTGACCGCCAGTTTGACGCCGTGATCGCGGGCGAGGGTCACCAGTCTCTGGCCCTGTGCCAAATCCAGCACAAAGGGCTTTTGTGACAGCACATGCTTGCTGGCCCGCAAAGCCGCCTCGATCAGGGGCAGGCGATCGGCAGGATGCGGTGTCAGGTCTATGACGTCGATGGAGGGATCGGTCAGAATGGTATCAAAGCTGTCGGTGATGCGGGCCGCCGGGGCATAGACTGCCGCAAGCGCCTGCGCGTTGGACAAATTGCGGCTGCAGATCGCCGCGACCTCCCACCCGCCAGTTCGGTAGGCGTCCAGATGGGCTGACGCGATGCCACCCGCTCCGACCAGAGCGATGCGGGGGCGGTAAAAGCGTGGGGCAGGTGGCTGGTAGGGCAACACAGGGGCCGCCACCTGTGTCAGATCGGCGGATTTCAGAGCATAAGTGTCGGCGTCCGGCGTCGTCATCCGATCAGCGCCAACGTCCGCTTTTGCTGCGCGGAAAGGGCGGCGGTATCGACGATGCGCTGGCCCAGAAGGCTGACGACCGGGTCCAGCGGCCCGGTGATCGCAGTGCCGCTGGCGATACAGGACAAAACGTAGCCGATGGCATCCTGCTGGCCTTCGGGCAGGGGTGCAGCCGGGATCGGATGCGGTTCTGGGCGTGCCCGGGTCTGCACCGTCACATGATCGGCGTAGTCGCGGCTTTGGATCGTGCCATCGGTGCCAACCAGCACAAAACCGCACTGCGGCTGCGGCTGGATCGTCCACGGGTCGGTGAAAGTGCCCCAGCGCGTTTCCATCCGCGACAGGCCGCGGGCATAGCGCAGGACGGTGATCGAATGCTGGTCAACCTCGATCCCCGGGGTGTCATCGACGGTACAGGTCACCTCGATCGGGGCCTGGCCGTTCATGTACCACGTGCCAAGGGTCGCCCCATAGCCAAGATAATCGAGCAGACTGCCACCGCCCGAGGCGCGTTTGTACCACCACGAGCCGGGCTTTTGCGCCTCGACCACCTGCGCAGTCACCTCAACCTTGTCGGCAAGGTGATACAGCGGGCCACGGTTGCCACCGTAAAAATGCACCTCAGTCAACGTGCCGATCATCCCCTGATCGACCAACCGCTTGGCGGTAACATGCGAGGGCACCCAGGCAAGCGGCCAGTTGACCGCAAGCACCTTGCCCGCAGGCATGGCCGCAATCATCCGGCGCGCCTCGGCCACCGACGAGGCAAACGGCTTTTCGACAAAGACGTGGCACGGATAGGCGGCCAATCGTTCGGTATAGCTGGCATGGTCGCTGGGGGCGGCACACAGGACCGCGAGGTCAGGCCGTGTCGCCATACAGGCGTCAAAATCAGTGAAAACACGGTCGGGCGGGATGGCAAAGGTTTCAATGGCCCATGCCATCCGGGCCGGGTCAGGGTCAAAGACGCCGCAAATCTCGGCGTCGGGGTGGTCGTGGACCAGACGCAACAGATCGCCCATATGCATGTGGTCAAAACTGATGCCTGCGATGCCGAACTTGGCCATGGTCAGCCCTTTTCGGTCAAACGGATGTAGATGGCCGTCACCGTCAGGATGATCAGCCCGAACAGGATGCGCCTTGCGCCCTCTGGCACCTGCAACAGGGTCAGCATGGTGGCCAGCACCGTCAGGATCAACGCGCCGATGATGGTGCCGCCGTATCCGCCGCGCCCGCCAAAGATCGAGGTGCCGCCGACCACCGCCGCCGCAACCGAAGGCAGGTCCAACGGCAGGGCCAGTGAAAGTGACGCGGTTTTAACAAGGCCCAGATATAACAGCCCGGTCAGCCCGGCGATGATGCCCGACAGCGCGTACAGAGTCAGCGAGACCTGCCAGCCGCGCACCCCGGACAGCCGCGCCGCCGTCTCGTTTGACCCCAGCGCATACAAAAGCCGCCCAAAGCCGGTGCGCTTTTGGCCCCAGATCAACAGGGCGGCGAAGGGCACAAACACCGTTAGCGCATTGGGCAGACCCAGCGTGCGCCCGGTGCCGAGC
>JBBRKS010000140.1:0-10729 GCA_038231775.1 Rhodobacterales bacterium | reverse complement strand
GTCCAAGGATCACCAGAACCGGAACCTTGATCGTGGCAAAGTCGGCCAGCGGCAGTTCCAGCTTAGTGGTCCAGACCGGCCAGGCCAGCTTGTGCAGGCTGCGCCAACGGTCAGGTTCGGCGGGGGTGGCGTGCAGGGTCTGAAGGCGGGCTACGAAATCTGGCGCTTGGACCGCCAGGGCATCCAAAACGCTGTCGGGCAGTTCGCCGGGTTTGTCATAGCCATAGTAGGTCATCATCCCGGCAAAGTAATGCGGGGTCGCGGCAACCCGGTTGGTCATGCCGCCGAGGATCGCAGCCGAGGCCGCATCGGGATGGGCCAGCAGGAATTTCTCGACGATCATGCCTCCGTCGGAATAGCCCATGACCACCGGGTGATCCAGTTTGAGCGCAGCGATGAACCCAGCCAGATCGCCTGCAGCCAGATCATACGAGAATGTCTCCGACGGATTGTCAGTGGCACCGTGGTTGCGCGTGTCGGGGGTAAAGACATGATAGCCTGCCGCAGCCGCTTCGGGGGCAAAACCGCCCCACATGCGCGAGGTGATGCCTCCGCCATGCACCAAAACCATCGGAGTGCCACCTGCGGGGCCAAACTCGCCATAGGACACCGTCAGATCGCCAACCGCCACGGTCTTGCGCGCGTCATCGGCCAGGGCCGGGCCGCTGATCAGCAACGTCAGCGCGGTGATCAAAGCAAGAAAGGTCTTCATGCGTTATCCTTTCAGATTGGGGTCAATACCAGGCGTCGGGCAGTTCGGCCTTGCGGCGGGCCACGAAATCTTCCAGCGCCTCGCGGGTGGCGGGGTCTATGGGTGGGGCTTCGTAGTCCTTCAGAAGCTGGTTCCAGCGGTCATAGGCGCGGCGGGCGGCGTCTTTGCTGCCCTGCTCTTCCCATTGTTCCACGCTGTCGGAATTGGACAGTTTCGGCTCGTAGAATGCGGTCTGGTAATTGGCCATCGTATGGGCCGAGCCCAAGAAGTGACCGCCCGGTTCGACATCGGCATAGGCATTGACCGCCAGAGCGTTGTCGTCCATCGGCATACCGCGCAACGCAACTTCATACGACCCCAACCGGTCGGCATCCAGCACCAGCTTTTCGTAGCCGGTCGATAGCCCGCCCTCCAACCAGCCCGCCGCATGCAGCACGAAATTGGCCCCGCCGAGCACGGTCGACAGCATGGAATCCGCGCTTTCTGCCGCCGCCTGAAAATCAGCCAGCTTGGACGAGGTCAGCGCCCCACCGCAGCGCAAGGGCAACTTCAGCCGCCGCGCCAACTGGCCGATGACAAGGTTGGACATCAAGGGTTCGGGCATCCCGAAGGTAGGCGCACCCGACCGCAAGCTCATTGATGACAGGAAGTTGCCAAGGATGAAGGGCGCGCCCGGGCGGACCAGTTGCACATAGGCGCCAACCGCCATCGCCTCCGCGAGGGCTTGGGCAATGGCGCCTGCGGTTGTCACCGGACCCATCGCACCCGACAGGATGAACGGCACCGCAATGATGCCCTGACCCGCGCCAGAATAGATCCGCACGGCTTCAGTCACCACCTTGTCGACCAAGAGGGGCGAGTTGGTGTTGACGTTGGCCATGATCACGCAGTTGGCGTCGAAGGTCGCGTCCCCATGCAGGATGCGGGCCATATCGACGCTGTCCTGCGCCCGGCTCGCCTCGGTGATCGCGCCCAGATGCGGCTTGTCCGTCAACAGCATATGGGCCAGCACCATATCCAGATGCCGTTTGCTGACGGGGATGTCGCAAGGCTCGCAGGTGACAAAGCCAGAATGGTGCAGGGACGGCAGCATGTAGGTCAGCTTGATCAGATTGTGAAAATCGCCCAGCGTGCCATAGCGGCGGCCGCCCTCAAGATCGCGCACGAAAGGCGAGCCGTAGACCGGCGCAAAGACCTGATTGCGCCCGCCGATGGTGACCGACCGCGCGGGATTGCGGGCGACCTGCACGAATTCCGCAGGCGCGCTGGCCAGAAGGCCGCGCACCAGACCTTCGGGCAGGCGCACACGGGTTTCGCGCACTTCGGCCCCAGCTGCCACCCATTGCTGCAGGGCAACCGGATCATCGCGAAACTCGATCCCGATGGTTTCCAGGATGGCAAAGGCGCGGGATTCGATTCGGTCGAGCGCCTCTTCGTCCAGCATGGCGTAAAAGGGAAGGCCGCGTTTGACATAAGCTGGGGCGGCAGCCTCGACCCTTGTCGCACCACGCCCACGCCTTGCCCGCGGTTCTGCTGTCACCGTCATTCTGCCGCTTCCCTTTGATTTGACGCGAGGCTAACTGTAATTCACCCCAGCGTGACGCTTGATAAATCTGTGCCTATGCATAAACTGCAGTTATGCAAAACTTTGAACGCTTGGTCGGCCCGGTTCATAACCTCGTGGTGTTCGAGGCTGCAGCGCGGCATCTGTCGTTCTCCCGCGCCGCCGCTGAACTGTCGGTAACCCAACCCGCCGTCAGCCAATCAGTACGGCGGCTGGAGCAGACCCTTGGCGTCCAGCTTTTCCAGCGCAGTCACCGCAGCATCGCCCTGACCCCGGCAGGCAAACAGTTATTTGAAGAGGTGTCGGACAGCTTCGGCCGCATCCTTTCAACCACGCGCCAGATTGCCCGGGCTGCAAGGCCGGACCATGTGACGGTTCTGGCCTCGACTGCCTTTGCCACCTGGTGGCTGGTGCCACGGATGGCGCGGTTTCACGCCGCCTCGCCCGGGGTAGACCTGCGGATCGAAACGGTGGACAAGGATATCGACATCTCCGCCCCGGCCACCACCTTGGCCGTGCGCCGCGGTGACGGACTGTGGCCGGGATGCGAAGCGACCCAAGTCGCGCCCGAGGTTCTGGTGGCAATGGCAAGCCCCGCCTTCCTTGCGCGTCACGGCCAAGTGACGCGCATCGAAGATTTGCCCGATTTGCCCCTGATCCATCTGGATGAGCCATTCCGCTACCGCCCCGGCTGGAAGGCGTTTCTGGCCCATTTCGGCGTCACATGGCGGGATACCGGCGAAGGCTTGCGGCTGAACGATTACGCGCTGGTCCTGCAAGCCGCGATGGCGGGCGAGGGGCTGGCGCTCGGCTGGATGCATGTCTGCGCCCGGCCCATGGCGCAGGGCCTGTTGCAGACGGCGGGGCCATGGGTTTACCCGACCGGGCAGGGCTTTCACCTCGTCTGGTCCAATGCGGGCCCGCTCAGCCGGGATGCGGAGGTCGTCCGTAATTGGATGATCGCCGAGGCGCGGTCTGACTCTGACATGTTGGGCTTGGCCGGTAGCGTATAGCAACCTTATCGGACATGAACCGTTCCCCGGGCGCTTTGAGCATTGAACGCCCGGGGCCGTGTTTCAAAGGGCCGCGTCGCGTTTGGCCACGATGCGGAACATCGTCACCACGATGAACGCCTCGACCACCATGAAGACCGCAGGCATCGCCAGTTGCGCTAGACCCGCACCGCCGATCATCGACAGAATCAGATCCTGCCCCTCGATCAGAAAGCGGATGATCATCAGGATCGCGATGGTTTCCGGCACGCCGACCAGTGTCACGATGCACAGCGCCACACCGATTGCGGTGTTGCGTGCGGCGAACTGGTGCACAGCGTCCAACGCGCCGGGGCTGGTCAGATCAAGGGCCGCGAACATGGATGCGGGCTTGAAATACCCCATCAGCCCATAGCCAAGGTTGGCCAGCGCCAGAAGACCGGCAGCACCGCGTACCCAAAGTGGTACCAGAGATTTCGCATCAGACATGTCAGTACCTTTCAGTTTGGCGGGTTCAAGTCAGACTGGGCCGGGCGCGCGATGCCATCTTGAAGCCGAACGATCATCAACACACTCGGCTCGGGCGATGCGGCAAAGGCGTGGCCCCGGCCTTCAGTATCCAAAAACAGCATGGCCTGACCCGGACCAAAACGCCGCGTCTCGCCCTGCGAGGTGGTGATCTCGATCCAGCCGGTCACAACGGTCGCCAGCGTCGGTGCCGGTTCAGGATGCAAGGGGCTGGTCCGCCCCAGTGGCACCGGCTGCAACCGCACCAGCTTGGCGTCCCAGGCCATCGGCGCAGGCAGGTCCACATCGTCAAACCGGCTTTCGCCGTCGGGGCCGCAGACGACCTGAGTATACGTCATGACAGTATCCTTATGAGAAACAGGCCCGCCCTTATGGCCCGGCCCGGCATTGATCGGGCGCGCTGGCCTATTTCTGCACGGTGTAGTGGCGGAAGAAGATCTGATCAGCCTTCAGCGCCTTCATCATTCCAGCCGCAGCCGGGGTCGGGCCAAGCACCTTCGCCGCGTCTTGCGCATGTTCGATCGTGTCCCAACGGACAATCACGAACCATTCGTTGCCGGGGCTCATGGCGCCCTCCATCACACTGACGCCATTCTCGCGGCTGATGAAGCCCGGCAGTTTTGCGACGAACGCGCCCACTGGCGCATCCGCCGCGCGCATTTGGTCGACCGATACGCCGTCAGCGATGGGGGCCGAGACAACCTCGAACACGTCAGCCTGAACGGCACTAGCCGCCAAAGCCGCTCCGATGGCTAGCATCAGGGATTTCTTCATGTCAGGATTTCCTTTTGGGGTTTGCGAAAGTTGGACTTAGACAGCTTTCAACTGGCCGATGGCGGTGGCCCAGTCTTCCAGATGGTAGACTTGGGTGATCTGGCCGCCCTCGATGGTGTGGATGTCGATGGTGTCGATCCGGAAGGCTTTGCTGCCGTCCAGCGTCAGCCCCATGAAATTGCCAACCGGATTGCCGCTGGCGATGCTGCGCACCACGGTCTTGGCCCCGGTGGTCAGCTTTTCCTGCGGTTCCCATTTCAAGTTGGGGATCAGCTTCCAAAAGCCCGAAACCTGGCCGATCAGCGTCGCCTTGTCCTTGGTGCCCTGACTGTTCATCGACTGAAATCCATCGGCCAGAATGCGGCCCAGCACCTCGGCGGGGGAAGTGTCGGGGTTCACTGTCAGCGCTTGACGATAAAAGGCGATCAATGCGTCGCGTGTGGCTTCGTCTTCGGTCATGGATAACCTCCTGTGTTGGCGGGCGTCATGGCCGCCCCGATGGGAGGGAAGTTAACGGCCGGGCAGCCAGATCGACAGGTGACTTTCCGCAAAGTCGCTTGTAGAATTGGACAAGCGGGCATCAGGGCGGATCATAGTGCCAGACAATATCAGGGTTGAAGAGGTCGGCTTTCGGTCTGTCAGCGGCCTGCCGATCGAAGTGGTGACGCTTGAGAAGATCCGTCAAGCCGGCAGCGCACAGCATCTGGCCAGCGTACAGCGGCCGAATTTCGTAATGCTGCTGATGTATACGGCTGGGCACGGCACACATGTCGTTGATTTTGAACAATGTACTGTGCAGCCGGGCACCTTGATCGCGGTCACCCCCGGGCGCACGCATCAGTTCAATCTGACAGATGACATGCAGGGCACGGCGCTGGTGATTGACCGCGCCTTTGTGTTGCCGACCGAGATGTCATCTTTGCGCAACCTGCTATCGAAACTGGACTGGCACGCGCATTCGATTCTTAACCCGGACGCGCAGCAGGATTTTCTTGACGTCTGCCACAGCATCACTTCAGACACCGCGCGGTTCGCCAACCATGCCTTGATCCACGCCCTTCTGCGCGAGCGGCTTTATACTTGGTTGGTTCTGATGCACATGCACTGGTCGACCGTCTCGAACCCGGTACCGCAGCAACCGCGCCCCAAATCCGAGATGCTGATGGCGTTTCGCGAACTGATCGGCCTGCACTATCTTGAACGTTGGACGGTCGCCAACTATGCCGCGAAATTGGGCTATGCGGAACGCACCCTTACCCGGACCTGTCAGGAAACTGAAGGCCGCAGTGCCAAGAAAATCATCGACATGCGGTTGCTGCTGGAGGTTCGCCGCTGGCTGGCCAACAGCGACGAGACACTGGAAGCCATCGCCTACCGGCTTAATTTCGGCGATGCGAGCAATTTGATCCAGTTCTTTCGGCGCCTCGACGGCGGCCCCCCGTCGGCATTCCGCAGCAAATGGCGGGCCGATTGATTTCGAAACGCTGACTTCAAGTTCGTCACCTAGAACCCGGGTTTCGGCAAACGGCTCCCCCATTTTTTTGCTTTGGGCGATGAACGTAGCGTCGTTGAAGCGGTGCAAATGGGATCAGCGTAATTTTTTTATGGCGTCTGGCCATTATGCTCCCCTTAACTGAATTCGGCGCTGCAAGGCCGCTCTCCGCCCCTTGCATCGACCATGCAAGGCTAACGCTTCCGGCCCTAGATTCCGGCATTGAAGCCTAGTTCTCTGCGATCAGGTCGCGCAGCCATTTGTGGGCAGGGTCAGCTTGGCTGCGGTCGTGCCAGATCAGGCGATAGTCAAATGTGGGCACAGGGATGGGCAGGGCAAAGTGGTGCAGACCACCACTGGCCGCCAAGGCCACAGCACCACGCGTGGGCAGGGTCAGGATCAGATCACTGCTGGCAATGACATTGGCGGCGGTGCCGAAATGGGGGATCCACAGGCTGATGCGGCGGCTGAGCCCTTGCGTTGCCAGTGCCTCGTCCACCACGCCGGTACGCCCCCCCAGAATACTGATCAGCGCATGGGGATAGGCCAGAAAGTCGTCCAGCCCAATGTCAGTTTTGCCGGCCAAGGGATGTGCGGGGCCGATAACGCAGGAGTAGTCTTCGGTGAAGAGGGTCCGTGCGCGCAGCGGCAGCGGCACTACATCGTCACCGTAAAGGGCGAGATCAGAGCGGCCCTCGGCGATGTGGCGAAAGATGTCGGTGGAAAACGGCAGCACCTCCAGCCCGATGCCGGGGGCACGCTGCGCCAGCCGCTGCATCAGCCCCGGCAGAATGGCCAGCGCGCCGTAGTCGGTGGTGGCCAGCCGGAAAACTCTGCTGGCCTGCGCCGGGTCAAAGGCGGCGGGGGCCAGAAATCCCTCGATGCCGGTGAGAACCTCCGACAACTGGTCGCGCAAGGCCAAAGCGCGGTCGGTCAGCACCATGCCGCCCGGGGCCCGAACCAGCAGGGGATCGCCCAAAGCCCGCCGCAACCGCGCAAGAACCCGACTGACGCCCGGCTGGCTTTTGTTCAGCCGCTCGGCCGTGCGGGTGGTGTTTCGGGTCTCATACAGCGATTGCAACACGCGCAGATCGTCAAGTTCAAGTCCGTGGGTATTCAATTTTTGCATGATGAATATACGATCCATTTATTTCCAGCATCACGCCGGATGCGTCATGGTGCAAGGGCATTTCAACCCAAAAAGGCGTATCATGATCCTGCAATCCTTTCGTACCGGCGCGTTTGCGCTGGCAACCCTTGTGGCATTCGCCGCACCCTCTCTGGCCCAGACCGCAAATACCGAAACGGTGAAGAATTTCTACGCGGCCTTTGGCGAGAACAAGCCCGAGCTTCTGGACAAGGTGTTGGCGGAAAACTGGGTCGACATTCCGCCGAACCAAGGCGAGGAACCCGGCCGCGATGCGTTCAAGCCGTTCATTGCGGGCTATCACACGATGTTTTCCGATCTGAGCGTCGTGAACGATCAGATCATTGACGCGGGTGAGTTTGTCATCGTGCGCTCTACTATCTCGGGCACGCAGGCCGCCCCCTTTGCGGGCTTTGCCTCCAAAGGGCGCCCGTTCAAGGTGATGGCGGTGGATATCCATCAGTTTAAAGACGGGTTGGTGGTCAAGACCTGGCATGTCGAGGATTGGCTGAGCGGCATGTTCCAGATGGGCTCGTTTGAATGACAATGCAGTGGGGCGCTAGTCCAGCGCCCCACCCATCCCAATACAGCATTGCAACCATGCGCACTTTCTAAGGAAAATTGAAGATGTCCGAGCCCAAACGCGTCGTGTTTATCGTTTCGAACCCTGAGAAATCACCAACAAACGGCATGGATATCGGTTTCTGGCTGCCAGAGTTTGCGCATCCTTGGTGGGCATTTACCCAAAAGGGGTATCACCTGACCATCGCGTCGCCCAAAGGCGGTGCTGTGACCCATGACAAAGTCAGCGATCCCGATGGGGGGCGTTTTGCAAACCCTGCTGATCTGATCAGCCTTGGCTTTAAGGCGGCAAAGCCAACCCGCGACGCGGTTGAAAAGACGATGCCGCTGTCAGAAATCAAAGTTGAGGATTTTGACGCGATCTTCGTGATTGGCGGTCTGGCCCCACCAGTGACCTTCACGAATGATGCAGTGCTTCACCAGCTGTTCGCCGCGTTTTATGACGCAGGTAAACTCGCAGTGGCGATTTGTCATGGTTCGCTGGTGTTGTTGAAAGCACGACTGGCCGATGGCAATCTTTTGGCTGAAGGTAAAAGCTGGACTGGATATTGCAACCTTGAGGAAGACGTGGTCGATCAAGCGATGGGTGTGAAATTCCAGCCCTACCGCATTGAGGATGAGGCAATGAAAATCGCCAATACACGATACGTTCAAGGCGCACCTTACAAGCCTTTTGCTGTCGCAGATGGACGTTTGATCACCGGACAGCAAGGCTCTTCCGGCATGCTTACGGCCGAACTTGTCATCAAGGCCTTTGAAGGCTGACCCCGCGAATAGACCGCTGGTTTGAACGGTGCGGTAAGCGGTGCGCAGCTTTCGCGCACCACCCATAACCTTCCAAGCGCAGAGAGCACCATGAACGACAGCAAAATCGCTACATCCCGCCCTCCTTTGTCAGGCGGCACCAGCGACGCCCCTCAGCCGACCCAAAGCTGGGATGCCGACAAGCAGATCAAGAGCGGGCCCTACACCGTGTCGCGTGTCAGCTTCCTCAGCGGCGGCGACACCGTCATCGGTAACCTTTTCCAACCTCGTGGTGGCACGGCGCGGGCGGCGGTGGTCATCCTTGGCCCGGTGGCTACGGTCAAGGAACAGGCCCCGATGCAATATGCGACGCGGCTGGCACGGGCGGGCCTGGCGACCCTGGTGTTTGACCCGCGCGGGAGTGGGGAAAGCGAAGGCACCCCGCGCCGTTGGGAAAGCGGGGCGAGGAAGGTTGGCGATCTGCGGGCGGCACTGGCCTTTCTTTCGACAGTGAACGGCATTGACCCTGCGCGGCTACATCTTCTGGGGCTGTGCCAAGGGGCCAACTGGGCGATTGCTACCGCTCTTGCCGACACGTCAGTGCAAAGCCTTTCCTTGGTCGCGGGCCACTACCTGACGCCCGAGGTCTGCGCGATGTATTACGGCAGCGCCGAGGCTGTGGCCGTTCGCGTGGCAAGGGGGGAAGCTGCCGCCCAAGCCTTTGCTGCGGGTGGCACGGTCAGCTATCTGCCCATCGTCAATGACAGTGCGGGCGAGACCAACCTTGATGCCTTGCTGAACTTCGACGCAGCGCGGATGTATTACCGCCCCTGGGCCGACCGAAACCTGTTTCTGGCACATCGCGGTCAGTGGGAAAACCGCATCGCGACGATGAGCGAGGCCGAACTGTGGACCACGCGCACCGATCTGGCCGTGACGCAATTGACCACCCCCACCCTAATGATCCACGCCGACCGCGCCGCAAGCGGGCCATCGGTGCCGCGCGCACTTTTTGACGCGATGCCTGCCGCCCGCAAGGAATTGGTCTGGCTGGGCAATCAGACCCAATTCCAGTTCTATGAAGACCCGATCACGATTGACGTCGCCGCCCATCACCTTGCGGCATTTTATCTGGAGCAGGCATGACCACCGACCCCTTCATCGCCCTTCAGGCCGCGACGCGCACCCACCGCCGGATCACAAATTCCGACGCCTATACGTTCGAGGACGGCCCGGCCTTGACGCAAGTGGCCGCAAGGTCCGGCGCAGTCCGGATGCTGGAACTGGGCACAGCCCTTGGCTACACCGCCTGCTGTCTTGCCGCAGCGCACCCCGACGCCCACGTCGATACGATTGAGGGCGATCCGCTGCGGGCATCGCTGGCCCGCGACAATATCGCAGCCGTTGGTCTCGCCGACCGAGTGACGGTCCATCACGGTGATTTCATGGCGGTGTTGCCCCGGCTGGCCGCAGATTACGGGCTGGTCTTCTTTGACGGCTATGCACCAAATGTTTCGATGCTGAAGGCGATCGTTGACCAACTTTTGCCGGGCGGCACTCTCGTGTGCGCGAACCTTGGTCTGGCTGGCTTCAACGAAAAACGGCGGTTGATGGCTGAGTTGGACGACCCGGTCCGGTTCACCCTACTTTGTTCGATCGAGAACGGTGGGACGGTTGTCCGACGCAAGCTGGGTTGATCGCGCGAGCCAACGGAGCAGCCATTCGGCGCCGAAGACTGGAGCTGCTCACCGGATCCGTTATGATCTGAACGAAGCGCGGGTGGCGCAACCTGTAATTGTTGCATTTGCCGACCTGTACCCAACTCTGTGGGAGGAAAGGGGCTGCTTGCTGTCAACTTCTACAGTAATGAGTGCCGAAAGAACATTGTTTGCCGTCGAGTCCTAAGGAGCCTTTCAATGACTGACTTTTTGCTTTTGGCGTTCATCTTCCTGATCGCAGGCGTTGTTGCCGTACCGATTGCCTCGCGCCTCGGCCTCGGGTCAGTGCTTGGATATCTTATCGCAGGCATCGTTATCAGCCCAGTGTTGGGGTTGCTGCATGTGGACGTCGTCTCGATCCAGCATTTCGCCGAATTCGGCGTGGTGATGATGCTGTTCCTCGTCGGCCTTGAACTGGAACCAAAGTTGCTCTGGTCGATGCGCTCAAGACTTTTGGGGCTGGGTGGAGGTCAGCT
>JBBRKS010000139.1:0-10953 GCA_038231775.1 Rhodobacterales bacterium | reverse complement strand
GATCGTGGATACCAGCAACTGGTGGATGGGGCAAAAGGTGCTGATCTCGCCCCGTTCGGCGCAGGATATTCGCTGGACCGAGCAGCTGATCTACCTCGATGTCAACCGGCAGAAGGTCAAGGACAGCCCACCTTTCGATCCGGCTAAGCCAGTCGACCGTGCCTATGAGGACCTGATGGCAGGGCACTATGCCAAGCCTCGCCCTTAACCTGAAACCGACCGCACCACAAAGCCGCAGAAAGCCGGATAAAATGAACGCTTCCACCGGATTGGGTCTGCACGGCCCTCAGTTCGAGACTTTCCTGTTCGCGCCGGTGGGCGAGGACAGCAACGGTATGCTGGTCAGCGTATTGTCCGCACTGGCGCGTTTTGGCGTGGACCCCTGGAGGGAGGCTGAAGTGCTTTCCAATTTGTCGCAGGCTGACGCGGCCAGTCGGCTGGATAGGATGATTTTGGCTCTCGCGGATGTGCCATCCGCGGTCGCCAACCATAGCGGCATTGCGACGCGGCTGATCGCACTGCTGCCACATGCAGGAACAATCCAGACCACCATGCGCAAGGCGATCAGGGTCGCGCCGCTGGAACAGCGCTCGCTGGCGATCGTGTGGACTGCATTCATGGTGATCTTGCTGATAGGGCAGACAATTTCTTATCGACCCGATGCTGGCGTTTCGGGCAGTGAGACGTCGGGATCAACGACTGCGTCCATAAGCAGGCCGGACGCTCACAAGCCCTGACCTCTACGGACCCTGCGTCCAGTTCGCCGTGTCTTTTTTGGATTTTGGCACAAGCAAGGCCCTTCGCCGCGATTTGACATCAAGAAGACGACCATGATTTCCCAAATCTTCAATCCCTCAACACTGAAGCTTTTGAGAAAATTCGATGAGCTGAGCGTGGCCCCGCTCGCAGCCAAGCTGGCCAATTTAACATGTGCTTTAGATCGAGTGGTGACGGGAGGACAGAAATCCTTGAAACGATCAGTTTTGTCGAGTTCATTGGCAGCGTGCTTCTTTGTTGCGCTTGCCGCTCCGTCGGTTGCGGCGGAGGCTACAAGTGGTTCTACTGCAAATCAATGTCTCACCGATCTGCGCGCCTTCAATGAGCAAATGCAGAAGGACGGCTATTGGCTAGGCGGCTACGGCGGGGCAGCAGATCCCGCACTCGGCAGTTACGGCTACGGCTACCCGCTGGACGGATCCGGATATGGGTCCGGAGGTGATGACTCTCAGGGCGATGCGAGCACTAGCTTCCTCAACGCCCGGCCCGGCTACGAAATACGTTCACTGCTTGCAGCCGCTGACATTCTCGCCCGGCACGACCAAATAGAGCCGTGTGAAGAAGTCCTTGCCGCGACCCGCGAGCAATACAAACAGTATTTGGCCGACTTGGGAAAAGCGGGCATGAAAATGACAAACGTTCCCGGCTGGCAGCTACAACAGATCGCTGCGGCCCAACCTGTTGCAAGCACGACATCAGTTTTCCGATCCGACCAATTGCTTGGCACGGAAGTGTGCAATGCGCAGAATGAAGCTCTTGGCAACATCGATGACGTTGCGACCAGTCCGCAGACTGGCAAGATCGCCTAACTGTTGGTAGCGCGAGGCGGGTGGCTTTTCGGGATTGGCGAACACTACGTTGCGTTGCCTTGGGGTGCCTTCAAGGTGGCCCCGAACGCGACCTTACTCGTCCTCAACGCCACCAAAACTGTCATGGACGCCGCCCCTCATGTGAATCCCCATGACTTTTCGGCCATCGGTCAGCACAGTCAGGAAGTGGATGGTTACTGGAAGGCGCTTGTCGCAAGTCCAGCCAACAACTGAACAAGCGTGATTTTGATGCAAACTGCCCTCGCCGTTTGCAAGCACGTCCTGCGCTGCGCCGGGCGTTAGAGCATGTCCGGTCAATCGCGGCCAAGTCTGCTCCGTGATACCCGATAGGGTGCCGCAAATTTTACTGATTGCACAGATGTATTAGGGTCTGTGGACATTCACCTTGATGCGATCAAGGCAGGGGCAACGTGCCAACTGGCTGTGTAGCTGCAATCGGTTTTGTCGTAGCGTGTGGCTATCCCCCTGAACTCTTTTATTTTTGCGAAGTAGTTTTCGATCAGATGCCGCCACTTGTAGGCTTCGACGTCATGGTCACGCCGATGCTTGCGATTCGTTTTCGGCGGGATCACGGCGGCCGCGCCGCGTGCGTCCAGTTCTTCAAGGAGCCAATTCGCGTCAAAGGCCTTGTCCGCAAGAAGCGCGCCGAAAGAGACCCCCCGGATCAGCGGCGCGACGCCTTTCATGTCATGCGCCTTTCATGTCATGCGCCTGACCGGGCAGCAGCAGGAAGCGCACCAGGTTACCAAGTGCATCGACCAGGGCCACGATTTTGGTCGTCAGGCCGCCACGCGAACGCCCGATAGCCTGATACTGAGTCCCCCTTTTGCGCCGGTTGCCTTCTGGTGAACCTGAACGATGGTGCCGTCGATAAGCGCGTATTCAAGGTCGGGGTCACCGCTCATGGCGTTGAAAAGACTCTCGAATACACCCGCCTTCGCCCATCTGCGGAAACGCCGGAATTGGCTGTTCCACTTGCCGAAAGCGGGCGGAAGGTCCCGCCATGGTGAGCCGGTCCGAACCCACCAGAACACTGCTTCCAGAAACAGGCGGTTATCCTTGGCCGTAGCCCCGGCGTCGCTAGCCTTGCCCGGCAAATGCGGCTCAAGCCTCGACCAAACGGGTCCCTTCACAACAAAGCGCTCCTCGTTCATGCAAACCTCCGTTTTGGAAGTTTGAATCAGATATCAAGCCAAATGGGAATCCTGATTGTCCACAGACCCTAATATGAGTGAAGCCGCCAAGGCGCATAAATGGCTCAGCCAATTACGAGACCGAGCTGATGGCTCCTGAGCCAAAGCGACTCGATCCGTGCGCTTAGTGCGAAAGCTGAAGATTCCGTTCAATCGGGCGCCCTCGGTCGACACACCGTTCGAAGCCACTTTGGAACTGGCGAGTCCAATTGCCGCAAATTACTTCAAGGAGAAGACCATGAAAACTTACGCGCAAAGCGCAAGATGGGGATGAGGTCGACTGAATTGCGTTGCCGATCCACATATTAAGCACCTTCGACTGCGCATTCCACTCACTCCGACACCTGTTGCAGATCGCGGCCATGCTCGGCGGCGCAATGAGCGTGGTTGCCGAGAACCTCGATCACCCGGCAGTCTTCTACCCGACCGCCTGCGCATTGGGCCACCATTCGTTCCAGTTCTGATTTCAGCATCAACAGCCGGGCGATACGGCCTTCCACTGCCAGAAGCTGCGCTTTTGCGATGCTGTCCACTGCATCACAAGGTTGATCAGGCCGGTCTGACAGGCCCAAGAGGTCGCGGATTGCATCGAGTGGAAAGCCGAGCTCGCGTGCATGGCGAATGAACGACAGCCGGTCCAGCGCACCGCGACCATAGAGCCGTTGGTTTCCGCTGCTGCGTTCCGCCTCGGGCAGAAGACCAATTTGTTCATAGTAGCGGATCGTCGGCACTTTTACATGGGCGGATTTTCCCAACTTTCCGATCGTCAGCATGAGAAACCTCTTGAACCTCTAGCTACTCGAGACACTATCTGTTCGGATTAGAGCATGCAAGCACCGCCCCCGGGGGCGGACGAAAGGATTATGATGAGTGCTAATGAGGCGGGTGAACGCATTGACTGGACCGTGACGGGGATGGATTGTGCCAGTTGCGCCACGAAGATAACCACGGCGTTGAACCGTCTGCCCGGAGTTGCGGATGTGACCGTCGGGGTTATGTCAGAGCGGCTTACCTTGCAACTTGACGCAACCCGCACCCCGCGCGAAGTGATCGAGACAACCGTGAGGAAGCTGGGCTTTGGCATTGGGCCCAAGGTCAGTGCCGCCAAACGCGGCCTTGTGTTGCCGACCGAGGCCGCCGTTGCCCAAGAAGAGCATTTGGGTCACGATCCCTCCTCTCACGATCACGCGCACTCCGGCGAGGCAAAGTCCGCTGAAACGGCGACAAAGCCCGAAGTCATCAGCGATCCCGGCCATGGCGGGCCAGAACACACCCACGCCACTGACCCTGCAGACCGTGACAAACGCTGGTATCAGACCGGCAAGGGCCAATTGGTGATCGGCACCGGCCTGTTGCTGGCCGCGGCATGGGCGGTCAAGTTCTTTGCCTCTGAGACCATCGCAGGCTGGGCCTTTGTTGCGGCCTGCATCATCGGCGTGGCTCCGGTGGCGCGGCGCGCTGTGGTGGCCCTGCTGGCGGGCATTCCGTTCACCATCGAGGGGCTGATGACCATCGCGGCCATCGGCGCGCTGTTCATAGGTGCAGCCGAAGAAGCGGCACTGGTCGTATTCCTGTTTGCGGTGGGCGAGGTCCTGGAAGGTGTTGCCGCCGACCGCGCCCGCGCCAGCATCCGCGCATTGGGTGATCTGGTGCCAAAGACAGCGCTCTTGGAAGAAAACGGCACAACGCGCGAAGTGGATGCCGCAGCGCTGATCATCGGCCAGCGGGTTCTGGTCCGCCCCGGTGACCGTATTCCCTGCGATGGCGAGATAGCCGAGGGCACATCGGGCGTTGATGAAAGCCCTGTCACCGGCGAGTCGGTGCCGAAAACCAAGGGCCCAGGCGATCCGGTGTTTGCAGGTTCGATCAACGCCGAAGCGGCGCTGCGGATCACCGTGACCAAGGCCGCCGAGGATAATACGATTTCCCGAATCATCGCGCTGGTCGAAGAGGCCGAAACCGCCCGCGCACCGACCGAGCGGTTTATCGACAGGTTCAGCCGCATCTACATGCCGGCGATCGTTGGCCTTGCGGTCTTGGTTGCCATCATTCCGCCAGTGACGATGGATGGGGATTGGAACACCTGGATATACCGCGCGCTGGCCTTGCTGCTGATCGGCTGCCCCTGTGCATTGGTTATTTCGGTTCCCGCTTCCATTGCATCGGCGCTTTCATCAGGAGCAAAGCGCGGCATCCTGATGAAAGGCGGTGCAGTGATCGAGGCCGCTGCCCGCACCACGCGTGTCGCGTTTGACAAGACCGGCACACTGACGGTCGGGCGACCCGCCGTGACTGATCTGGTGCCGCTGGGGGCGACAGAGGCTGAACTCCTAGCGGTCGCCGCCGGGATCGAAGCAGGGTCGAGCCACCCGTTGGCTGAGGCCATCCTGCGCCGGACGGAGGAGGCGAAAGTTGCGCCGCTACCCGCCACTGACAGCAAAGCGCTGGTCGGCAAGGGGGTCGAGGCAATGGTGGGAGGTGCCAAAGCCTGGGTTGCCTCGCCGCGCTATGCCGCTGAAATGCAGGCATTGGATGAACCGGGCATCCGCCGCGCCGCCGAGATGGAAGAAGACGGCAAGACTGTCGTGGTGGTGTTCCGCGAACGGCAAGCGCTTGGTCTCACTGCAATGCGCGATGAGCCGCGACCCGATGCGATCGAGGGGATACGCCAGTTGAAGGCGATGGGCGTGTCTTCGGTAATGCTGACCGGTGACAACGCCCGCACTGGGGCAGCTATCGCCGACGTGATGGGGATGGACCACAAGGCCGACCTGATGCCCGAAGACAAGGTGACGGTGATCAAGGCGATGGCGGCGTCTGGTGGCGTGATCATGGTCGGTGACGGCATCAATGATGCGCCTGCCCTTGCAGCGGCCAGCGTTGGCGTCGCCATGGGATCTGGCACCGATGTGGCGCTGGAAACCGCGGCTGCGGCATTATTGCGCAACCGGGCCACTGATGTCGCCGCGATGATCCGCCTCGCGCGCGCCGCGATGGGTAATATCCGCCAGAACGTCATGCTGTCCCTCGGTCTGAAGGCGGTGTTTCTGGTAACGACCGTACTGGGCATGACCGGTCTCTGGATCGCCATTCTGGCCGATACCGGGGCCACGGTTCTGGTGACGCTTAACGCCTTGCGCCTGCTGCGATTCAACCCCGAACGTGAGGACTGACATGCTTGAGAATTACGAAGAGGAGACACGTCTACTCCCCACTGTTTCGCCACGTCACAAGGATCGGCCGAACCGTGTGATTTCACTATATGCTCCGCGTACGACAGGGCCGAGCGCCAACGAATTTTGCTTGAGCCTGCTCAATCATGCGGTTGGAAAGCGATTGATTTTCACTTCCGGATGATCGAGTTTGCCGATCCTGCGCCGCAATAATCCAATCTCCAGAAGGCAGTCTAAATGCTGAGTGTTCTAGCCAACCGCACGTTTCGTCACCTGTTTGCGGCGCTGATCATAGCTCTGCTCGGCACCGGACTTGCCACTGTGGCGCTTGGCTTGCTGGCGTGGCAATTGGCGGGTGAAAATGCCGGGTTGGTCATGGGCACGGCGCTCGCCATCAAAATGATTGCCTATGTCACCCTTGCCCCTATCGCAGCCGCCTTTGCCGAACGCCTGCCGCGCAGGGCGTTTCTGGTGGCACTCGACCTGACCCGCGCAGGTGTCGTGCTGTTCTTGCCCTTCGTCACCGAAGTCTGGCAAATCTATGTGCTGATCTTCTTTTTGCAGGCGGCATCTGCAGGCTTTACGCCGGCGTTTCAGGCAACGATCCCCGATGTGTTGCCGGATGAAAGGGATTACACCAAAGCGCTTTCGCTGTTGCGACTGGCCGAAGATCTGGAACAGCTTTTAAGCCCGATGCTCGCGGCTGCCTTGTTGACCGTCGTCAGCTTTCCCGTCCTGTTCGGTGGCACTGTCGTTGGCTTCGTCGGCTCTGCAATACTTGTCGTCACTGTCCGCCTTCCCGCGCAATCGTCGTCAGACTCCGGGCAGTTCTGGGCCTCCACCACAAAAGGTATCCGGATCTATCTTTCGACGCCGCGCCTGCGTGGGTTGATGGTGATGGAAATGGCCGTCGCTGCCGCTGGTGCAATGGTTTATGTCAATACAGTCGTGTTGGTTCAGGCGGATCTGGGTCTGGGTGCGCCGCAGGTGGCGCTCGCTTTCGCGGCTTTCGGCGGAGGGTCAATCGTCGCAGCGTTCTTGCTGCCCCGCATTCTGGAAAAGATTGCAGACCGTCCGGTGATGATTACGGGCGCAGGGGTGATGGTGGCGGGCGTTGTCCTCACGCCGCTGGTGACAGACCTTCCTGGCTTGATGGTACTATGGGGAACCGTCGGTTTCGGATTTTCGCTCACACAGACCCCTATCGGACGCATTCTCAACCGTTCGGCCCGCGAACAGGATCGCCCGGCAGTTTTTGCCGCACAGTTCGCATTGTCACATGCGGCCTGGCTGGTGACCTATCCACTGGCGGGCTGGCTTGGGGCCACCTTCGGTATGGACATAGCCGCTTTTGGGCTCGCCCTGATCGGGGCGGTGGCTATGATTGCCGTGATCCGGCTCTGGCCCCAGCTTGACCCGATCGAGCTTACCCATGACCATCCCGAGTTGCCGTCCGATCATCCGCATCTTCGGTGCCATGAACCGGGTCACCGTCATGCTTTTGTGATTGACGGACTGCACCAGCGCTGGCCGCCAGCGCGCGCCTGACCCATCAGCATGAGCGAAATCGCTGCATATTTCGGCTTGTTTGCCGCAGCTTTTCTCGCGGCGACCCTTCTGCTTGCCCAGTCCGAAGCCCTTGTGGTGGGGCTGTTGCTGTCCGATTATGCGCCGTGGCTGGTCTTGACGGTGGCGAGCGTCGGAAATGTTCTGGGCTCGGTGGTGAACTGGCTTCTTGGTCGAGGGATCGAACGGTTCCGCGAGCGGCGTTGGTTTCCCGCCAGTCCTGAGGCGTTAGCGAGGGCCGAACGGTGGTATCGCCGGTTTGGCAAATGGTCGCTACTGCTCGCTTGGATGCCCATAATTGGTGATCCCCTCACCTTGGTTGCGGGCGTCATGCGCGAACCTTTCCCGGTATTTCTGCTGCTCGTCACTGTCGTAAAGGTCGGGCGCTATCTCGTGCTGACCGCAGTAACGCTGGGGTCTGTCTGATCGAAAATCCAAGCCAACAGTTGCGAAGAACGCTTGCTGTAATCATTCTCTACGGCAAAGTCGCTCAATCAGCGCATTATTTCTCCGGCCTGAATCGCAAGCCCATGAACGGCGAGCATGGCTGGGAAACGAGGACATGAAAATTGAACCATGATACACGCCACACGTTCTTCGTAGGCCAATTTGCCAACCTTGCGGCACAGATCCGATTCGTGGAAGTGCCGGTTGGCAGTCGGCGCTTTCCTGATCAGGGAAACCAGTTCCGGGTCTTGCGGTGTTTTATTTCTTAGTGGATCAAACTTCGCCTGATCACGCTGTTTTGCCGCCGGAGATGCCCGCCATTTGCGCATGAACCCAAGAAGAAATCCCGCAGGCACGGCCGAGTTTCCGCGTGCCTTGTTGAATGCGAGGAAGCGGTCCCAGATCGCTTGGGTGTCAACATTCCAGCAGGCGAGGGAGGTTTTCGCGGCCTTGATCATCTCGGCCCAAGGCGTGTGATAGACGCTGGTGACTGCGTCGATATCGATCCTTCCTGTGAAGATAGTTTTGTTCTTAGAGTCTTTATATAGTGATGTGTCGCCTGTAGACGACGCGACATCTGGCGTAGTGACGCGCGCCTCTGGCCCGCCGAAGCGGAAGAGCCATGGCGCGAATTTACCGTGCGGCTTCCATCGGACCAGCGCTAAGGTTGACTCGGCCAACTCGGACAGCAAGTCCGACAGATGCTGCCGCGAAACCCCCATTTTTTCAGCGAGATGTGCGAGGGTGAAGGCTGCGGTGCCGTGGTCGAGACCATTGTAGCCGTCCTTCCACGCAATGCCATCGAGGATCAATGTGGCCAGCTTGTGGGCCGAAGCTGAGAGCGGGGTCGCGATGATGCGGCGCAGAAGGGCACCAGTGGTCAGCGTCATGGGGTTGTCGTCCTTTTGGTAAGGACGCCAGACTGCGGCATGCAAAATTCGTTCGGGCAAAGCGGTTTGCCGGTTGAACGGGACCTCAACTCACGCTAAATTCCCTATGCAACGAGAGAATTCAGTGCGGCGTTGGACCTATGGTCTGGCGTCGTTTCTGTTTCTGGGGTTCGAGTTTTCCGTTTATATCCATGTCGCGGTGGCGGTGCTGGTCAGTAATGCACCTCCTCGTGGCCGTAGCTGCCCTCGTAGTCCCGCCATTCGACAAATACCGACCGGTGCCAGTAACTGCTGCAACTGGTAGGGATGGCGAAGTCTGAGGCTTCCGGAACGGCTGCCGTGCTGCTGCGCCTGCGCGTGTAATCGCCCTGCGCGCCGTAACTGCCCATGTAGATGGTTCCCCAACTGTTGCAGTCGCCATCTGAACTGCGACGCTGTTGATAGGTGATTTCGAACACGCGGATCGAGCGAACGAAGTCAAAAGCGGGGTCAGAGATATCGACGTCGGCCTGAGCATCGACCAGCATCGGCTCAATGATTTGCTCGGGGAGGGACATTGCCGGCGCTGCCAGGTCACCCCGAACCGCGATGTTAAAAAGCCGGTCGAGTGGCCGCGCCTCACCCCTGAAACTCGCCCGCATCGGGCAGTTCCAGATCTGCAGAGGCGGCTCGATGGGCCAAGGGGTGATCCGGCGAATAAAGACTGCTCGGGCATGGGCGCACTCAGCCGAGGTCGGCCAACCGCCGGCAAGACACAAGAGGATCGCGCAGTCGACGGGGTAAGCCGCTGAGGGCGTGACGTCCGCTGTTGAGAGACCAAGGCCAAGGAAGAGGGCAGGGAGGTAAGGTTTCACGGGAGGTCCTTCTGGGCTGGGGGAATTTTGAGGAAAGTTGCATAAGCGTTAGCGGCATCACGCGCCTCGGTCAGGGCACGGGTTCGCTCTTCATCAAGGCAGGCGATGTGGGTGCTGATCGCGCTGAAATAGCTCTCGAACTCGGCGCCAATCTCGGCCCGATACTCGAGTAGGACTGCCTCCGGCAGGTCGGTGACCGGGACTTGCGGCGGCAAACAGCGAATCACCTCTGGTTGTGCGACCGTCGCTGCGCTCACCAGAAATATCGCTGCCACTCCCGCTTGAGGCAGCATCAGAGCCGACATGAGGCGGCATTTTCGGAACGGCGCGTATCTGCCCTTAGTCGCAAAATCATCAGTCTTTCTTGATGTTTTTTCATTCGCGCGTTTTCATTTTCTCACATGTCCTTGCCGCCCGAAGACCAGTCTTCATCACCGTCTGCTAGTGATCGCCAAACTCATCATCTGGCCACGTCGGTCGTTTCTTTCCCCGTATTTGTCATTTTTATATTGAATACGCCATAGTATCTGTTAGGCATCGCCACACTCAGAAATCTGAGATATGACGTTCCCAACAGATGATCCGAGGGGACCCCGAGATGAATACCAAACGGCGTGCATTGCCGGTGCTGCTGGAGCGCGACTTCCGCGCCATGGCATTGTCAGAAGGAGCGAGTGTTGAGATCGAGTGTGTTTCTGCGCCAAACCCCGAGAGCCGGTTCACCGGGGAATGGCTGTTCTACGTCGTCAACAAAGCGGGCGAGCGATACCTCCTCGTCACGGCCCTGGCGCGGGAACGGATTGTCAATTCGCCAATCGGGATGTTCGGGATCGCTTTTGGCAAGCTCAACCTCGATCATCTCGATGTGCCTTCTGTCGTTGGTGATGTCCGGCGTGGCATGCTCAGCCGCCCAGGCGGAAGTGATCCGGTGGAATGACGCAGGGCAGCAGGGGAATTCAGTTCAACCCGCCGCGCTCGCGTCGTCCGTTCAACGCTATGATGCCCAAGGCCAGCTGATCGTTCCCGCAAGACCTGCCGCGCAGGATGAAGGTGATGCCCCGGACGGGGAGGGGGATGACACGGCCGTCGATGTTTCCTACAGCACAGGCGGCGTTGCGGCCCCGGCTGATGTGTTGCCCGCGATCCGGTTGATTGCCATGCGCTATCAGGACCATCCGGCCCTGCAGAGCCTCGATCTGTCGCCCGCAGAATGGGCGGCGTTT
>JBBRKS010000138.1:0-10965 GCA_038231775.1 Rhodobacterales bacterium | reverse complement strand
CCTGTCGGTCGCATCGCGGAACGCCCCGCGCAGCACCAGTGTCAGTTCGCTGCCCCGGTGGCCATGGTCCGGCACAGCCTGACCGGCGGGTATGTACAACAACCGCACTGTCGCCGCGCGTGAGGTCGGCAGGATCGCCTGACGCACACCCAACCCGATGGATCGCCACTTGATCGCGTCCAGATCGCCGCCGACATAGGCCGCAACCGGGGCAGGCAAGATGCGCTTGTGGCGCGGGGCAGGGGGCGCCACCACAACCGGCACATCCAGCCGCGCCATCATGCGGGCCAGAGCCTCGTCGCTGATCGTCTCTTCGGCCTCGGTCTCCATCACGGCACCGCCCAAAGCTTCAAAGCTTTCCAGCCGCGCCCGGCAATCGTCGCAGAGCGAGACATGGGTGGCCACGACCAGCCCGAAGGCCTCGCTCAAATGGCCAGCGGCATATCCCATCAAAAGGGCGTCGTTCAGGTGGTGGCGGATCGGGGCGGTTTTGGCTGTCAAGGGCATGTCCATCGTTCAGATCTCAGTCAATGTGGCGCGCAGGCGGTCAAGTGCCAGTCGGATGCGGGATTTTATGGTGCCGAGCGGCAAGCCGGTCTCACTCGCAATCTCGGAATGGGACAGGTCGCCGTAAAAGGCACGCTGGATCAGACTGCGCTGTTTTTCGGGCAGGTCAGCCAATGCCGCCGTCAGAATGCGGCTTTCTTCCGAGGCGGCGTAGACCTCTGCCTGATCAGGTTCGGCGTCGCGGTCCCACGGCATCGGTTCGGGATCGGGCCTGCGGTCGCGGCGCACCATGTCGATCATCCGGTTGCGCGCAATCGTGAAAATCCAGGTCGCGACGGACGCGCGCTCAGGGTCAAACTGCGCCGCCTTCTGCCACAGCGTCGCCATCACGTCCTGCGCGCAATCTTCGGCCTTGGCCGCCGGGGCCCCAGACTTCATCAGATACGATTTCACCCGGGGGGCAAAGTGCCGAAACAGCGCCGCAAAGGCCACCCGGTCGCCGTGATCGCGCACAGCAAGCATCAGGGCTGACCAGTCGGTCTCATCCACACGCACGCGCACCATCCCTTTAACAGTCAACACAAAGCCATCCGCCTGCGCAACATAGGGGCGATGTGGCCCACGTCCATGGACAAATGCAACAGGGGGGGCGGTCATCAGCATGAAAGAGTTACGCAGGGGCTTTGCGTTTGGATCACCGCCTGCGATAGGGCGTTTCAATGATCCAATTGGCATCGCAGCACGTAATCCAGCTAACCGAAACAGGAGCCGCCATGCCGTTTGAGACTTTTTCTGCCCCCTCCCGCCGCATCGCTGTGATCGGGGGCGGCATCTCTGGCATGGCTGCGGCGCATCTTTTGGCCCCAGACAACGCGGTCGTTTTGTTTGAGGCGGGGGCGCGGCTGGGTGGTCATGCCCATACCGTGATGGCAGGCAAGCGGGGCGATCAGCCGGTGGACATGGGGTTTATCGTCTTCAACCGCGTGAACTATCCCCTGCTGACCGCGCTTTTTGAAAAGCTTGACGTGCCGGTCGCCGAAAGCGACATGAGCTTTGCCTGCTCGATCCAAGGTGGCAAAATCGAATACGGACTGCGCAACCTGAACGCCCTGTTCGCACAACGCCGCAATATCGTCAGCCCCGGCTATTTGCAGATGCTGTCAGACATCATGCGGTTCCACCGCCACGCCGACAAGGTGCTGACCCCCGGCATGACCTTGGGTGAGATGCTGGCCACGATGCGGATGTCCGACGCCTTTCGCGACCATTACATCACACCCTTCACCGGGGCGATCTGGTCAACCCCTTCCTCCGGTATCCTCGATTTCCCGGCCGAGGCGCTGATCCGCTTTTTCAAGAACCACGGCCTGATGGGTGTGTGGAAGCATCACCAGTGGTACACCGTCAAAGGCGGGTCGATCGAATATGTCCGCCGGTTAGAGGCTGATCTGTTGCGCCACGGTGTCGAAATTCGCGTCTCTGCCCCCATCGCCGTTGTCCAGCGCGTGCCGCAAGGTGCCATGGTGCGCGCCGAGGGTGGTGAGTGGGAGCTGTTTGACGAGGTCGTCCTTGCCACCCATTCCGACGACGCCCTGCGTCTTTTGTCTGATGCGACCCCGTCCGAACGCGCCGCTTTGTCCGCGATCCGCTACCAGCCCAATCAGGCGATCCTGCATGCCGATCCGTCGATGATGCCGAAATCCCGCCGCACCTGGGCCTCGTGGAACTACACCGAACCGGCAGGCCCACGGCCAGAGCGGATCGACCTCACCTACTGGATGAACTCTTTGCAACCGATCCCGCAGGATGACCCGTTGTTTGTGACGCTTAATCCGAACCGCCCGATTGCCGACCACCTGATCCATCAGGTCCGCACCTTTCATCACCCCGTCTACGACAACGCAGCCCTTGCAGCCCAAGACACCCTGCGCGCGATGAATGGGCAGTCTGCGACGTGGTTCTGCGGGGCCTATATGAAGAACGGGTTCCATGAAGACGGTTTCGCCTCTGCCGCCGACGTGGCCGCAGCGTTGCGCGCCCGCCAATTGCAGCGAGAGGCGGCATGAATATGACCCTCTTCAAGACGCCGTCGACCTGCGGTTCCCTCCGTTTGGCCGCTTTGTGCGACCAGAGAGTCGCGAGCATTGCATTCCGTAAACCGAGGGCGCTGAAATGAACGTCCAGCACCTCAGTGGCCAGACCTTCCATGGCCGCAAAGGTGCCGTGCAGAACAGCTTTCGCTACAGCATCGACTATGTTTTGCTGGACGCTGAAGCCATCACCGGCAGCGGCCCGGCCCTGTTTTCGCGCAATCGCCCCAACGTGGCGGCTTTGCACGACACCGATCACGGCGGCGCGCCCAAGCACGGCAAAGGTGCGCCTTGGCTGCGTGAGGTTCTGGTCGCCCACAACCTGCCAAGCCCCACCAGAATACGCCTTCTGGCCCAACCGCGTCTGCTGGGTCATGTCTTCAATCCGGTCTCCTTTTGGCTGGCAGAGGATGCCACCGGCCTGCGCGCGTTTGTCGCCGAGGTGTCCAACACCTTCGGCGACCGCCATTCCTATTTGTGCCACCGTGAGGATATGGCGGCCATCACGCCAGAAGATCACCTGACCGCCCGAAAAATCTTTCACGTCTCGCCGTTTCAGGCCATCGAGGGCGGCTATACCTTCCGTCTCGACGTTCGGTCCGACCGGCTGAACATCGTGATCAACTACACGGCGGGTGAGAATGGCCTGATCGCCACCCTGACCGGCCCGCTGCGCCCCTTGACCAACATCAGCATTCTTAAGGCGCTGATCCGCCGCCCCTTCGGGTCACGCCGGGTACTGGCGCTGATCCATTGGCAAGCGCTGAAACTGTGGTTCAAAGGCGCTGCCTTTCGCCCGCGTCCGCAACCCCCGACTTCCGAGGTGTCCTGATGTATGCCCTGATCGCCGTGCTTCTGCTGGTGTTTGCAGCGACCCTCGTCCTGCCCCGCCTGATCGGTTTTAGTACCCAGCGTCCGGCCGATTTCAAAGGTCAGGGACCGCAATTCGACCCGCGCACCCACCTGTCCGGTCCTATCCTGTGTGAAGGCGTGATCTACGGGCCCCTTGGCCGCATCTCATCCCGCTTTGTCGCTGACATGCACGGCACGTGGGACGCCAACCGCGCCACCTTGAAAGAGAAATTCACCTACGACACCGGTGCCGTCCAAAACCGCGAATGGCGCCTGACTTTTGGCAACGATGGCGCCATAAGGGCAGAGGCGGATGATCTTGTCGGCCAAGGCTCTGGCCGGATCGAAGGCCCCGCAGTTCAGATGCGCTACCGCATCCGCCTGCCTGCGGCGAACGGCGGCCATGTGCTGGATGTGGTCGACTGGATGTACCTGATGCCGAACGGCACCATCATGAACCGCAGCCAGTTTCGCAAATTCGGCATCAAGGTCGCCGAATTGATCGCCACCATGCGCCCGATGCCTGCGGTGTCGGCATGATGGTTTCAGGCAAACGCTATTGGCTGGTCGGCGCGTCAGAGGGGTTGGGTCTGGCCCTTGCCCAGCAAATGCACAAGGCCGGGGCTAGGCTGATCCTGTCCGCCCGCAATGCCGAACGCCTTGCCGCCGCCTGCCAATCCCTGCCCGGCGCAATCGCCGAACCGCTGGACGTCGCCGACAGCGCCGCCGTGACCGAGGTCGCCACCCGCATCGGCCCGATCGACGGCGTGGTGTGGCTGGCCGGAGTTTACACGCCGATGCCCGCCAACGCCCTTGATCCCGCCGCGTTTGAACAAATGTGCGATGTCAATTTCACTGGCTGCGCCCGGGTTCTGGGTGCGGTCCTGCCCGGTATGGTGCAACGCGGGTCAGGCCACATCGTGCTGACAGGCTCTCTGTCCGGCTTTCGTGGCCTGCCCGGTGCGATGGGCTATCAAGCCAGCAAGGCCGGCGTCATGGCGCTGGCAGAGTGTTTGCACGCTGACCTGCGCGGTTCCGGCATCAAGGTTCAGATCGGCAATCCCGGCTTCATCCGCACAAGGCTGACCGACAAGAACGCCTTCGCGATGCCTTTTCTGATGGAGCCTGCCGAAGCCGCATCCCACATGATGACCCTGATGCAATCAGACCGCTTCAAAAGCAGCTTTCCCAAGGTGTTTTCGTGGCTGTTCCGCCTGTCACAATTGCTGCCAGACTGGGCCTATTATCCGTTGTTTGCGCCCCGGAAATAGGGTTTTTCCGATATCAGCCGGGCACCTGCAGACAGGCCATATAAAACCCATCCATCCCGCCGCGCTCTGCCCAATAGTCCGGGCGCAGCCGCAACCCGCGCTCGCCCATCCAGGCAGGCTCGATCCCCGCCACCTCGGGCCGCGTCAGAACCAGCCCGGGATGCCGCGCAAGGGCGGCTGCAACCTGCGCCTCACCCTCGTCCTGCAACAAGCTGCACGTGCAATAGACCAACCGCCCGCCCGGTTTCAGCCAGCCCAAGGCCCGGTCCAAAAGCTGCGCCTGCAAGGCGACAAGACCGGGAATATCGGTGGGCTGGCGCAGGAAGGGCAAATCCGGATGTCGCCTGATCGTGCCGGTCGCTGAACAGGGCGCATCCAACAGAACCGCGTCAAACTTATCGCCGGGTTCCCACTGTAAGGCATCTGCCGTCACGATCCTGGCCGAAAGCCCGGTCCGCGCAAGGTTCTCCTGCAACCGCACCAGACGCGGGCCTGAGATATCCAGCGCTGTAACCTGCGCCCCGCCGTCCGCCAGCTGCAAAGTTTTGCCCCCCGGTGCGGCACACAGATCCAGCACCGACAGACCGCGCACATCGCCCAGCAGCCGCGCCGCCAAAGCCGCCGCCGCATCCTGCACCCAGAATGCACCCGCAGCAAAGCCGGGCAGTGCTGAAATCTGCCCACCCGCCGCCATCCGCAAACTTCCAGTCGGCAAAACATCAGCCCCCGGAATGCTGTCAAGCGCAACCCCGGCCCGCAAGGTCAGATCGACCGGTGGCGTGCCGGCCTGCACCTCTTCCATCCGGCCCACAGCGACTTTGCCGTAGCGCGCCACGACAGCCGACCGCAGCCAGCCCGGCAACCGCTGCACGGGCCCTGCAATCACCACGGGTGGGGTAAACTTGCGCAACACCGCATTGACCAGCCCGGCCAGCCCTTGCGTGGTCTTGTCGCGCCGCGCCAGTTCCACGGCAGAGTTCACGACGCCGTGCGCCGCACCGCCCTCTGCCAGTTCCGTCACCGCCAGCCGCAGAATGTTCAGCACGGCAAGCGGGGGTTCCTTGTGCAGATGGGCGCCCAGCATCCGGTCAATCGGTTCGGCCTGCCGCAGCACCGCACTCGCCAGCCTTTGGGCGCGGGCCTTGTCGCCCACCGACAGCCCCGCCAAAGGCGCATCGCCCTGCTCTGCCAGACTAAGCCCCTTGTCCAGCACACCGTCCAGTAAAGCCAGAACCGCCCGCCGCGCCGTCAAACCCTCTGCCATCGCCTGCCCTTGCCCTATGTCACCCGCGCCTTATACAATAGCCATAGCAATGAAAAGGCGCGGCCCATGCCCGAAATTCCCCCAAACCTGCCCCCCGCAGCTCTTCGCGCCCTTGCCGAGGCCGAAGCGCGCCGCCAATCCGCCGCCCCCACAGCCTTGCCTCCCGAACTCGGCGGCCCCAAAGGCCTTGAACCGATCCGCTACGGCGATTGGGAACGCAAAGGCCTCGCGGTCGATTTCTGACCCCGCCTTTGCTCTTTGGCAAATACTCCACGGGAGGTCTGGAGGGTGTGAAACCCTCCAGCGGCCTCAGCAGGCCCGCCCCTTCAGGCCCAAAGCAAAGGCTGAACTTCATACCCGATATACAACGGATGCTTGGGCAGCCCGGCCTTGCTTAACCCCAGATGATACAGGGGAAACCCGGCCCCGCGCAGCACAGCCTCAACCGCCGACCCGCGTCCCTGATGCACGCCGTGCGTGCCCCAGGCGCATATGATCCGGTCTGCCTCTACCGCCATCCCCGCAAGTGCTGCGTCATTGCCCGGCCCGACCGGGTCCACAGTCGCGCGCATCACTTTGGGGTCGGTGGCGCGGTACGCAAAGATATTGCCAACCGCAAAACTGCCAAATCCCAGCGCCCGCGCCCGCCTTTCGCAGCGTTCAACCGTCGGATCATTCTGCGTCTCCGTCGCGGTGGACGGGTTCAGCATCACAAACAGCGCCCGTGGCCCCGGCTGCCAGACCCGCACAAGGCCATAGCGGTAAACCTCGTCATCGGAATAGTCCGCCCAACTCGCCGCATCCCCCTTCAGATGCTGGCGCCGGATCATTCCGCCTCCTGTACGAACACGCGTGACGGGTGAAACATGCCCAGCCGTACCTCGCCCAGACCCAAGGCCACCCCGTTGTGACTGGCCCAGCATTCGCCCTCAACCGAGGTAAAGACCGCACCCGGATTGCCGACCATGATCTTGCGCGCCCCGTCTGCCGTGGCCTCGACACAGTCCATATCCGCCAAAGCCGCCTCAACCGGCAAAAGCCGATCCTCCAGCGCGCCCGCCTCACCCAAGCGCAGAACTTCGTCCCAGGTCAGCCCATCCACCGCATCAAACGGCCCCGACCAGGTGCGCCGCAGCCAGGCCACATGCGCCATCGTCCCCAAAGCCCGCCCCAGATCGCGGGCGATGGACCGCACATAGCCGCCCTTGCCGCAGACCATCTCAAGCACCACGTGATCCGCATCAGGCCGATCAATGAACTGCAGCGACTCCACCCACAAAGGCCGGGCGAGCAATTCAAACGTCTCGCCCTCACGCGCCAGATCATAGGCCCGCGCCCCATCGACCTTTACCGCCGAAACCTTGGGCGGCACCTGCATGATCTCACCGCGAAACGCCGCCAAAGCTTCTGAAATATCGCCATCCGACGGCCGCACGTCCGACACAGCAACATTTGCGCCCTCGGCGTCGTCGGTAGAGGTTTCGGCCCCAAAGCGCACCTCGAACCGGTAGCATTTCAAGGCGTCGGTCAGCACAGGCACGGTCTTGGTCGCCTCACCAAAGGCCACTGCCAGCACGCCGGTTGCTGCCGGGTCCAACGTCCCCGCATGGCCAGCCTTTTGCGCCTTCAGCAACCATTTGACCTTGTTGACCACATCGGTCGACCCAAGCCCCGCAGGCTTGTCGATCACCAGCCACCCCGACAGCTTGCGCCCCTTTTTGGACCGGCCCATTCAGTTCCCCTCTACCAGCCCGACAATCGGGCCGACCGCAAAGCCCGCACCATTTATCCCCAGTTCAGGCGCATAAAGGCGTGAGATCGAGCCGTCGAGAAACAGGGCATTGCGCGCCCCCAACGCATCACGGAAAAACCGCGCAAAGCGGTCAAACGTTACGGCTGTGTCCGAAATCACGAACCAAGCCGTCTGACCATCTGCGCTGACCCCCACCCCGTTGCGGATTTTGAACGAGGTGGAATCGGCTTGAAACGCCGGATGCAGCTTGCCGCCAATCACCAACATCGGCCCCGATTGGCTGGCATAGCGGCAGGCCGGCGGTTTGGCCGCAAAGCTGCGGCTTTCCACCACGGAAAACGTCCTGCCGACGCAGAACACGCCGTTCGGCAGCAAGCCGAAATTGCCCGGCCCATCGCTGGTGATGATCTTGTGCGCCTCAACCCCGTCTTCGATGTACAAGCCGACCGGCGATTGATCGGGCTGAAACATCCCGGCATTCATCGCGAATGCCAGATGCTGGCCCTTTGCGGCCAAGGCGTTGTCCACTGCCGAAAACCCGCCGTAAGGCCGACCGTCCGCGCCGTTCAGAAACAAACGGATGTCGTCGCCCGCCTCTGCTGTGCAATAGGTCAGGTCCGCGCCCTCAAACGTGGTTGAGACACATGCCGCTGCCGCAGGGCTTGCCAACAGGGCCAGAGCCGAAAAGGCCAAAGCGGGCAGCAGCTGGCGCATGATGTCAGGCGTCGCTCATCGGGTCATCGACTCCGTCATCGGGGTTCTGATCCGGGGCGGCAAGGTCACGCATCACGACCGGGTCGGCAAACATCCGACGCGTCTCGTCCAGCCGGTCAAAGGTTTCATCCCGGCGGAACCGCAGGTCGGGCGCATGCCGCAGGATGACCTCTTCGGACACCTTTTTGCGGATGATCCCTTTGTGGCGCGACAAAGCCTCAACCGCCAGATCGACATTGCCGCTGCCCAACAGAGGCATGACATAGACCGTCGCGATCTTGAGGTCAGATGACACTGAAACCTCGCCGATCGTGATCGACATGGCGTCAAAGGCCGGATCATGGATCTCGCCGCGTGACAGAATCTCGGACAGACGCCGCCGGATCATTTCGCCCACGCGCAGCTGACGCTGACCGGGCCCTGAGGATGTTCTTTTGACCATGTCGCCCCTTTAGGCCCAAATCCGCCGCCCTGCAACTGCCCGGCACAGGTTTCGGCCAACGCCTGCCCGCAGCATTGGCCTTGCACCAGCCCGCGTGCCCGTCATAAACCCAAAACCAATGTGGGAGGCGAATATGACCGACAAGCCCGGCATCGTGGTCACCGGCGCATCCGGACGGATGGGCCAGACCCTGATCAGACTGATCCTCGCGTCAGACCACTGGCATCTGGCGGGCTGCATCGAACGCCCGGGCAACGCCTGGCTTGGCCGCGATGTGGGTGAGGCGATGGGTCTTGGCACCCTTGGCGTCACCGTCACCGACGACCCGCTGCCCTCCTTTGCCAAAGCCCGCGCTCTGGTCGATTTCACCACCCCGTCCGCCACGGTGGACTTTGCAACCCTTGCAGCCCAGGCCCGCCTTGTGCATGTCGTGGGCACCACCGGCCTTGAAGCCGAACACCACCGAAAGCTGGATCTGGCCGCCCCCCACGCCGTCATCATTCAGGCCGGCAACATGAGCCTTGGGGTCAACCTTCTGACCCGCCTGACCCAAAAGGTCGCCCAAGCGCTTGATATGGATTGGGATATTGAGATTGTCGAGGCGCATCACCGCATGAAGGTCGATGCGCCCTCGGGCACAGCGCTCATGCTGGGCCACGCCGCAGCCCAAGGCCGTGGCACCACACTACAGGATGCCAAAACCCCCGCCCGCGACGGCATCACCGGCGCCAGGACCCGCGGCTCTATCGGCTTTTCGGCGATCCGGGGCGGTGATATCGTCGGCGAACACGACGTGATCTTCGTGGCGGAGGGTGAGCGGATCATTCTGCGCCACATTGCCACAGACCGCGCCATCTTTGCCCGCGGGGCGCTGAAAGCCGCGCAGTGGGGCCTTGATCAGAAACCGGGCCGCTACAGCATGATGGATGTGCTTGGCCTGTAGCCCTTTCATTCCGGTCCAAATAATCCCACCGCAGTCCCCGTCCCGCCAAGCCCGAATCCGCTTGCCTTTTGCCCGGTTTGCCCCTAAACGCCCGCATCCGCCCCACTGGCGGACTTAAGGGCCTTGCTGGACGACATCCCGGCTCGTGCCGTCACACTCAACCTTTAGGAGATCACGATGTCGATCACCGTTGAAGAAAAAGCCCGCCTGATCAAAGAGTTCGCGACCAAAGAGAATGACACCGGTTCGCCCGAAGTGCAGGTTGCGATCCTGTCCTCGCGGATCGCGACCCTGACAGAGCATTTCAAAAGCCACAAGAAAGACAACCACTCGCGTCGTGGCTTGCTGATGCAGGTGGCACAACGCCGCAAGCTGTTGGACTACCTCAAGTCCAAGGATGCTGCCCGCTATACCGCGCTGATCACCCGTCTGGGCCTGCGCCGCTAAGCGCAATCAGACTAAGCGGCAAACCAAGCCCGCGCCGAAAGGTGCGGGCAACTTTGTTTGCATCATGCTAAAAATTCGCGCAACAAAACGGAACGCCAAGGCCTTCTGCGAATTGTCCTTACAGAAGTATCTGGAAGGAACAGCGTTATGGATGATCTAAAACAGGAATTCTGGGACCGCATGGTCAGTGTCCGCTCGTCTATGCTGGGCATCAAAGGACATGGCCGCCTTGTCGCCATGTCGCCGCGCATCGACAAAGATGTGCCGCGCGATATCTGGTTTATCACGGCCAAGGGCACCAAACTTGCCAAGAACGTGTCCGAAGGCGCGCAGGCGGCACAGCTGGTGATCGCAGATGACAGCGCTGGCCTGTACGGTGACATTGACGGCACGCTTACCCAGTCACAAGACCGCAAGGTGCTGGACGATATCTGGAATATGGCGGCCGGCGCGTGGTTTGAGAAAGGCAAGGAAGACCCCGACGTCTGCCTGCTGCGCTTTGCGCCAGCAACGGCCGAAATTTCTGTCACTCCGACCAGTGGCGTGGCCTTCCTGTACCAGATCGCCAAGGCCAACATCCTGGGCGAAAAGCCCGATGTAGGTGCCCAAGGTGCAGTTGTCTTCTAGTCAGGCTTCTGCCGATTGACCACGTCAAACCTGCTGCGCTTTTCAGACCCGGTCT
>JBBRKS010000137.1:0-10990 GCA_038231775.1 Rhodobacterales bacterium | reverse complement strand
TAGCGTGTAACCGGGCGGCAGGCTGGCGGCAAAGGCGGTGATGGCAGGCTGCAACGCTTTGTCGATGGTGGCAGGTTGATCCCTGGTTGCAATGGCGGCCTTTACGGTGACGGTTGGGACGCGGTTGCGCTGATGAATGATCGGCTGTTCCAGCGACCATTGCAGCGTCGCAAAAGAGTTCAGCGGGATCGGCTGGCCAGCCGCATTGCCCAGTTGCAGGTTCTGCAGCGACAGAACGCTGGAACGGTCGGTGTCGCTGCCGCGCGCCACAACGTCAATCAGGGTCTTGCCATCGCGCAGTTCGGTAACGGTGATGCCGTCAAACAGGCCGTACAGCGCATGCGCTACGTCGGTTTGGGTCAGGCCCAACTGCCGCAGCTTATCCTGATCCAGCAGCACGCGGGCGACCCGGGCCGGTTCGTTCCAGTTTTGCGTGATGGTCACCAGCCGTGGGTCCTGTGCCAGAACCGCCGCCAGATCGCGGCCCAGATCGCTGACCTTGTTCGGATCGGCCCCGGAAATGCGGTATTGCACGGGCTTGCCGACCGGTGGCCCCAGTTCCAGATATTTGGCATAGATATCGACGCCGGGTTCGGTCGCCGCAAACTCTGCCACAGCCGCTTTAAGACTGTCTCGCGCCGCCAGATCGGCGGTCATCACGACAACCTCTCCCAGATTGTCGCTGGGGGTGCCCGCGTCAAAGGTCAGAACAAAGCGCGGAGCGGACCGGCCGACATAGGTTGACCAATAGGTCGGCTCTTGCCGGGTCGCAAGCCAGGCGTCCAGTTTGGCCATCGCGTCATTGGTCGCAGTGAACGACGCGTTCTGGCGCAGCGACACGTCGATGATCAGCTCTGGTCGGTCAGAGGTCGGGAAGAACTGCTGTTCGACAAAGCGCATCCCGAACAGCGACACCGCAAAGATAACCAGCGTCACCGCAATGGTCAGCCACTTCGCCCGCATCGCGCCGCGCAAGACGCCCTGAAACAGTTTGCGCACCCGGCCCGGCCCGCCAGTGTGATGCTTCATCGCCTTGGGCAAAAACGCCATGCCAAGGATGGGCGCAAACAAGACCGCCACGATCCACGACAGCAACAAGGAAATCACGATGACGTAAAACAAAGAGATGGTGTATTCGCCCGCCGCAGAAGAGTTCAGACCAATCGGAATGAACCCCGCCATCGTGATCAACGTGCCCGACAGCATCGGAAACGCGATAGAGGACCACGCCGCACTGGCCGCCTTTTCAAGGCTTTCCCCAACCTCCAGCCGCGAGATCATGGTTTCGATTGAAATCATCGCGTCATCGACCAGCAAACCCAACGCGATGATCAGCGCGCCCAACGAAATGCGCTGCAAAGTGATGCCCATCATATCAAGAATGACAAAGGTCAGCGCCAGAACCAGCGGAATGGCCATGGTGACGACCAGACCAGCCCGCAGGCCCAAGGATATGAAACTGACTCCCAGAACGATCACGACGGCCTCGACCAGAGCGCGCAGGAAGTGGTTGACCGACTCTTCAACCACTTTGGGCTGATCGGCGACCTTGTGAACCTCGATGCCCACCGGCAGGGTCGGGGCCATGGCGTCGATCACCTTGTCCAGCGCCACGCCAAATTCCTGCACGTTGGCACCGGTCCGGATCCCGACGATCAGGCCGATCGCGGGTTGACCGTCATAGCGGTACAGGTCTTTGGCCGGATCGACATAGCCCGACCGCACCGTCGCGACATCAGACAGGGCAAAGAACGTGTCGCCCACCCGCAGCGAGGTTGCAGCCAACTCCTCCGCCCCGTTGAAGCTGCCAGAGACGCGGACCATCATCTTTTCCTGATCCGTGCGGATCACGCCCGACGGGACGATGGCGTTCTGGCTGGCCAGCGTGTCCAGAACGGCGGTGGCGTCCAGACCCAAAGCAGCCAGCCTGCGGGCCGAGAATTCGATATAGATCACCGGGTCCTGCGTGCCGATCAGATCAACCTTGCCCGCGTCTTTCAACTGAATCACAGCCGTCTGGAACTTTTCGGTCCAAAGCCGGGCCTCTTGCGGGGTAAAGCCGTCATAGGTGAAGGCGTAGATGTTGCCGTATACGTCGCCAAAGCTGTCGTTGAACCCGAAGCCCGCAAATTCCTTGGGGAATTCGCCCCGGATGTCGTTCATCATGTTGCGCACGCGCTGCCATGTTGCGGCAACGGCGGGGGCCTTGGTTTCGGCGGTCAGTTCGACATAGACCGTCGCGTTGCCGGGTCGGGTTTCAGAGCGGGTGAATTTCAAATTCTCAAGCTCTTGCAGCTTTTTCTCGATGCGTTCTGTGACTTGGGTGACGGTTTCTTCGGCCGTGGCACCGGGCAGGACGGCCTGAATGATCATGGTCTTGATGGTGAAAGACGGGTCTTCCTCGCGCCCCATCGAGGCATAGCCCCAGGCACCGGCCAGAAGCGAGACGATGATCAGATACCAGACCAAAGACCGATGCCGCAAAGCCCAATCAGACAGGTTGAAGCCTTGCATCATTCGATCCTTTCGCCAACGATCTGGCCTTCGGTCAGCGAATGAACCCCTCTGACCACAATCTCGTCCCCAGCAACCAAGCCGCCGGTGATGATGATGTCTTCGCCCAGATCCTGCCCCAGGGTGACCGGGACCAGTGCAACCTTGCGCCCCTGACCCACCCGCCAGACCTTGGGCGCATCTGGCGTTCCGGTCAAAGCGACCTTAGGCAGCGTCATCACGACGACTGCCCTGGCCGAAAGATGCGCGCTAATCAGGCTGCCAATCCGGTAGGATGCCGGCGCGTCGGTCAGGGTCAGGCGCAGGCGGCGGCTGCGGGTGCCTGCACCGGCGCTGGGTTCGATGACCTTCAGCGTGCCGGTGACGGGTGCGGCGCCACGTCCGGCCACTTCAAACGTGTCGCCAAGTTTCAAAATGGCCAGAACCTCGGCTGGCACATCCAGCACGGCTTCGCGTCCGGTCAGACCTGCGAGGGTGACAATCGGGGTGCCGACCGACACGACCGTGCCCGGTTCGACCAAAGTGGCAGTGATCACGCCGTCAATTGGCGCTTTAAGCGCGCTGTAGCTGGCGGCATCGGTGGCGCGCGCCAGATCAGCCTCGGCCGCATTAAGGGCCGCCAGCGCAGTATCGCGGGCCGCTGTCACCGATTCCTGCTGGGCTGCCGAGGCACCACCGCGCTGCACCAGAACCTGGGTACGGTCATAGCTTTGCTGGGCAAAGTCGGCCCGGCCTTTGGCCCCTTGCAGGGCGGCCTGTGCAGCCGTCAGATCTTCGTTCAGCGTGACCTGATCCAAAGTGGCCAGAACATCGCCCTTGTGCACCTCGTCCCCCGTGGCGACGGACAATGTTGCCACGCGGCCAAGGGTCAGAAAGGCCAAGGGCGTGGTCACCTCGGCCTCGACCGTGCCGGTAAAGCTGCGCGACTGGACTTCGCCCTGCGACACGATCTGCGAGATGACGGGCCTTGCAACCTCGGGCGGTGCCACGGGCGTTTCGGCCATCACGGGCTGCCCCAGCAGGGCAAGAAGCCAAAGTTTGCGCAGCATCACGGGGCCTCTTTCAGCGGCGCAACGACGCGTCCGGGATAAAGAAGTTGCGCGCCGTCGGTAACAACGACCGCACCCGCGCTGATGCCGCCCTGCAGGCGGACGGTATCTGCACCGTAGAACGAAACGCTTACCGGCACCTGTTGCACCGCTTGCGAAACCGGGTCCACCGTCCACACAGCGGGCGCCCCGGCCAACGCGGTCAGCGCCGTCCACGGCAGAGTTATCGCGGGCAGTTGCGGCAGGTTCAGCCGCCCCACCACCGGCGTGCCAATGACCACACCGTCCGGCACCGTGCCCTCGATCCGCGCCTTGACCTTGACTGACCCGGTCGCCGCATCAACCAAGGGCGAGACTTCGGAGATTTTCGCCGTCAGGGTGATGCCGGGTTGATCCACCGGGGTAAGCTGTACGGCAAAGCCCAAAAACGCCTCTAGGTTGACACCGTCGGGCGCGTTGAAAGCCGCCTCCAGCCCGCCATCGGTCGCCATGGTCACAGCCTTTTGGCCGGGGTTCACGATCTGACCGGTTTCGGCATCGCGTGAGGTGATGATGCCAGCGCGCGGCGCACGCAGAACCGTGTTGGCCTGTGCGGTGCGGGCCTTGGAAACCTGCGTCTCGGCCTGATCACGGCTGGACTGTGCGTTCAGAAGGCTTTTGGTGGCAGTGTCCAGATCGGCCCGGGTTCCCGCACCCCGGCTTAGCAATTCGGTCGCACGGTCGCTGGCCTGCTGGGCCTCATGCAGGGCCGCGTCCGCACCGCCCAAGGTGGCAGTCGCGGCGCGCAGGGCGGCGTCAGCTTGCGTCGGGTCCAGCCGCGCCAGTTCCTGCCCGGCCGTCACCGTGTCACCCTCCCGCGCGGAAATAGAGATGATCCGGCCACCTTGGGAGAAACCTACAGGAAACTGCTCGACCGCTTGGACTGTACCCGTCAGAACGGCTTGACCGCCAACCGGGGCCAGTGTGGCCGTGACAACCCGCACGATCAGCGGTTCTGCAAAGACCGGGCATCCTGCAAGGGCAATCGTGGCGGCCAGCCAGGCTGGAAATCTGATCATGCAATCTCCGCGAACAAAACGATGGGACGTGCCAGCTTAGGCCAAGGTGGCCTGAAATCACGGAATCGTCAACATCAGCCCACAGGCCCCACCCCGGCTGTCGCGCCGCTATCCCAACTCGTCACCCGTTCCATTCTCGTCGGCTTGGGACCCGGGGTTTTGTATCTGACGCAGTGCGACTCGGGACTGCAAAGAATGCGAGACAAGGTCGCGCAGGACCATGTTTTTCAGAACATCGGCCAAAACGGCGCTGCGGGCGTTACCGACCTTTTTGCGGCGGCGAGGGCCGACATTGGCAAGGTTGATGTCCAGACCGGCAGCCTCAATCACCGGGGCAAGGTAGTGTGGGTAATTCGGCACGGCATCTTCATAGTAGATCTGGATCGGCTGGATCGCGTGACGCCGGAAAAAGGCAAGCCATTGGCTGTCTTCTTTGAGAAATCCGCGCATGTAGCCGTTTGCAATGTCCAGATCAAAACTTAGCCCATCGTTGAAGCCTTTGCGGGCCTGCGCCGCGTCCCAGACGTTCAGGGTTTCGGCTGTGTACTTTGACACCGTCTGTTCAAAGATGTTCGCCCGGCGGATATAGACCCAAGTGGCCTTGGCAAAATACTTGGCGAAATGCGTCGCGCCGCCGGGCTTTGCGGCAGGCGCAATCATATGCGACAGTTTTGGAAGATAGGGAAACATGACCTTGTCAAAAAAGATCGCCTCGGGCGCGCGGTGACGTTGCAAAAGCCCGATCGCCTCGGTCCAGTCGGTGACACCCTTGGCAATCACGTGATGGTAAAACGATTCGGTTTCGGACAGCCTGCGGCCGGTCACATTCTGAAAGTCGTCCACGATCATGGTCGATCCGCTGCGCTGGGTTGCACAGAAGATGATGGCGGGTTTTTCAAACTTCATGTCGATCTCCAGGCTCAGCGTGGTTCTCAGCGCCGGCCGTACACACCAAAGGCGTAGATATTCAGGGCCATCATCACCCCACCGGTTGACAGCACCAGCCGGACCCTTTGCAAGGCGTCCAGCCGGTCTGCCGGGATCATGGTGCGGTCCAGCCGAATGTGGTGGAAGGTGGCGAATTCATTGACCTCGTGGGCGCCGATGACGACATGAACGGGATCGCCCTCGCCCCCGAGAATGAACTGGGAATAAAGGGGGCCGGGCGCATTGATCGACAGCTTCAAAACCCATTCGGTCCACAGCCAGACTTTTGGATCAATCCCGGGGTTGAGGAATTCAAAGGCGAACCACTCCTGCTTGTCGCCCAGCGCTGTCAGGCTTAGCCCAAGGGCGGGCGCTGCATCATTGCGGTGCAACTCTGACAGGTCAAACGTGGTGACCTGACATTGGGTCGCAGGTTCGGGGCACGCAAACTGAACAAAGCCGTCCAGCGGCGTGAAGCTTTCCAGCACGGTACGACCTTGCAGACCAGCGCGGCGCAGGGCGCTGTAGCCGGGCGGCGACAGATCTTCCACTTCGGGTTCTTCATAAGACAGCGGCGTTGGCACGGCATAGTCCGGACCAAAGCGGACAAGCCGTTCAAGTTCATCCATGCGGCCGCGCATTTCGGTCAGCAGGGTCAGGATTTCGGCACGGTTCTGCATCGTGATTTCCTTAAGTCCCGGGGCGGACATTCAGGGCCTGCAACGTACGCTGCAGCCCGTCGGCGCGGTTCTTTTCCCACTGCCAGTCAACGGTCCGGCTGTTGTAGTCTTTCCGTAGCCTGTGATGCTGCGCCACGAGCATCACAAGGGCGGGAAAACTTTCGTCGATCTGGTCGGCGTGGCGGCGCAATTCGGCGCGTACTTTGCCGGGTTCGGTGCGCGCCACATATTCGGCGATGTACCAGGCGATATCCTCACCCCGGCGTTCCTGCAAGCGGTCGGTCAAGGTCCCGGCGTCAGCGCCCTGCTGTTCTTGAACAGCGATGGAATAGGAAAAGTCCACGTCGCGGATTTTTGCCAGCAACCTGGTCATGTCACCGCCCTTCACAACCGAAGATGGCCTGCGGCAATACATGTAAAGACAATCCCGCACTGCCGAATAGCGGCGGCAGTGCGGAAACAGCAGGCTGTTGCGCAACAAATCCTCGCAGATCGACAGGCCGATGTCGATTTCGGTGTGGTCAGGCACCCGGTTCCACAGATCGCGGGCGTAGATCTTGTTCCAGACAACGTTGCGCAAGCTGTTATTGACGAAAGCGCGGTTCGCCTCGACCGCATCCGCCGGGCCATCCCGGTTGATGGCATTGAAGCGGATCGCCCGCCCGTCCGGATGGATTTCAACTGCCTGACATTCGACGATTTCCGACCCGGTCGTCACAGCCTCGGCAAACAGGACCTTGGCAAAGTCGGGATGGATGTAGTCGTCGCTGTCGATATGGGCGAGGTACAGCCCCTGCGCCAGCCCAGCGCCAGTGGAGCGCGCCTGATACAGACCGCGGTTTTCAGCATGGCGCACCAGCGAAAATCGGCCATCCGTCCCAACCGCCGCCGCCATGACAGAATCCACATCGCCGGGTGATGCGTCATCGACCACGATGCATTCAAACTCTTCCAGGGTCTGGCCCTGAATGCTGCGCAGGCAACGGCCCAAAAGCTCTTCGGTGCCAAAGACGGGCACGATGAAGCTGATCTTGGGGCTGACAATGTCTGCCCGGTTCGCCACCGCCTGCCAATGGCCCATCCAGTCGGCGTTGCGCTGCACCATGGCTGCCGACACCGTCTGATGGGCCGAGGTCAGGCGGCCCGCAGTGTCAACCTCTGCGATGATCGCCAGCCAGTCCTGCCGGATGCGGTCAATTGAGAAATGTTCGCTGACAAAGGCGCGGGATGCGGTTCCCATCCGGTGAACCAATGCCGGATCGGTCAACAGACGCCCCAGCCGGTCGGCAAAGGCGTCGGTGTCGCCAAACGGCACCAGAAAGCCAGTCTCACCCTCCACGATCTGATCGCGCAGACCCGGCAGATCAAAGGCGACTTGCGGCACACCGTGCATGGCCGCCTCTAGCAGAACCATCGGCTGGCCCTCGATTTCCGAGGTCAGAGCGAAGGCGGTGGCCTTTTGGTAATAATCCCCAACACGCTGGGTCCGACCGGGGCAGGATATCTGACTGGCGTTGACACCGAAGGCCTGCCGCAGCCATGCATCCTCAAGCCAGTCATAATCGCCAAGGATCGTCAGCCGGGCCTCGGCGACGTTTCGTTGCAGCTTGCCGACGCTGGCATACAGCAGGTCCAGCCGCTTGGCGCGCTTGCGAAAGTGCGAGACGTTCAGGATTGTCGGAACAGTGGGCCGCGCCCTGCCCCGTGTGGCATAGGGCAAGGGGTTCAGAACGGTGCGCACGTTGTCAAGATGGGCGGCGAAAGCCACCCGGGCATCCTCGTTCAGAACCGTCACACCGGCAAATCGGCGATAGAGGTCGTAACGTTCGGTGAACCAGTCATCATAGCCCGGCTTGCGGTCACGCGCCCATTGAAACATCGGATAGTGAAAGGCGTTGTGTTCGGTCAGGATGATCTGGACGCCGTCATCGGCCAGCCCTGCCATCAGGCGGATGTGGTCCTTGTCCCAATGGTAGTGATCCAGCACCAGATCAATCCCGAGCCGGCTGATTGCATCGCCCAGTGCAGCACCTGTAAACGCCAGCTCGTGGATCGTCACACCGGTCAGTTCGTAATGGCGGGTCGTGTCGGGCTGAATGAAGATATGGGTTTCAAAATCCTGACCCAGCGCTGCCGCAAGTGTGGCCACAACCCGTTCCGCCCCGCCAGACGACAGACTTGGAATGATGAAGGCAACCTTGCGTATCACACTGACAGCACCTTGATATTCCAGCAGGTATGGCCCGGACTGGGGCATAAGTACCAGCCCTGCCATGGTCCAACAACCCAAAAGTAGGCAACCGGCGACCTCGCCTGTGCACCTGCCTGAAAGCGCATCATATGGACTCCGTTGGACCAATGTGAAACGACTGTACCATGCCCAATGTCAGGAGCGCTGCATGACAGACCCATGGACGCCGATTTGCCTTGTGGCACAGGTTGATCTGGACGCCTGTGCCGGGCAGATGCTGCCAGCCGTGGGATTGGCGGTCTTTGACACTTTGGGTGCGGTGCCGGTGTTCCGTCTGGGCGAGGCCGAATTGTCGCCACAGGTTGTGTACCGCGATGGGATTGCGACCATAGTGGCCTCGGATGCCGGGGCGGCACAGCATGCGGCTTTGGCGCAATTCTGGACCGCGCAGTTTGGAGCCGCTTTGCCCGACGCGATTGACCTGCGCCAACCGGGTGCCTCGCTTGGGACAGCGCTGGGCGGTCATTTGATCGCAGCGTTGCGGGTTGCCCAAACACGCAGCATCCGCCTGATGAAAGAACTGGCCCTGCTGCGCAAAGAGGCGGATCAGACCCAGACGGCGTTTGCCCGGCTGGAGTCGTTCTTTTACCAGACCGGCAAGGCGGAACGGATGCCCGACGTGGCGTTTCCCGAACAACCCGGCCAGCGCCCCATCCTGTTGACCAAAGGCCGCCCGATTGAACAACGCCTGCCGACCGAAAGCACCGGCCTGTGCGATGTGTCCTTTCGCATTGTCGAGGCACCGGCCAAGGGCCAGATCCTTACGGCACAAATCGAACTGCTGGAAAGCGGGCGCATCGTTGCCGAATGGGCGTTGCCATGGGACAAACTGGTCAAAGGCTGGGTGCGGCTTTCGCTGGCGCGCGCCTTGGGCACGGATGCCCAGACCCCTGTGCTGCGGCTGGCGTGGGACGGCGCTGACCCGCTGAAACTCGCCGCCTCTTTTGCGCATCCCGACCCGCGCTTTCGGGCAGCCGACGACACCGGGATGTTGGCGATGTACACATGGAAATACATTCCGGGTGCGGCGCCGCTGCTTGCGCCCGACGGGATCGCCGCCAGCCGCACCGGCATGACCGACCATTGGAGCATTGGGTCCCAATCCTTGCGCGATGCGGTCAACATGAATGCCGATCCGGGTTCGCTGGAGTTTACCGATTGGATGGGCGGGCTGGCGGTTCGCCCAACTGCGGCCCAACCGGGCGTGGCGCGGCTGAACGCTGTGGCGCATCCCGGCGTTGTGCACCTGACCGGCGGCATCAAGACAGAAGCTGGCGAGGGTCCGGATGTCGAATACGCCTATGCCTTGGCCCCCACCGCCACCCGCCCCCGGGCCGCCGGGCATGTGCCAGAGTTCGCGCCGGATATGACGTCAGACTGGCTGCGCTTGCCGACCGCATCATGGTCTGAACTGCATCTGTTTCTGAAAGCGCCGCTGACCCAGACCTGCGATCTGTACCTTTTGTCCCGCATCCCCGAAGGCGTGGCGGCACAAGGCCCGGCCAACGCCTATTTCTACAAGCTGCTGGGTCATGCAAGGCCCTCGCGGGAGGGCGATCTGGATGTCGGGTGACCCGCTGACCTTGCCCTTGGTGGCGGTCGTCATCCCGATCTTCCGCCACTCGGTTCTTCAGGTCGAGGCGATTGAAAGCGCCTTGGCGCAAGTGGCCCCGTTTGGTGTGCACGTCGTTCTGGTCAACGACGGCTGCCCGCATGTTGAAACCGACCTTGTCTGCCTGGACTATGCCCGCAGCCTGCCGGACCGTGTGACCTATCTGCGAAAGCCGAATGGTGGCCTGTCGGATGCGCGCAACTACGGCATTTGCCATGTGCTGAACCACATGCCCTCGGTTGCGGCAATCTACATGCTGGATGCCGACAACCAGTTACGCCCGGCGTCGATGGCCCGGGCGATGGCGGTGCTGGACGCCAATCCGCAGGTCGGCTGGGTCTATCCCAACATCGACATGTTCGGCCTGCAAAGCGCGCATGATTACGGTGGCCCGTATTCCCGCCTGATCCACAGTGCCATGAACATCTGCGAAGCGGGCAGCCTGATCCGCCGCGCGGTGTTTGAGGCCGGGGTGATGTTTGACACGAACTTCAAAGGCGGGTTTGAGGATTGGGAGTTCTTCCTGTCCGCCAACGCTGCAGGCTTTGTCGGTGAAAACCTTGAAGACTTTGGCTTTTTGTACCGCAAGCGCGCCGAAAGCATGCTGGCGGAATCTGAACGCGACAAGGCAGCCATCACAATCAAGGTCAAGCAAAAGCACAGGGAAGCCTTTCATCCCCGCGCCCTGATCGCACTGGAACAGCAGGAACTGCCGCGCTATGCGATCCATCTGGTCGATACCGGTGAAATCAGGTTCACCACCGACCCCGCGCTGACGACTGAGGTTTTGACCGCCGCCGACTATGACCGCAGGTTCTGGCTGGCCAAAGCCAACCCCTCACGCGCGTCGTTGCCGCCGATCACCGTGGTTACGACCTCCGGCGCGCTGGATCAGCTTG
>JBBRKS010000136.1:0-11026 GCA_038231775.1 Rhodobacterales bacterium | reverse complement strand
AGCGGGCGCTATGGAGCCGGGGGCGATAACATAGCCGCCCTCGCCCCGCGTATCTATGCCGGGGCCGATCTTCTTGGCGGTGATGCCTAAGCCCGCGGCCAAGCCATCGGCACGAAAGTAGAGGTGACGCCCGCCGCTGGGGGTATTGGCCCCCGGCCCTGTCAACAGGTGCGACAGGCCAAGGGCGGCAAGCGTGGCCTCGCCCAGCGCCTCGCCCGTCGCCTTGTCGGTGTCCAGATCGACCACATACAGGCCAGAGGCTTGCCCAGTTGGAATGCCAATCAAAGCGCTGGGCTGGGCTTGCCAGAAGGCGGTAACAGTGGCCGGGTCCAAGGCGGCATCCTTGAACCCGTGGAGTGTGTAAGGTGTCTTGTCTTTCTTGCAGGGGAAAACCGGAAACCCGGCGCGGGCGAGGTCGAGGGCGATTTCAACTGGAGTGGCGCTCATTGGTCGCCCTCCCCAAAAGCTAAAGCGGCAAGTGCTGCGGCAACCGGGCCTGACAGGCCATAGCGGCGGCACAGGCGGGCAAGGCGCAGGGCGCTCATGGTTGGCCCCCTTGCGCCTTGGTGATGCTGCGCAGGGCGGTGACGGTGCGTGCATAGGTCATTTGCGGCCCGCCCCGTAATGCAGAGACGCCACCAGCGCCGCTTGGGCGAAGGTCATGCCATAGGCGAGCCGCAACCGTGCAATCTGTTGGCGGTTCATTGCCTTACCCTCCTGTGGCGAAGGGAAAAACCTTGTGCTATTAGGGAAAAACCCGCAGCAGTTGCAGCGTGGCATTTCCGGCCCGGTTCCTGTTGCCCGTCAAAGCTGTTCAGGTTCCGGGCCGTTTCATTTTTGCCCATGTGATCAGGCCCCCCGCCGCTCTTTGCAGGATGCAAGCCAGGCGTCGATTTCCGACTCGAGCCAGCCGACCGCACGTGCGCCAAGTTTAACGGGGGCTGGAAAAGTTCCGTCGGCTACTCCTGCATAGATCGAAGAACGTGATCGCCCGGTTCGATCTTCGACAGCGGGTCGTTTCAAGATGCGTTCAGCCAATGGCTATCCTTTCACGCAAAACGTGTGACCTGAGCCGCAAACTAAAAGTTGCGACTCAACAGCAAACTTGCGAGAAGAGAAGAAGGACTTAGACGCTCACCAGCTTTTCTGTCCTTCTTCGGCCACCCTCCGCCCACCACGGCTTGGGGGTGGCCTTTCTATCTCTCCCTAGAACTTGTGGTTCTTTCTAGGCCTTAGGGACGTTAGCGAGTTTCCGCATATCCACAAGCCCAAGCCCAAGCCCAAAAAATCTAACAACCTCCTGAAAAGATTTCGATTTTCTGAGAAAATTCGGTTCGTTATGTATATCGGCGGGAAAAGTTTATTTTAACCCCAGCTTAAAATAGATACGCAATGCGCGTTTTTACCGCATCTATGTCGCGCTCTGATTCGGCGTGGTGAAAAACACCACCTTTGGCATGACCTCCCGGCGCATATACCGCCCCCAACTTTCCAGCAGTCCGCGCCGTCGCTCCAACATATCCGTGCGCCGATAAGCCCGCTCAACTTCTGATCCGACATTGTGCGCCAATGCCATTTCAGCCAGATCGCGTTCAATACCTGATTCTGCCGCCCAATCGCGGAAAGTGCTTCGCAGGCCGTGCGGAACGGCGGGACGTTTATTGCGAGAATCGAGATAGCCCGGTCGACCTTCCTTGACCTCCGCTGCCTGCATCCGCCGCATGACAGCGCTGATTGACATATCGGACAGCATCCCGCCCTTAGGTGCGAAGAACACATAGGGGCTTCCCTGCATCCGGGGCAAGTTCCTCAACATATCCACAGCCTCTTTGGTCAGCGGCACACGGTGTTCCTTGCTTGCCTTCATCCTTTCAGCGGGAATGGTCCAAATCGGCCCCGGATTAGCGAAATTAGCGGCACTGGCCTCGGCAAGATCGACCTCATCCCAAGTCATGCCGCGCACCTCACCCGAGCGTGATGCGCACATGGTCAAGAATTGCAGAGCCCGCGCCGCCATGCCCTCGCATTGATCGAGGTCTTTCCACCAGCGGGGCAAATCGGTCAGCGCCACAGCCGGTTGGTTCTCGGACTTAGCCACTTTGGACGGCTTCGCCAACAGTTCGGCCAGATTGCCACCCCACCGCGCCGGATTGTCGCCCTTCCGGTAGCCCGACACCGTTGCCCATGTCATTACGCCCTCAATCCGACCCCGCAGACGCTGCGCCGTCTCGGTCTTGGTTTCCCAGATCGGTTTCAACACTTTCAGCACGTCGGCCACGTCGATGCTGTCAATCATCTTCGCGCCTAAAATCGGGATCGCATATTTGTCGAGCGTCGCCCGCCATTGCTTGGCGTGTTTTTCATTATCAAACTCGGCAAGCTTGGTCGGCAAGTATAGTTCCATCGCCTGCGCAAAGGTCAGAACGCCCTTAGCCTTGCGCTTCAGTTCCAGAGGGTTGCCGCCTTGCATCACGACTTGCTTGCATTCGGTTGCCTTGGCCCGAGCCGTTGCCAGGCTGATCATGGGATAGCTGCCAAGGCCCATTTCGGTGCGCTTGCCCCGGATCGTCGTGCGCTGGATCCAGTAGCGTTTTCCATTGGCTTCCACTCTCAGGTAAAGCCCAAGGTTGCCGCCGTCGTGATACCTGCCGGGCGCAAGTTCGGTCTTGAGTTTGGCGGCTGTAAGCTTCTTCTCTTCCCGAATGTCCGCCATTTTTATTTTCCCCCAAAAATTCCCCCACGCACATTGGGAACATGGGGGTTTTCTTCGGAAACTGCTAGACGATATTTCAGAAAAATATCGTGCAAACAATGGCTAAGCTGGATGCCCTTGGAACATACGGGAACACCACATGGCTGCCACCCTCTCCGCCATTTGCCCCAGCGAAATCCTTCTCCCGATCCGGCTGCGGCCGAATTTTCTCGTTGCTTTCGGGAGTTATGCGGGTGGGGCTGTTAACCGGCTTTGGTTACATGAGGCCCGGAAGCGTTCTCTCCGGGCTGATATTCTCCGGACCTGTTAACCGCGCCTATTCCGGTTCAGAGCGACAACACACTGGAAAACAAATAAAATTCTCCTTGTCGGAGCTGATGGTGTTGGCAAAACCCTTCCCACCGCGCGCACGACTGGCATCGAAAAAAGCGGCCTAAACCAAGTAGTCGGCAGCTGCGTCACTTTCGTACAGAGCCTTAATCGATGTGGCGGCGGCGATTGCCGCGCGGGTGCCTTCCTCCATAAGGTCCAAGACCCGAGACATGTCGCCGATCTTTGCGACTGCGTCGATACGTCGATATTGGCCGCCGCAAGCTTCCGCATACCGCGCCAACCCCTTCAACTTCGGAATTGCGTCGCCAAACTGGATGCCGTGAGGGTCGACGATGTCCGCAACAATCGAGCCATCCGGCAACTGACCGAAAAACACGAAATCAGGTCGGACGATTTTCGCCTCATCTCCATCCGCGTAGATGACGCCGAGCGAGTCTTGGCTTGCTCGAGACGGATTTCCCACTCGAGTGAAGTCACGTTCCCGACTTCGCCTCGTGCCTTTTATCGTTTGCCATCGCGTCGTTTTTTGAACCGGCCAGCACACGCGATGCTGGCCGTCTTTGCTTCACGTGCCCGCGAACAATCCACCGGTCGGGGCGCTGGGTTTGTGGGCAGCGGCCATGATGGCCGTGGCGTTGGCGTCTTGCCGTTTGACCGGCGTGCAACAGCCACAGCCAACGGCGTGCGCTTTTGTGGCGCTGGCCTGGACCGGAGCCGGAGCCTGTCTGGTTCCCTGGCCCAGCATGGGAAGTGACACCTGTCGCGAGGCAGGCGTTTCGCACACTGGGCAAAGGCATGGCGCATCGAACAAGGCGATGGGCCGGTGCGCGGTGAAAGGCCCGTGGTCGGTACAATTGAAGGTGTAGGCGGGCATCTCGTTCTCCTGCAGGTTCAGCTTGCGGTGGTGCCGCCGGTGTAAGGCTTGGGTAGCCAGTTTTGCCCACGTGGCACGCCGGCACGGGCGAACAGGCCGTCGACCGTGGTTTCCATCCGCCGCCGCAGCGCCCTGATGTCGACGTTCACCAGTTTGCCATGCCGTTTTACCGCGCGACCTTTGACAAAGACCGAGTCGATGTTGCCGACATGGGCATCCTCGACCACCACGGCGATGGGGTTGTTGACCGGGAACATGTTCAACGAATTGGTGTCGAGCATGATCAGGTCGGCATCCTTGCCGGGGGTCAGCGATCCGGTCACATGATCAAGGTTCGCCGTCCGCGCACCCGACAGGGTGGCAAAGTCCAGCATGTCCTTGGCGGTCAAGGGCACCGGGTCCAACAGGCGGTTTTCCAGCAAGGCTTGCGCGTTTACCACACCGCGGGTTGCGGCCATCAGGATGCGGATCTGGGTGAACATGTCTCCGCCGACCGAGGTGCAGACGTCGATCGAAATGCTGGGGCGCAGGCCGTATTTCAGGCAGCCAAGCGTCGCGGGGTTGCCGTGGCCCATGTTCAGTTCCACCTCTGCCGCTAAGGAGGCAGAGCCGCCGGTGTCCGCCATCAGCTTGAATTCGTGGTCAGCCAGTGTGCAGCAATGGACATAGGTGGTCTTGGGCCCAAGCAGCCCTTCTGCGTTCAGCTGGTCAATCGGGTGGTTCAACCCCCACAGCCCGTCGCCTGCGTGCAGGGTGATCGGCAGGTCAAGGTTGCGCGCCATGCGGAAGTCACGGATGGTCTGTTCCATCGTGGCGAATTGAGGGCCACGTGCCGCAAAGGCCATCGTCACAAGACCGGAATCGCTGTTGAAGTATTGTTTGCGGACGCGTTCGACATCGGCAAAGTTCGTCGGCTCGTTCGAGATCGGGAACCATTCGGCGTTGGAATTGCCATAGGCGTAAACCCCGCGAATGCCGGAATCGACGAGGCCCTTGATCGCCGCGTCAGCATGTTCGGGGGTGTTGGTGTTGTGTGACCAGTCCACCATGGTGGTGATGCCGGCATCCAGCGCCTCTAGCGCGCCGATGAAGTTCGCCACATACATGTCATCGGCGGTGTAAAGCCCGCCCATCACACCGCGCACGCCGCCAAAATACTGCGCCAGCGACCAATCTGCGGCCGCATTGCGCATCAGGCATTGCCAAGTGTGACGGTGGGTGTCCACGAAACCCGGCATCACAATAAAGCCGCTGCCGTCGATCTCGATCGCATCGACTGGGCCAAGATTGTGGCCGACCGCGGCGATCTTTTCGCCGTCAATCAGCACGTCACCGTCCAGCAACTCTCCGATTTTCGGATCCATGGACAGTACGATGGCATTCCGGATGATGGTCCGACCCATAGGATACTCCTCCCTTTTAAGACTTTGTCGTGCGATTTTTGCGCTGTTTGCTTGGCAATCGTCACGCGACAGACCTGCGATGAGCGACTGCAACAAAGGCGCAAAACCCCTCCAGCTATAGCGTTAGCAACTGAATTCGGCGCGTTCAAATAAGGTTTTATGATACCTTCTATGTTGCAGGGTGATCGATCGGCAGGCTGTTTGTCAGGGCTGGTCAGGTCGCAGTCGGGCCGTTACATTGGCCTGGTGGAGGATCAGATGTGTTCGATCTGTGAATTTCGGGCCGCCCGGCATGTGTTGACGGAGGCAGGGGCCGCGACGCCGCTGGATCTGGCGCAAGCGCGTCGGCGCAGCGTTGCGGTGCTGGGAGATGTGATGCAGTCCTTGGGCGTTTCCGTTTCCGCGGCGCCTGGAGGTGCCCTGCGGTTGCGGCGCGCGGATGGGGTTGAGGCACTGGTGGCCGATACCGACGCGGTTTGGCACGCCTGCGAAGCGTTGCTGGGCGCAGCCTTTGACCCGCTGCACATTTAAGGTGTGCCTCCGGTGACGGTTCGTCTTAGCGTGTTTTGTGGTTTTCTCGGCTCTGGCAAGACCACGTTCCTGCGCCATCAGGTGCGGCTTGGGGCCTTGGGGTCTGCTGCCTTGATCATCAACGAGGCGGCAGAGGCGCCAGTTGACCCGGCCTTGTTGCCAGACCACGCCGTCCGGGTGCTGTCAGGGGGCTGCGTATGTTGCAGCGCACTCGACGCGCTGATGACCTTGTTGGCCCAGATGGCAGCGCAAGGGACAAAGCAGATCGTCCTGGAGACAAGCGGTCTGGCCGACCCCGGTCCGATCAGGGCTGCCCTGTCCAGACCGGACAGCCCGGTGCTTTTGGGCGAGGTGGTGACGGTGGTGGACGCGCTGCACGGTCTGGCGACGCTGCAAGGCGAACCCCTTGCCCGCGCGCAGGTCATCGGTGCGGATGCGCTGATCCTGTCAAAGCTGGACGCTGCGGATGCCAAAGATGTGGCCGTGCTGGTGGCGACGTTGCGCCAGATGAACCCGGGCGCGCCCTTGTTCGGCGCGGTCAAAGGGGCAGAGGTGCCAGTTCCCGATGACGCGTTGGCTTTACCAGTTATGTTCGAGGCTGATCCGACGGACGGGCCCATTGCGGCCTTTACGCTGCCGCTCGGGGCCCAACCGGACTGGACAGCGATCAGCCTTTGGGTTGCGGGGATGCTGCACGCTCGGGGCGGGCAGGTGCTGCGCATGAAGGCGGTGGTGCGGACACCTGCCGGGCGCTTGCTGTTGCAGACTGTCAGGCAGACCATCCAGACGCCCGAGATTTTGCCCGATCTGCCCGATGACAGTGATAACCGCCTTGTCGTGATCGGGCGGGGCTTGACGCAGGCCGACCTTGCGTCCTCGTTGCGCCGGTTCACCCATGCCGGTGTTGGACCCACTTTGGGCCTGCGCGGGCGCTGAACTATCACACTCGCTGATAGCTTCTACCAAATCTTATTATTTCTTTGCTGGCTCAGCCGACCCTATAGCTGAAAGCCGGGAGAGAAGGGCTGACCGCCGCAAAGCTTGGTGACACGCAGTTGTGGTGGGCAGGTTGTAAGGGATGGGCCGTCGGCACTGGTTTGGCCGGGCCATCCTGACCCAACAAGGACGAAAATCAACATTCGGGGAGGATGAAATGCGCGAATTGACGAGGAAGCTCATCGCAACGGGGTCAGGTATGGCGCTGTTGGTGCTTGCCAGTGCGGCCATGGCCGAGGACAAGTTTGCAGGAATTGACGTGGCCCCCGACAAAGTGGGCACCATCGCGGAAATGGCCAAAATGGCGGATTTCTGCGGCACCAAGCCGATCAAGGTGGCCCTGTCCGATGGTTGGGGTGGCAATGGCTGGCGCAAGATCGTGCGCGCCGAGTTCGAAGATGAAGCGGCCAAGTGCCCCAACATCACCGAAACCCGCTACACCGATGGTCAGGGCAACCCGCAAAAGCAGATCTCGGACATTCAGGGCCTGATCGCCCAGCAGTTCGACGTGATCGTGGCCTATCCCGACGGCGGTGAGGCGATCCTCAAGGCCATGCGGCAGGCCTCGCAGGCCGGCATCGCGGTCGTGCCCTATGCCGTCGGCGAAGGCTTCCCCGGTGAGCGTGGCAAGGAGTATCTGGACGTGACGACCGAAAGCGTGGTCGGCGTCGGCACAACGCTGGCCGAATGGACCGTGGCGCAGTTGCACGGCAAGGGCAACGTCATCGTTTTGGGCGGCACGCCCGGCAACCCGACCAGCGCCGCTATGGCCGAGGGCTGGAAGGCCGTCTTCGCCAAGAACCCCGGCATCACAGTGCTGGAAGGCCCGGTCGATACCAACTGGGACCCGGCAGAGGCGCAGCGCGTCATGGCAGGCATGCTGGCGAAATACCCCCAGATTGATGCTGTGATGAGCGACTATGGCCAGGGTTCGATGGGGGCTCTGCGTGCCTTTGTGGCGGCAAACCGTCAGATCCCGCTGTGGCCGTCGCAGGATGCCAACGAGTTGGGCTGCTTCTGGCAGGCGAACAAGGCCGCCAACCCGGGCTTCCAGTTGGCGACCGTTTCGGCACGGACCTGGATGGTGCGTGTGGCCCTGCGCAAGGCTGTTGCCGCGGCAGAAGGTCTGAGCGACACCGAGGCCAGCATCCTGAACCTGCCTTTGGCCGAAGACAGCGCCTCGGGTGATCCGGCTCTGATGCCCAAGTGCGACACCAACCTGCCGCCGGACGCCATCCTGTCGACGATGCTGCCGCAGGACAAACTGATGAAGTTGCTGGCGAAATAAGATCTGAAAAGCCCGGTTCTTCCCGCCTTCTTGCCGATCGCAAGGGGGCGGGCTCAGCATGAGAGAGAGGCTATGACAATGCCCACTTTGCCGATCGACGCAGACCGTCGGCCTACCCGGTTGAGCTTGATCTTGCGGTTGCGCGCCTTGGTACTGGGCACATTGGGGGGGCGGGCGGTTCTTGCGACGCTTGTCTTGGTGATTGTCGGGGCCGGTGTCGCCCCAAGCACCGTCTCAGCCAGCGCATTCCTGTCAATGCTACCGTTCATCGCCATTCTGGCGGTTGCCTCGATCGGTCAGCACCTCGTGATCTTGCAACGAGGTCTTGATATCTCGATTGCAGGCGTGATGTCCCTCGCGGCAGTGATGGTGACCAAACTGCCGCCTGCCGATGCCAGTGGGGCTAGTCTGGCCGCCTACATCGCCGGTGCGATGGCGATGGGGATCTTGGTCGGTGGGTTGAACGGGGTGGTCATCACCCTGCTGCGTGTGCCGGCATTGGTTACGACCATTGGTGTGAACTCTGTCCTGTTCGGGGTGGCGCTGATTGTGTCGAACGGCGTCCCAAGCGCCTCTCCGCCGGAGTTGGCCAAGCTGGCGATCAGTCTGACGCTGGGCATTCCGAACACGGTTTGGGTGGCTGGGCTGGCAGCTTTGGTCGCGATTGTTTTGATTGACCGAACCTTGATCGGGCGCAGGTTCACCGCTGTTTCAGTCAGCCCGCCGGCGGCGTTTGCCGTGGCCATTCCGGTCAAGTCCTACCGCATCCTCACCTACATGGCGGCCGGATTTCTTTATGCTGTTGCGGGGGTGATATTGGCGGGGTTTCTGTCGATCCCCAACATCTTTGCCGGAAACGCCTATATCCTTTCCAGCGTGGCTGCGGTGGTCATTGGCGGCAATGCGGTGGCGGGTGGGGCGCGGGGCAGCGTCTTTGCGACCGTTGTGGGGGCATTCTTCCTGACGTTTCTGGGCCAACTCGTGCTGTCGGTCGGCATGGATCGCTCCATGCAGAATATCGTTCAGGCACTGATCGTGATCGGCGGAGTGGGCCTGCCCATGGTGTTGCGCCGCGGCGGCGCGCAAGGTTCTACCCGGGCGGCAGGCACCGTCGCACCCGTCACAGCGGCACCGCAAAGCTCCGCGTCAGAAACGGCTGCGGCTTTGACGCTGGTTGCTGTCCGCAAAAGCTTTGGTCCGGTGGACGCGCTGAAGGGTGTGACCTTTCACGCCTATCCCGGCGAGGTTCACGCGATCCTGGGTGAAAACGGGGCGGGCAAGTCCACCTTGATCAATGTGGCAGCCGGCGTATTGCGGGCCAGTGCGGGGTCGGTCATCCTCAAAAGTGAAGATGTGACCGCCGAAGGGTCAAATGCGCGCAGGCAACGCGGCATATCGGTGGCGTTTCAGCATCCGGCGTTGGCAAATGACCTGACCGTTCTGGAAAACCTGCAACTGGCAGCCCCAGATATCACGCTGGCGGCCGCCGTGGCGCTGATTGCGCAGGTGGCGACACCGCAGTTGCGGATGGCGCCGCAGGATCTGGTCGGTGACCTGACACTCGCACAACTGCATGTCGTCGAAATCGCGCGGGCGATGGCGACCAACCCTGCCGTGCTTATTCTGGATGAACCGACAGAGCCGTTCCAGCATGATGACACCCGCCAGCTGTTTGCTGTGATCAACAGTCTGCGGGCGCAGGGCGTGGCGATTGTCTATGTCTCGCACCGCTTGCACGAGGTGACCGAACTTGCCGACCGCATTTCGATCATGCGCGACGGTGAGATGGTGGCCACCCGGATGGCGCGTGACATCGGTGAGGCCGAGATTGTCAGCCTGATCGCGGGTCGCCCGATGGCCCAGATGTTCCCACCCAAAAGCGCGGTGGCCCTGACCCCGATGCTGGAAGTCCAAGGGCTTAGCGGTCCGGGCTTTCATGATGTGCGTCTGACCGCCCGCGCCGGCGAGATCGTGGGATTGGCCGGCGTGGAAGGTGAGGGCCAGCGCGAGCTGTTGCGCGCCCTTGCAGGTGTCCATCCGCATAGCGCGGGCCACATCGCTTTGGACGGCAAGCCGTTGGTGGTGAGCGGTCCGGGCGCTGCGCGGGCAGCGGGAATCGGCTTTGTGCCCGATGATCGCCATTCGGAAGGGTTGTTCCTGAACCTGTCCTTGCGGGAAAACATCGGGATCGGCGTTCTGGGCCGCATCGCGGCCTTCGGGCTGGTGCGGCGCGCGGCAGAGGCTGCTTTGGCCAGCGACGTGGTTGCGGGCCTGCGCGTGCGCACCTCGTCGACCGAAGCCTTGATGAGCGAGCTGTCCGGCGGCAATCAGCAAAAGGTGCTGTTTGGCCGCGAAATCTCGGCCGGGCCACGGCTTTTGCTGATCGACGAGCCGACCAAGGGTGTGGACGTGGGCGCCCGCAGCGAGATTTATCAACGCCTGCGCGCGCTGGCCGATACTGGCACCGCGATCATCATCGCAGCCTCGGACGGGGTAGAGCTTGAAGGCCTGTGCGACCGCGTTCTGGTCTTTGCCCGCGGTGGCATTTCACGCGAGCTGACCGGCGGTGACGTGACCGACACGGCGATCACCGAAGCCAACCTGACCGCAACTGCGGCCCGGGCAGCCAGCACGGGGCAGGGACCACGCCGCACCGGCTGGCGCAAGGCGCTGGTCGATGACCGTTTCCCTGCGCTGGTGCTGACGGTGCTGACCGCCGTGATCCTTTTGGGCACCCAGTCGCTGAACGCCTACTTTCTGACTGGCTTCAACATCGGCCAGATGCTGAGCCTGCTGGCGATCCTGTGCTTTATCGCGCTGGCGCAATTTTCGACCATCGTGGTGGGCGGCATCGATCTGTCAGTGGGCCCCTTGGCGGGTCTGGTGGT
>JBBRKS010000135.1:0-11027 GCA_038231775.1 Rhodobacterales bacterium | reverse complement strand
TGCGCCAAAACCTTCAGCGCCGTCTTCTGCTCGTCGGTCGCCGTCACACGAGATTTTCCAGCCATGTCGAGCCTCCACCAACCTAAGCGAAAACTGAATCACAGATGCAATTCGTTGACCAGCCCAAGCCAACCTGCTTAGTGGTGCAAACGCCCCTCGTCGTCGATCAGCACCAGTTTCGCGGGCAGGGCGTTGCCCCAGACCCAAAGCACCATGTTCATATCCTCGGCGGTTGACCCCGCAGCAAAGCTCCCCACCCGCAGTCCCGCATAGCCCTCTGCGATCAGCCTCTCGGCCAGGATCTGGGTTGGAACTTTGCCATCCTTCTGCATTCGTATCCGCCAGTCGTCTGCGGCAAGATCGGCTGGCGTCATGCCGTAGCTGCCCAGCGCATCCGCATCCGTCGCGTCAAAGATCGGCGTTATGTCCGCCTCGTAGGACACCAGAGTGGTCGGTTGCAGCGTGCCGATCTGGTTGGCCTCGCGGATTGCCGTCATCACCGTCAGTGCGGTGTAGAGCGCGGGTCTGCCCTTGGGGTTGAAACGCCCGCCATGCAGCCGGGCGCCTTCGCCGGACATTGGCTCCCGGGCGCGGATCGGGTTAAGCGCCCGGTACAGAATCCCCTGATAACGCATCCGTCAGGCGTGAACGCCAGCATCGACCGCGTCGATGTAATCCATCACATCCCCGGCGTGGCCATCGCGCACAATCTGCATTGCGGTCAGCCCGCCGAAACCGGCCAGCGGTTCGGACCGATACCAGGCATAGGCGATCAACGCCGAGCCAAAGCGCGGCTCGACCCGGTTCAGGATTTCGACCATTTCGCGCAGGCGCTTTTGGGTCTTGGGGCTGGCGATCCGGTCCTGGCGCATGACGGCATCACGGCCAAGGCCGACCGTGCGGGCGACCTCGTCCAGCGTGGTGCGCAGGGAGGTGGCGATCCGGTTCGGGGCAAACCGGCCATTTTCGGCGAAAGCTTCGAGGCTCATGTGCGGCTCCACTTCTAATACCGCAATATGATGTCAATCGGAGTGGCAATCAAGGCGTAATGATCGAAACTGCTGGCCGGATCACCACACGCCCCGCGCCCGCAACCTTTCCGGCGTGACGAGGCCGCGGGACAGCATAGCATCTCGCAGGGTGTTGCTGATCGCATTGGAGGGCAGGTGGCGGTCGGAATTGACGATGTCGGCGTAGAAGGTCGCCACTTCGTCGGTGCTGGGCCGTGCCGTGGCAACGGTGCATCTGGGTAGCCGTTTGCCACTCAAGGGCTTCGGGAAGTTTGCCGAGGCTTGGGCATCGTGCCTGGCAGCGCGCTCCATCGCGCGGTCCAGCGCCTTAGGCCCATCGGGCGGGGCAGGGTGGGCCCCCCGGGTTTCCGTGGCCGTCTCAATGATCCGGTCCTCGGGCAGGCCGAGATCCGCCTGCGTGGCGATGCCGTGCCGAAGGGCTGTCCCTTCCTCTACCCCGGCGATGTGCCCGGCCAGCCAGTGGTTGACCTTAAGCGGTTTTGGGAACGGATGCGGGTGCAGGCTGAAATCCCCGACGTCCGTATCCACGACCTGCGCCACACGTTTGCCTCCTTGCTGGACTCGGGCGGCGCCTCGCTGGAAATGATCGGGCGGCTGCTTGGCCACACCCAGATCGGCACCACCCAGCGCTACGCCCAACTAATCGACTCGCCGCTCCGAGCCGGGGTGAACGCGGTGGGCGAGATGCTGAAGCCGAGGCTGAAAGTGGTTGCAGCCGATGGTGGCGCCACAGTCAATCGGGCAAACGTCGCTTGATTGCACTGCAATCACTGCATAGCTTTGGCATTGCAACCGGAGGGTGCCATGGCCAGCATAACGATTCGAAATCTCGACGATAATGTAAAGCGCCGCCTGCGTGTGCGGGCGGCCGAGCATGGCCGCTCAATGGAGGAAGAGGCGCGCGATATCCTGCGGCAGGTTGTCGGACAGCCCAGCGCCCCGAAGAACCTCGGTCAGGCCATTCATGCGCGGTTCGCGGCGGTGGGCGGCATCGACCTTCCGCCAACAAAGCGCAGCGCGATGCGGCCCGCGCCGGACTTCGAGTGATCGATGATCCTCCTCGACACCAACGTGATCTCAGAACTCATGCGCTCCGACCAATACATCATTGAAACCATCGAGGAAGCGTAGGATCAAGCTTCGCAATGGCTATTAACTTATAACAACGACCGCCCGAACATGGGCATCGGCGGCATCACTCCCGCCAGAAACTGAAAATGGCCGCGTGAATTCTACATATGCACCACGTTAAAAAAGTTGGATTACCCTGTTAAAATTCTCGATCGCCGTCCAATTGCGCGACTTTGCCACTTTCTGGGAATAAATGCCGATCTCGTTGCTCGGCGTCGAGAGCGATGCTTGCGATCGCTGTGGCGCTGCTCTGACGGAGTGCGTCTTAGTGGCGCTTCCGTGACGATTTGTCCCACGTTATATCCTTCCGCTCCTGAGAAAGGATCACCCCCAAAAAACCTTAAGATCAATCACCTAAGGATCAGGGATTTTGACCGAATTAAGTAACGTTGCTATTGCATCACGGGTCGCCGAACTGTCTTGAACGAGGGCCTTGTTGCGCGCGAGCGGCCCCTCAGTTGCCGACATATTCGGCGCAAGTTCTTTGGCGGTGTCAGCTTTATTTCCTTCGAGCGGAGAAACAACGGAGGCGACCGCCTTCCATGGGTCCGAACCATCTTTGGCGATCACTTCCCAAACTTGCGTTTGATCGAGTGCTGACATTTGTTCACGTGTCTTGCCAAGTTGAGCGAAAATGTCGGCCGCAGCTTTGTGGTCGTTTAGCGTTTGCAGGGCCGCAGCCTTGATCGTCAGAGCTGCAAATGAATCGTCGTTCATCAGGACATCCAAGGCCGCTTGTCCATTCCCTTGTGCGAGGGCAACGCGTGCTTTAAGTTTGGCTGGAACTTTGTCTGCCAGACTCAACCAGTTGGCCGCCTGATCGGCAAGACCGAGACCTAGCATTCGGTCGGCCAATATCGATGCCACGGCTTTGGCCTCCGGTGGTGGGGGTACATTCAGCGGGAGTGTCGCGTGGTTGAGCAGAGCGCTGTCCGGTCCTGCATTTGCCAGAATGCGCCACAAGACTGGCCGGACCTCCGGCATCGGTGCAGATTCGGCAAAAGCGCTGTCAAAATCACCAGAAGCTGCCCTCGCCAAGACGAGCACTTGCTGGAATCGTCGTTCATCCGCACTGCCCAACCGCCCTTTCAGGTAAGCTTCCAGCGCCTGAACCTGCTCAAAACTCACGGCTTGGCCAAGTGTCGCTCGTTGCTCGACAAGGGCAAGCAAAGCCTCTCCGGAACTTGGACCGGAAGCGACGGAAAGGGGTTCCAATCGCGCTTCGGAGTGGCCTGGTTTGCCAAAGGCACGGTCCATTTCCGCTTGCATGACCATTATTTCCGGACCTGGGTCACCGGGCGCTCGCAGGATGGCATCTCGAAGCGACGTGGCAACGGCTATGTCATTTACGGCTAAAAATCGCTTGACAAGTCGCGGACCCAAAAGCCGTCGCAGGTGCGGTGGCAGGGCAGAGAAATTGCGCAGTACCGCAGCCCGGCCAACATTGCCGGCTGGCAGAACGGCAGGCGTAGCGAGTGTCGCCCAAAGGGAGGCAGCGGTGTCGCAATCCTCCATGCCGGCAAACGCCGAATTTACATCTGGCACATCATCCAAAATCCGCGCCACACTGTCCCAAATGACTTTGTCAGGCAAATTGTCGGGAAATGTTCTGACCAGTCCCCGAGCCTCGGCGCCAAATCCCAAAAACAATTGGAAACGAACCGCACGGATGACGGCATCGGGATCAGCCTTATCAAATTCTCCGGTCAAACCTTGCCGCTCAGGTCCAAGTTGATCCGAAACGGGGCGGGACGAACCCCACGCAGGAATATCAAGCTGGACATCCGAAATGCAAGCCGCACCTTTCGCGGACATCGGTGCATGGTCCTTCCCCTTTTGCCGGATGATGATATTCGGCGTCTCACCGAGATGTATGTGCACAGACGGATCAGCATCACCGCTGGAAGGATTGGCCGATTTCTTTGGCTTCACAAAATCAACAATGCCCTCCGACGCGCCGCGGCCTATTTCGTCCATCAGCGATACACGCAAAGCTTCAAGTCCCGGGTTGTTTTCCAAACCGTCGGACTGCAATGTCGTCATCGCTGCATCCATCGGCGCACCGGTGACAGCGTGCAAATGATCCAACGTGAGATTGGTCCAGTCGTAGACTGGCAGCATGGCATCTGGGGTTACGGCAACTTTGGGCTGAGCCAAATTTGAGCCATCATATTTTGTCTGCATTGCTGGATCCGGAGGGGGTGCGGGGACGTCCAGAGGGTGTTCAAATGACGACCCTTTTGGCGGTACACCGTCACGCAAATCAACCACCACAATGCCGGGGCGAAATTCGAAGGGCATGGCATAGCACTGGCAAGCGATGCCAATATGAAAATCCCCGGTCTTGGGATCGGCCCAAATCGCCGCAAGCCGACTTCTGCCAATCAGATCAAAGGCTTTGGCCATGTCATAGTTTGGTCGCTCGTCTGTCAAGCGCAATTCGTAACCATCCAACGTCCGACCCATGTACCAGTTTACGGGCCGGTCGAACTGCACGACAAGACGCGTGAAGCCCGGGTGTTCCCCCGAGGTAACGACGGCTGGCCCTGCAATAGCCGCCAAAGGGCCAAAGACCCAAGCAAACAAAAGGACAAGCCAGCATTTCATGCGACATTTTCCTGTTTCAAACCGCGCAACACCTCTTCAACGGCGGCAAAGCTAGGTCGGACATGGTGGGGCGTGTTTTGGCGGCCCACTTCAATGCAGATATTCGGCGGGTGGCGGTGGAGGTTGGCAATCAGAACCTCTCTGATCAATTGATGGAAATAGTTGTCCTCGTCGACAACGGACTTTATGCGCGATGACATCGGACCAATGAAACCATAGGCGAGAAACACCCCCATGAACGTCCCGACCAAGGCGCCACCAATCATTCCACCCAGAATCTCCGGCGGCTGATCAATCGAGCCCATGGTTTTGATAACGCCCAAAACAGCCGCAACAATGCCGATGGCAGGCATGGCGTCAGCCATCGATTGCCACGCATGGCTGCCGTGAAGCGCGTGGTGATGCGCTTCCTCCATCCTTTTGTCGAGCACCTCTTCGACTTGATGCGGATCGTCATAGTTCATCGAAGCGACACGCAGCGTATCGCAAATCAACTCAACAACTGCGTGATCATGCTGGATTTTGGGATACCGACCAAAGATTGACGACCCTTCCGGATTTTCGACATGTTCCTCCAGCGCCACAGGATTTGACCGCGCGATCCTGACCAGATCAAAGAGAAGCGCGAGAAGGTCGCGATAGTCCCCCGGCTTCCATTTGGTGCCTTTGAAGACCTTGCCGAGATCCTTAGCTGCCTGCTTGACCGTCGCCATATCATTGCCGAGCAGAAAGGCACCAATCGCCGCCCCGGCGATCACGATCATTTCGTGCGGCAGGGCTTCCAGGATGATCCCCATCTTGCCGCCAGCGAACATATATCCACCGAAGACCATCACGAAGATCATTACAATGCCGACTACCGCTAACATGGCCCGCCTCCAGCTACTATTGCCCACGCCATGATTGACACTTTCGAGTTAAGAAAGACTGACCCTAATTCTTGGGTGCCGTTGCATTCCGACCGGCAAGCAGAACGGAGACCTGATAGGCTGTGTCAGGCTTTAAACCGGTCATGATCGCCGCCGCAGAAGCAGGCTGCATCCGTCCGAGGAAACCTGCGGCAAATTCCGGCGCCATCGTCTCAAACAAGGCAGCCGCATCAACAGGTTTCATCGCTTCGTAGACGGCAGTCAGCTGCGTGAGGTCCTTCTCGGAAGCGCCATCGGCGATCGCTAGAGTTTTCTTCAGTTCGTCTTCAGCTGCCTTTAGTTCGCCCATCCGTCTTGAGATCGCTTCGTCGGCCAGTTTAAGCGCGGACATGCGTTCGGCCGCTGCCTGCTCCTGGGCTTTGACTTGCGATTCCCGGCCCGTCAATGCGGCGGCAAGGGCTGCAGGCGGAGTTGGGCAGTTCATCGGCGCTGCAGAGGGCTCAACTGCCGAGTTTGCAAGGGCAGCGCCAATCCCGGACCCTAGGCGCAACGCACCCGCCGAGGCGAGGATCAGCGAAAGGATAACGAGGATTCCGCGTCCAGCCTTCCTTCTGCGTGTGGTCATTCTGCCGCCTCCATGTCGCTGCGGGTCTGACGTCTTCGAATGAACCGCAATTTGCGATCTGCCTCTTCGTCAATGTCTGGTGTTGTTGTTCGCGCGGGCGGGGCGGATTCGGGCAAATCGTGCATTGATGCCAGAAGCAACTCGATCCGTGCCGCAACGGCTTCCGCCCGGGCAGTCTGACTTTCGAGGCCGACTGCCGAACCGGTTGCAGCCAAGCGGGCTTTGTCGAGCGCCTTCGTCATATCATCAACCTGAACGGAAAGCACCGCGATTGCGCCCCCCATACCGGATTCAAGTGTTGTGAATTTCTTGAGCCGGGCCGCCAGTATCATGCAGTAAATCGCAGCGCCGAAGGCACCCGCCGACAGAAGAATATCCGAAATCAGGTTCATTTTTGCCCTCTTAGTTCAACACAAATTCGGTAACGAGAAGATCGCGGACCCGGCCCTCACCGGTGACGATCTGGATCCGGCGCAACATTTGCGACCGCAGTCGCACCAGCGCGTTCGCATCCTCCAGCTCTGGCACGTCCACGGCACGCAGATAGCCGTTCAGCACATCCAAAATGCGCGGCACCAATTCGGTCACTTCCGCAACTTTTTCCTTTGGAACCTCAAGCTGCGCGGTGAAGCGCAAATGATGATTCTCGGCCACCTTGCCCAAGGAGATTGTGACTTGGGTCAACGGAACAAATGCCACTCCAGTTGCGCCATCCATGGCTGCATCCGTAGGTTTTGATTCCGTCGCGGGTGCCAGAATCATGCCGGAATAGACTGCATAGAAACCGCCCCCGCCCAGGGCAAGGAACAGGACGAGGCCAATGATCAGCGGCAGTTTCGACTTTTTCTTGGGAGCCGCATCCTGCGGCGCTTCGGCTTCGGCCAAAGGGACCTCCATCTTCGCTATGTGTTCAAAGATAGACCTATTCCTACTAACCGATTGTTAAGACCGACTCTTCAATGTGGCCGAGAAGGGCAGAAGCCCGAAATGGAGACCACATTGCAGAATCTGCTTTCGCTCTGGGCCAATCTAAGCAACGGCCGACGCGGCATCCTGGTTGGGGCGACGTTGGCCATGTTCCTGGCGGTTCTTGGACTTGCCCGTTTTGCCGGCCAATCGAATATGGCGCTGCTTTATTCCGGGCTCGACAGTGCTGCGGCGGGAGCCGTCGTCACAGCTTTGGATCAACAGGCCGTTGCCTACGAAATTCGCGGCGACGCTATATATGTTGATCAAAGCAAGCGCGACAGTTTGCGAATGACGCTGGCCGCACAAGGCCTGCCAGCGACAGGGGGAAATGGCTACGAACTGCTTGATTCTCTTTCAGGATTCGGCACCACTTCGCAAATGTTCGACGCCGCCTACTGGCGTGCCAAGGAAGGCGAACTTGCGCGGACTGTCCTAGCCCTGCCAGAGATCAAATCCGCGCGGGTGCACATTGCAGAGGCGCCGACGCAGCTGTTTCAGGACAAATCCAAGCCGACGGCCAGCGTCACGGTGACCACGCGGTCAGGCGCACTGACCTCTGATCAGGCCAGAGCCATCCGGCATCTTGTGGCCGGAGCCGTTTCGGGCATGCAACCCGATGATGTCGCTGTCATTGATTCTGTGGCGGGACTGATTCCCTCCGACAGCGACACTTCGGCGCCGAACAACGCCGGTGCCACCAAAGCCGCAGAAATCAAACAAAATGTTGAACGACTTTTAGCAGCCCGGGTTGGACCGGGAAAAGCGGTGGTGGAGGTCAATGTCGATGTTGTCACCGACCGCGAGGAAGTTAGTCAACGGACCTTAGATCCACAGGGAAAAGTTGCGATCTCCAGCGAAACAAACGATAAAAGTGGAACGTCCAGCGGAAATGACGGCAGTGTGACCGTGGCATCCAACCTGCCTTCCGGCGCTGCAGGTGCCGCAGGGACAAATCAAAGCAAGACCGCGGATAAGTCTGAAAGGGTGAACTACGAAGTCTCGGAAACGAACCGTAAAGTGGTGAAATCACCGGGTTCGGTTTCCAAACTTTCGGTCGCTGTTCTGGTGGACCAGGAAAAGGTGACGGCGGCCGACGGCACGATCAAGTTTCAACCCCGAACCGACGCAGAGCTGGCGACGTTGAAGGAACTTGTTGCTTCAGCGGTAGGGCTTGATACGACGCGCGGCGATGTCCTGACGCTGAAGTCGCTGGCCTTCCAGCAGCAGCCGGTCGAAGGGACTTTGGTCGAATCCGGTCTGCTCGCGTCGTTTGGACCGCTGAACCTGATGTCTATGATTCAACTTGGCGTCATTGCGATGGTCGCCTTGATCCTTGGCCTGTTCGTCATTCGGCCGATCATGACATCGTCAGCGCGCAACGCCGCTCAACTTGCGGCACCTTCCTTGGCCCTCGCCCTGCACGGTGGCCTCTCTCATGCGGATGATGCTGCCTTGACCGGCGAGATTGACGACGCGGGAGTATACTCTCAGGTCGCTGATTTTTCGGAACAAGAGGCCGCAATGTCCGGCATCGAGACTGACCCGGTGGCCCGCTTACGCCGGCTTATCGAAGAACGGCAGGCCGAATCCATCGAAATACTGCGGACCTGGATGGAACATGACGAGGAGCCCGCCTGATGGCTCTCAAGCTTGAAGTTTTTGATACAGAGGCAAAGTTCGTAAAAAGCCACACCATTGTTTTGGATCACGGCGCGCTTGAAGACGAAAAACTTGCGTCTTACGAAACGGGCTACAAGGCAGGATGGGAAGACGCCAGCGCTGCGATTGAAGGCGATCAATCTCGCATAAAGTCAGAACTGGCGCGCAATCTTCAGGCCCTCAGTTTCACCTATCATGAAGCGCGCAGCCACGTCCTTTCAGCCGTAGAACCGCTGTTGTTGCAGGTCGTGGGTCAGCTGCTTCCAGAAATCGCGCGCGAAACCCTGGCGCCCTTCATTCTTGAAACTCTGATGCCGCTGGCAGAGGGGTTGGGCGATGCACCAGTGACCTTGGTGCTGCACCCAAACGTGCGCGCGGCAGTAGAAAGCCTGTTGGAACAGGCCACTGGCTTGCCGTTGTCCATTGAGGAAGAATCGACGCTCGGCGAAGGGCAGGTCTTCATCCGCCTCGGGACCGTCGAAACTCAGGTCGACCTGGACAAAGCCACCGCCGAAATCGCTGCCGCCGTTCGCGGCTTCTTCGACCTTCCTGGAAAGGACCGACCCAATGGATAATCCGACCGACAACAACCCTTTTGCGCAGGTTCCAATTGAGGTGACCATCTGCGTTGGCAAGGCAAGACCCTTGGTCAAAGATCTGCTGCGCCTCAGCCGGGATGCCATCCTACCCCTGGATCGAAGGGTTGATGATCCAGTGGAACTGTACGTGGGCGACCGGCTCATCGCACGTGGTGAGTTGCAGGAACTTGAGGGGGATCAGGCCGGACAACTTGCTGTCCGATTGACCGAGGTGGCCAACTTGCGGGGCGGCTTGTGATGCGAATCCTCGCCCTGGCTTCCTTGATCATTCTCTTCGCGGAGCCAGCCCTTGCGCAGACTATGTCGTTGAATTTTGGCGACAATAGCTCTTTGGCCACCCGGTCCGTAGAAATCATTCTTTTGGTGACCTTGCTGAGTATTGTACCCGGTCTTGCAGTGATGGTGACGTGTTTTCCTTTCATCGTAACAGTCCTGTCGATTTTGCGGCAAGCTCTGGGTCTGCAACAATCGCCACCGAATATGGTGATCGTCAGCCTCGCGCTGTTCCTGACGTGGTTTGTCATGGATCCAGTTTTCACGGAAGCCTGGACCAAAGGTGTCCAGCCGCTTACCTCTGGTCTGGTCGACGTCCAGCAGGCAATCCCCCTGATCATGGCCCCATTCCGCGGATTCATGGCAGGGCGCACAAACCCAGACACTTTTTCGGCGCTTGAAGCTTTGCGTCCCGGGGAAACTTCAAAATTATCCGAAGCGCCGTTTTCTCTTTTGGTACCGTCGTTCATGTTGTCCGAGATTTCGCGCTCATTCCAAATCGGATTTCTGATTTATCTACCATTCCTCATCATCGACCTTGTCACAGCGGCAATTCTTATGTCGATGGGTATGATGATGGTGCCGCCTGCCGTCGTTTCGCTGCCGTTCAAATTGGCTTTCTTCGTCGTAGCCAACGGCTGGACGCTCGTCTCCGGTGCTCTGGTGCGAAGCTATACGGGTGGCTAACGGCAATCTGGACCTGTCGCGGTTTTGGACCTGCCCCGGTTTCGGTCCGTTCTTTTGAGAGCAATACTCGCGATCAACGAGACCGGATATGGCAGCGATACACCACCGACGAGTTCAAGCGGGATGCGGTTCGCATCGCGCAGACTAGTGGTCTGACACGGCGTCAGGTTGCGTCTGATTTGGGGCTTGGGCTTTCGACCCTGAACAAATGGGTGAAGATGGTTTCTGACGAGGCCGGTCCGCCCGATCCAGACCGGAACCTTTTGCGCGAGAATGAACGACTTAGGCGTGAGAACCGTATTCTCAGGGATTTGACGCGGATCAGAAAGCAGTCCGGGTTTGAGCAAAAGCATTTGATCCGGGGGATCAAATGTCTTGCGAATGGTTTTGCCGCCGAATGTGGGAGCTGCTCAAAAACCGTCACGGGCCACAGCCCGCCCTGACGTTGCCCCCTGGATTTAATCCAGTTTGAGATAGGCTCTGGCCCAATCGAAAGGACCAGAGATGAAGCAATCCCGATTCACCGAAGAACAGATGATCGGCATTCTGAAAGAACATGAGACCGGCGTTTCCGTTG
>JBBRKS010000134.1:0-11051 GCA_038231775.1 Rhodobacterales bacterium | reverse complement strand
GGTTCACTGTCTCACCATACCGCAGTGCAGGGGGTGGGGCAATTTATAGAGGTGCCCTATAGCGGGATGAGGCCTTCCATCACACATCATCCTGCCTCAAAAGCGGATCGGCGGGTTTGCACCGGGTGCCCGAAAACCTCACGTCATCGTTTTGACGTTGGCCTGCGCATGGCTGTATAAGGCGGGGACTCAAAGGGGGGCTTCGTGCTTCGGTTCATCGTGTCGTTCTTCGGGGCCATCTTTTCGATGGTCACGCTGGGTCTGTTGTTTGCCGCCCTCAGCGTGGGCGGCATCTTCTACATGTATTCCAAGGATCTGCCCTCGACCGAAAGCCTTGCGCGCTATGCGCCGCCGACGATCAGCCGGATCTATTCAGCCGAAGGTCAGCTGATGGACGAATTCGCCACCGAACGGCGGCTTTTCGTGCCGGTGGGCGACATTCCTGATCTGGTCAAGGACGCCTTCATTTCGGCTGAGGACAAGAATTTTTACACCCATGCCGGCTATGATGCGCGTGGCATGGCCGCTGCGGCGTGGGAGGCGTTGCGCAGCCGGGGCAAAAACACCCGTGGTGCGTCAACCATCACTCAGCAGGTCACCAAGAACTTCCTGTTGTCGGGCGACCGCACCGCCGAAAGGAAGATCAAAGAGATCATCCTTGCGACCCGGCTGGAACAGACCCTGTCCAAGGACCGCATTCTGGAACTGTACCTGAATGAGATTTTTCTGGGCCAGAACAGCTACGGTGTCGCGGCCGCTGCCCAGACATATTTCAACAAGACTCTGTCCGACCTGACCCCGGCAGAGGCTGCAACGCTGGCCTCGATGCCCAAGGCGCCGTCAGACTTTCATCCGGTGCGCAACAAGGACCGCCTTGTCGAACGGCGCAATTTTGTCCTGAACGAGATGGAGCAGAACGGCTATCTCGATCAGCCAACAGGTGAGGCAGCCAAGGCCGAACCCTTGCTTACCGTTCAGGGTGGCGATATTCCGGCGGCGCGCAACGCGCTGCCGCCGCGCGATTACTTCACTGACGAAATCCGCCGCCAGCTTTCGGGCACCTTTGGCGAGAATGAGTTTCTGTCGGGCGGTTTGTCGATCCGCGCCACCGAAGACCCCGAGATGCAGAAGATCGCCGCCAAGGCCCTGCGTGACGGTCTGGAAAAGTACGACCGCGATCAGGGTGTGTGGCGCGGCACCGGCAAGGTTCTGGCCCCGGAAGATACCAGCCCAGAGACGTGGCGCGCAGCCCTTGCCAACGTGCAGGGCCTGCCGCGTGATGTGGAAGGCTGGCACGCCGCTGTTGTCCTTGCGGTCGATGACAAGACGGCCTCGGTTGGTATCGAGGGTGAGGATGTTCCCGCCCAGATCCCGGCCAAGGATGCGACCTGGGCCAGAAAGCGTCTGCCGGACGGGTCACTTTCTGCGCGGGCCAAAGGGCCGGGCGATCTGGTCTCTGTCGGCGATATCGTGATGGTCAGGCCGGTTATGGCTGCTGATGGCAGTCTGGATCACTGGTCCTTGCGTCAGGTGCCAGAGGTGCAGGGCGGCTTCATGGCGATGGACGTGAACACCGGGCGCGTCATGGCGATGCAGGGCGGATTTTCGTACGAGGATTCGGTCTTTAACCGGGCCACGCAGGCGGCACGTCAGCCCGGGTCGTCGTTTAAGCCGTTTGTCTATGCCGCAGCGCTCGATTCCGGGTTTACCCCGGCCACGATGGTCGTCGATGCGCCGATCACGGTGAACACGCCGCAAGGGCTTTGGACACCACGAAACAGCCATGACAAGTTCTATGGCCCCGCCCCGGTGCGCACCGGGATTGAACAAAGCCGCAACCTGATGACGATCCGCATCGCGCAGGAAGTCGGGATGGAGGTTGTCGCAAGCTATGCCGAAAGGTTCGGGGTGTATGACCACCTGCAGCCCCTGCTGGCCAATGCGCTTGGGGCGCAGGAAACCACCCTGTTCAAAATGGTCGCGGCCTATGCGATGTTCGCCAATGGCGGAGAACGGGTCGAACCGACGCTGGTTGACCGCGTGCAGGACCGCTACGGCAAGACAATTTACCGCCACGATGCGCGCACCTGCACCGATTGCATTCTCGACAGTCTACCCGCCGGGATGGGCCTTGATATCACCAACAACCGCGAACGGGTGATGAACGCGATCACCGCCTATCAGTTGACCTCGATGATGCAGGGCGTCATCCAGCGCGGCACGGCGACCGGGGTTCATCTGCCCATACCGGTCGCGGGCAAAACCGGCACGACCAACGACGCCAAGGATGTGTGGTTCATCGGCTTCACCTCAAACGTGGTGGCGGGCTGTTACATGGGCTTTGACAATCCGCGCACGCTAGGGCCCGGGGCGTTTGGCGGAACCTTGTGCGTGCCGATCTTTCAGGCCTTCATGGAAGAGGCCGTGAAACGCTTTGGTGGCACGGCGTTCAAGGTGCCCGAAGGCGGGCATTTCATCAACATCGACCGCTACACCGGCGCGCAACTGCCCGACGGCAGCTCTGGCCCCAATGTGCAGCCCGAATACTTCCGCGATGGTGAAGAGCCTGTCTTTGGTCTGGGGGCCATGGTGGATGGCGGCTTTGGCATGGGGCAGGATCTGCCGTTGTTTGCGGTCGGCGAAAGCGATCAGACCGATTTGACCAACCAGTCTGACACCGTCACCAACGGCAATGGCGAAACCTCGACCGTGCAGAAAAAGGCCAAGTTCGGCAGCGTCAGCTCTGGCGGGCTCTATTGATCGGGTGATGCGGCGTGCGGCTGCATGGCCCATCCCGCCCAAGGCCCACGTCCGACCTTGCCCCGACCGCCGTCTGCCGCTAAATCCGGCCCAAAGCTGTGAGGGGAATTCCAACAATGCGCTCTGAAACCCAGAACCACGTCGAAGCGGTCAAAAAGTCGCTGACGCTGTTGGGGCAGCGTATGGATATCGAAACAGCACCGCACCGGATGGAAGAGTTCAACGCGCTGATCGAAAATCCCGACCTGTGGAACGATCCGGCCAAGGCGCAGGCGCTGATGCGCGACCGTCAGGCCCTGATTGATGCCCAGTCGACCCATGACCTGATCGCGAACGGCCTGCGCGAAAATGTGGAGTTGATTGAAATGGGTGAGGCCGAGGGGGATGCTGAGATTGTCTCCGAGGCCGAGGCTGCGCTAAAGGCGCTGGTTGACCTGTCCGCCCAGAAGGAGCTTGAGGCGCTGCTGGACGGCGAGGCGGATGGCAATGACACCTTCCTTGAAATCAACGCCGGTGCCGGTGGCACCGAAAGCTGCGACTGGGCCGCGATCCTGGCCCGCATGTACACGCGCTGGGCGGAAAAGAAGGGCTACACGGTCGAGATGCAGTCCGAAACCGCTGGCGAAGAGGCGGGCATCCGGTCGGTCAGCTACAAGATCAGCGGCAAGAATGCGTACGGCTGGCTGAAATCAGAGGCGGGCGTGCACCGGTTGGTCCGCATCAGCCCGTTTGATTCGGCAGCACGGCGGCACACCTCGTTCAGTTCGGTCTGGGTCTATCCGGTGGTGGACGACAACATCGAGATTGATGTGCAGGACAAAGACATCCGGATCGACACCTACCGGTCCTCGGGCGCTGGTGGTCAGCACGTCAACAAGACCGACTCGGCGGTGCGGATCACCCACTTTCCCTCGGGGATCGTTGTGACCTCTAGCTTGAAATCGCAGCATCAGAACCGCGATATCGCGATGCAGGCGCTGAAATCGCGGCTGTACCAGCAGGAATTGGACAAGCGCAACGCCGCGATTCTGGAAGCTCATGAAAGCAAGGGTGAGGCGGGCTGGGGCAACCAGATCCGGTCCTATGTTTTGCAACCCTATCAGATGGTCAAGGATTTGCGGACCAGCGTTGAAACCTCGGACACCGGGGGCGTGCTGGACGGCGATCTGGACCGGTTTATGGCGGCGACTTTGGCGATGGATGTGGCGGGCAAAAGCCGGGCGGACGCCAACGCCGAGGGGTAACGGTGTGATATCCCCGGGGATAACACACGTGTTATAGTGATTACGCCTTTGATTATAAACGGATATGCAAAAAATCTTCAGGTTTTGTTAACTTCTGTATCACACGGAGATGATGTGGATGGCGACCTGTTTGCCCGGCCGCCACCCCTACCGCCTGATCAACCCCACAGCCGACACAACAGCCGCCGCCAGCGCCATCAGCGACGCCGCACCTGCGATCAGCGCGAAGGCGGCACTGGTGGCGGCCTGATGGGCGGGCAGGGCGCTGGTTGCGGCAAAGCCGGGCATTTGGGGCGACAGGGGGCCGTAACTCCACCCCGCGATGCGGCCCATCAGCGACACCGCGATCAGGCCAGCGGCGCGGGCGGTTGCGTTGTTGATGCCAGAGGCTGCACCCTGATCGGCCTCTGGCGCGTGGGCCATCACGGCGGCGGTCAGGGGGGCGACAACAAGGGCCAGCCCGACGCCGGTGATCATGCCAATCGGGGCGATCCGGGTCCAGTACTGGCCCTGCACGGCAAAGTGCGACATCAGCGCGTAAGCCAGTGCGACGATCAGGCAGCCGATGGTCATGGGCCAGCCGGGGCCGGTCCGGTAGGCCAGCTTTCCCGCCCGTGACGAGAACAGCGCGATGAACACTGAAATGGGCAGGAACATCGCCGTCACCTCGATCGGGGTGACGTGCCACGCGCTAAGCGCTGTCATCGGCAGGTAAAAGTTGATGCCGTTCAGGCCGATATACAACAGCAGTGTAGCAAGATTTGCCGCCGTAAAGGCGCGGTCGCGGAACAGGCTTAATCGTATCATCGGGGCGGACAGGTGGCTTTCGACCCACAGAAAGGTTGCCCCAGCGGTGAGGGCGACCAGTGCGGCGGGCAGGGCAAGCGCGCCGCCCTTAGTCAACGCCACAGCCATGGACCCCAGTGTCAGCGTCGCCAGGAAGGCTCCGTACAGGTCGATGGGCGTGCCCGGGCGGCCCTTGTCCGGAACCGCATGGTGGGCCAGAAGCCACAGCGCCACAGCGCCCAGCGGCAGGTTCAGGGCAAAGATGGCGCGCCACGCCTGATCGCCGCCCAAGGTCAGCACCAGCCCGCCAAGGATCGGTCCCCCGGCGGTGGTGGCGGTTGAGGCTGCGGCCCACAGGCCAAGGGCGCGGCCCCTGTCTTCAAGCGGGTAGGCGCGCGACACCAGCGTCATGGAGCAGGGCACCATGAACGCTGCCCCGACGCCCTGCAGTGCCCGTGCCGCGATCATCAACGGCATCGACGGGGCGACAGCGCACAGTAACGAACTGGCCACAAACGCCAATATGCCGCCCTGAAACACCCGCACGACGCCGAAGCGGTCCGACATGGCCCCGCCGACCAGCACAAGGGATGCCAGCGCCAGCAGATAGCCCGCCTGCACCCATTCGGCATGGGCGAGCGTGCCGCCCAGACTGAGCCTGATCGAGGGCAGGGCGATCGCTGTCACCGACGAATCTATGAACCCCATCGCCGAGGCCAGCACGGCGGCGGCCAGAAGGTAGCCGGGTGTGGTGCGGGTGATCGGTGTGGTTGACATCAGGCGACCATGGGCTGCCGGACCGGGCGGGGTCTAGGCAGTCTGCGACCTGTTCTGGCGGCTTCGGGTCATTTCAGCGAACGCAGTGTTGGGGCCAGGTGTTTTGGCGGGCGGGGCGGCGGGCTTGGGATGCTAGCCCTGTGCTGCGCACGAAATAACGCGGTACAGCCGTCACGGGAGACGAGTGCTGCGGATACGGAAAACCCGCAAGCGGACAAAAGAAGGCGGGCACCGGATCAGCAGTGCCCGCGAAATTTGGAGTGTGTCACCTGATACGCCTTTGCAGCGGGGCGCGGGTGGGGTGTCGCCTCAGACGCCGTCAGACGACATGGCAGAGGGCGGCGGCAAGGCGGTGCGGCCAGAGGCCAGCGGATCTTCCTGTCGTTGGACCGAACCTTCGAAATGGGCACCCGATTCGATGGCGATGGTTTTGTGGATGATGTCGCCTTCGACCCGCGCGGTCGAGGTCAGGCGCACTTTCAGCCCGCGTACCCGCCCGATCACCCGACCGTTGACAACGATGTCATCGGCGACAATCTCACCCCGGATCGTGGCGCTTTCGCCGACCGTCAGCAGGTGGGCGCGGATATCGCCCTCAACCGTGCCTTCGATCTGAATGTCGCCGGTGGTCTTAAGATTGCCAACGATCGTCAGATCCGACGACAGGATCGAAGGTCCGGCCTTGCCCTTCTGGGTCGCAGGCATGTAGTCCATCGCAGGTTTTGTCAAAGGGGCCTCCGGCGCCTTGGGTTTCTCGATCTCGCCAGCCTTGGGACCGGGTTCGTTGATGCGGCTTTTAGAAAACATCTTTCGCTGCCCTTATGAAGGTCATCGGGTTCACGGCGGTGCCGCTTAGGCGAACCTCGTAGTGAAGGTGAGTGCCGGTGGACCGGCCTGAATTGCCCATATCACCGATTTTTTCGCCACGCGATACCTTTTGACCGACATTCACCTCGATCTGCGACAAGTGGCCGTAGCGGGTTTCGATGCCAAAGGCGTGGCTGATCTTGATCAGGCGGCCGTAGCCGTTTTCCCAACCGGCGAAGGTCACGGTGCCGTCGGCGGTGGCATAGACCGGCGAGCCATAGTCGCCGGCCAGATCCTGGCCTTCATGCATGCGCGCCGACCCGTTGATCGGGTCATTGCGCCCGCCAAATCCCGAGGTGAAGCGGAACGCCGTCTTCAACGGCAGGCCAAGCGGCACCTTGAAGGCGGCGATGCGGTACATGTTCAGCGCATCAAGTCCCTGCAGAATGGCATTGGCCCGCGTCTCATCCGGGCTGCCCGACAGGCCCATGGTTGACAGGGATATCGGCGACAACGGCCCGCCCTGCCCGGAATAGCCCGACCTGACGGTTGAGATCAGATCGTCCGGGTTCAGCCCAGCCGCCTTGAACATCTTGTCCAACGGCTCGACAGACACGGTCAGCGCCTCTTCCAGTTTGCCGAAGATGATGGAATTGCGCGCCTCAAGCTGGGCCTTTTGCTGCATCACAGCGGCGGTGCGCGCCTGTTCGGCTTCCACACCGGCAGCCTCGGCATCGCGGTCTTTGGCGGTGTCAGTCAAGGCCGACGCCATGATGTCAAGCGTGGCTGCAACATCGCGGGCCTGCCCCATATCGGTGTGGGTCGAGGTCGCCTGCTGGTTCAGGGCCAGCCGGGCCTGCGTCGCCTCGCCCCGTGCATCGTCTCGTTCGCGGATCGCCCGGCGCAGGGTGCTCTGGATCACGTCAATCCCGGTTTCCAGTTCGCGCAGCCGGGTTTCTGACGACAACAGACGCTCTTGCATGGCCGAAACCTGCGCCAGGGCAACGTTGAAGCGTTCCTGCGCGCCTGCCGCCTCTGCCACCCACTGATCGCGGTCGTCCGACAACGCGTTCAGGCGTTGTTCAAACAGCGAGGTCTGGCGCTGCACCTGACCCTGCGACGACCCGGCATTGATGAAATCCATCAGCAGGATGGCGGTCGCCAAAAGCGCCCAGCCCAAGGCCAGAAGGCCCACTACAGCGCTGACCGCCTGCGTCAGCGGGCGCAGCCTGACAAACCGCGTGGTGGCATCCGACTTCAAAAACAGGCGCTGTTCGGGGAACCACGGTTCGAGGCCAAGGTTGATGCGGTAGGCGAGCCTGTTCAGCACGTGCGGTCCGTTCTGGAAAAAGGGCATGAAAACCGCCCAGAACGGGCGTTGCAAGTGACTAACCAGCGCAACGCCGCCTCGCAACTGTTTTGACCGGGCGGGCGTGGGGCTTTGCGAGATTCCGCCGCTGTCAGGCGGTGTCAGACGCGGGTTGCGTACCAGTCTGCCCGTCATCCGCGTCATCAAGCCCTTGGGTCAACGGCCAGTAGAAATCGGGCGGTATCCCGGCCTCAGCCCGTTTGGCCTCGTTGAAGGGCGGTTTCAGAAGCCCGTGGAAATAGCGCCGCACCAGATCGTGAAACGCCTCTTTCGGGTCAAGATTGTCGCGTCCGCACAGCCAGTTGAACCATTTCGATCCATAGGCGACATGGGCCACCTCTTCGGCATAGATCACCTCAAGTGCGGCCAGCGCCTGCGCCTCGCCCGCTTTGGAAAACAGGGTGATCATGCCGGGGGTCACATCCAGCCCGCGCGCCTCAAGCACCATGGGTACGACGGCCAGGCGGCCAAACAGGTCGTGCGCGGTGTCCTCGGCGGCGCGCCACATGCCGGCATGGGCGGGCAAAGCACCATAATGGCTGCCCATCGCCACAAGGCAATCGCACATCAGCCCGAAATGCTTGGCCTCGTCATCGGCGGCCTTGACCCAGTCGTCATAAAATCCCATCGGCATCGGCAGATGGGCGAACCGGGCGATCAGGTCCCAATGCAGATCAACCGCGTTCAGTTCGATATGGGCAATCGCATGCAGCATGGCGATGCGGCCCAGCGGGCTGCCGGGCCTGCGCCTTGGCACATCTCGCGGTGACAGAAGGTCGGGCTTGTCGGGCCGGGCGGGCTGCTCGGGCGGCTGCGCCAGCCCGACAGCAATCGGCGTTCCCGCCGCCCGAGCCGAAAACCACGTCGCTGCATGGGCCCGCCCCAGCGCTGCCTTGGCGGTCCCGTCAGCGGTCGTCAGAACCTCAACCGCCATTTCCGCCAAAGTCATGCTCATCTTGCGTCTTTCATTGGTCTACAAATATCCCACGGGGGTCCGGGGGTGTGAAACCCCCGGCTTTGGGCAGGGCGTACCGTTCGAGGCCTAGCCCTTCACACAAGCCAGAACCTCTGCGCCATGGCCCTTGACCTTGTCCACCTTCCAGATTTTGGCAATCCGGCCCTGCGCGTCAATCAGGAAGGTCGACCGCAAGACCCCCTGCACCAGCTTGCCAAAGAACAGCTTTTCGCCGAACGCGCCCCAGTCTTCCATCACATGGCCGTCCTTGTCCGACAAAAGCGGCAGGGTGATGCCCATTTTGGTGATGAACTTGTCATGCTTGGCGACCGGGTCCTTTGACACGCCCAGAACCTGAACGCCTGCAGCCACAAATTCAGGCGCAAGGGCGTTGAAATCCATCACCTCGTTGGTGCAGGTCGGCGTGCCATCTGCACCGTAGGTGAACAGCACCACGGGCGAAGGGCGCAAGCCTGACAGCGTGACGCTGGTGCCGCCATCGCGCGGCAGGGTAAAATCAGGGGCCATCTGGCCTTCGGCGAGTGCAGATGTCATGGGCGGCTCCTTGCCTTGTGATAGACCGGTCCTTGGCGATCTAGTTGCCTTCCGGCAAAGATAAAGGCAACGCCAAGATGTCTGGCGCAATCTATGGCAAGACCTGAAGCAAAATCTGGCGCAGGATTTGCGCCACAGGCTGGGGCAGGACCGGGACCAAAGCAAGACCGGACCTGGACGAGGACCGGGGCGATGAAAGAGGCAGGCAGGACAGCGGCAGGACCATGACAGCGGCAAGATCATGACAGTGGCGAGGTTGGGCGGTGGGGCAGGATCAGGCTCCGGCACCGCTTTGGCCAAGCCAGTCCGCCTGCCCGGCGCAGGCGACGGCGTGCTGCCCCTGCTGCTGCGCCCCGAAGACCGCATGGGGCCGGGGGATCAAACTGCGCCCGAGGATGGCTTTGCCAGCACGTATCGGCTGGCGCCTGAGGATCGCATTGCGCCGATGGTTCAGGGTTGGCCCGCGGATCAGGGTGCAAACGCGGATGGCCGAGTGCCAGCAGATCACGGTGCGACCGGGCGCCGCCCAGTGCAACAAGATCGCCTTGAGGCAAAAGCGTCGCCGTCAGACGCCGGAATGCGCGCGACGACCGCAGCGCCATCAGATGCAGCAACGCCCGCGTCCGCCATGCTGCCACCAGTTGCGGCAACGCCCGCGTCCGCCATGCTGCCATCGGCCGCCGCAGTGCAAGCAGACGCTACGTCTCCCATAGCCACCGCTTCGCGCTCCGCCGCCACTTCCCCTCCATCCTCAGCCGCCCCCACCAGACAGCGGCGGCGGGTGCGGTTTGTCACCGGGGGGCGGCTGGTGGTTCTGGCACTTATGTTCGGCCTTGCCGCCTTGGTTCTGCAGGTCGTCGGGCGGCCCGTGGCAATGCCGGTCTGGGTTGTGGCCGAGGTCGAGGCGCGGCTGAACCGGGCTTTGGCCGATGCCTTGCCCAAGGGTGCCCTGTCGATCGGCGGCATCGAGGTGACGCTGGGCGACGACTGGCAGCCGCATCTGGTGCTTGAGGATCTGCGCCTGTTGCAATCGGATGGTCAGACGCTGGTGACCCTGCCCGAGACCTATCTGAACCTGGACACCGAAGGGCTGCTGTCCGGCCATGTGCGCGCCAAAAGCCTGCGCATCGTCGGTGCCCGCATCGCGATCCGCCGGGACCGCGAGGGGCACGTCATGCTGGCCCTTGGCAATGGGCAGGGGCCGAAGATTGACAACCTCGCCGCCCTTTTTGCCACCTTTGACCACGCCTTTTCGCTGCCCGCTTTGACCCATCTGGCGCAGGTTCAGGTCGAGGGTCTTAGCCTGACGCTGACCGATCTGCGCGCTGGCCGCACATGGGAGGTCGGCGACGGCCTGTTGTCGATTGAAAACCGCGACGCCGAGATTGCCGCACAGTTGAGCATGTCTTTGGTTGCGGGCGGCCGTGCCCCGGCCCAAGCGGTCTTTACGGCGATTGCGGCCAAGGGGGCGGGCAGTGCGCGCATCTCTGTTCAGGTTGACAAGGTGGCGGCGCGTGATCTTGCCGCACAAACGCCGCTTCTGGCGTTTCTTGGCGTGCTGGATGCGCCAATCTCGGGCCGGATTGCGGCGACACTGGACACCAAGGGCATCACGGCACTGGACGGGCGGCTGGATATTGCAGCGGGGGCCCTGCAACCCTCGGCCAAGACCACGCCCATTCTGTTTGACCATGCCAGCCTTGGCCTTGGCTATGATCCTGCTGCGGGCCGTATTCTGCTGACCGACCTGTCGGTGCAAAGCCGCACGCTGCGGCTGACGACCAAGGGACAGGCCTAT
>JBBRKS010000133.1:0-11073 GCA_038231775.1 Rhodobacterales bacterium | reverse complement strand
GTCACGCTGGAATCCTGTGGCTATCTGGTCTTGGACGAGGCGGACCACATGCTCGACATGGGCTTCATCCACTCTCTGCGCAAGATCGCCAAGTACATCCCGCAGCACCGCCAGACCCTGCTGTTTTCGGCCACGATGCCGAATGATATTGAGGAAATCTCGCGCACCTATCTGCGCAACCCGGTCCGCGTGCAGGTTGCCCCGCCCGGTAAGCCTGTCGAGAAAATTGTCCAGGGGGTTCACTACATCCCCAACGGCGACAAGGCCAAACTGCTGGAATCCTATCTGTTAAAGCACCCCGGCGAACAGGCTTTGGTGTTCGGTCGCACCAAGCATGGCGCTGAAAAGCTTTACAAATTGCTGCTTGCCTGGGGGTTCAAAGCCTCATCCATCCACGGCAACAAAAGCCAGAACCACCGCGACCGCACGCTGACTGAATTCCGCGATGGCCAGCTTGATGTGCTGGTGGCAACCGACGTTGCCGCTCGCGGCATCGACATTCCCGGCGTGCGCTATGTCTACAACTATGACATGCCGAACGTGCCGGAGAACTACGTCCATCGCATTGGCCGCACCGCGCGCGCCGGGGCCGAGGGCAATGCCATCTCATTCTGCTCTCCGGCAGAGATGGGCGAATTGCAGGCCGTTGAAAAGCTGTTGAAAAAGCCGGTGCCGGTGCTGGGTGGCGCCCCTTGGGCCGCGTCCGAGATTGCAGCAGCCCCCAAGCCCACGCAGAACCGCGGCCAGCGCCCCGGCGGCAAACCCGGCGGTCAGCGTCCGCAATCCAAATCCGGCCCGCGCCCGACAGCCGCCCCTAAACCCCTGCGCCCGGCGTCCAAAACCGGTGGGGCCACCTCGCCCGCCCGGCAGAAAACCCGCTGAACCAACGCAGGTTGGGGCGATAGACCCGACCCCCACGCCGTAGCATGTGATGCCTCATGTTGGGCCCCGACGGCCCTATCTGGTTTTTCCCGTTAACGCTGTGGCAACAGGTCGTCCTCTATACAGAAGTCCCGATGTGCGGGGCTTTATGAGTGCTGGCTGAAAGGCCGGTTTGGGTGGGGTCCGCCGGGCCAAAGTCTCGCAAACAGGCTTCGGCGGGCCCGTCTTTCCGGCCAATACCCTTCCCGGCTTGCAACGCGGTTTGCCTATGGGGTAAATCACCGCATGGCCAAGCTGTACTTTCAATATTCGACGATGAATGCCGGGAAATCGACCCTGCTGCTGCAAGCCTCGCACAACTACCGTGAGGGGGGGATGGCGTCCTACCTGATCACCGCCCAGTCCGACAAGCGCGCCGGTGAGGGGCGCATCGCCAGCCGCATCGGCATTGACGAACCCGCCGACACCTTCGCCCCGAACGAAGATATGTTCGCCAAACTCAAAGCCCGGTTTGCCATCGGAAAAATCGCCTGCGTCTTCATCGACGAAGCGCAGTTTCTGTCGAAAACCCAGGTCTGGCAACTCGCCTGTGCGGTCGATGACCTTGGCGTTCCGGTGATGTGCTACGGGTTGCGCGTTGATTTTCAAGGCAATCTATTCCCCGGCTCCGCCGCCTTGCTGGCTTGGGCCGATGAAATGCGAGAGGTAAGAACGATCTGCCAATGCGGCAAAAAGGCCTCCATGGTGATCCGCCGTGGCCCGGATGGCCGTGCGATGAAAGACGGCGACCAGGTGCAGATCGGCGGCAATGAAACCTATGTCAGCCTGTGCCGCCGCCATTGGCGTGAAGCGGTCGGTGACATCTGACCAAGCCGCAACCTGATTTTTCGCAGAAAAATCGTGGCCCCAAAGCGCATCAGACGCTCGGCACGCAGTCCAAACACCCCGCATCGCCCAACCGAAAACCAAAGCCCTGAAATTCATTCCCTTTGCGCCGGACCGCAGACCGATCCTGCGCCACTCCCCGCCCAACCGATCCATGTCGACGGCGGATTGTGGCGCATCGGGTCCTCCGCTAAGGTCGGTCAAACTGGTCCCAGATCGCAAGGCCCGATGACCGCTCTGACGAAATACCAACGGTTGGAATGCACCGGGCTTTGGCGGCTGACCGCTGCGGCGCAATTGCGTGAGGTGGTGGTGGGCCTGCGCGATGCCACCCTTGTTCTGGCCGATCCGCGCACCGAAATGGCGCTGTCGCATTGGTCGCTGCCCTCTGTCGAACGGGTCAATCCCGGAGAGTTGCCAGCCGTTTTCACCCCCGGCCACATGGACGACGGCACCCCGAGTGAGACGGTAGAGATTGACGATCCCGACATGATCGCAGCCCTTGAAACCGTGCGCACCACCCTGATCCGCCGCCGTCCAAGGCCGGGCCGGGTGCGCGGGGTAACCATTACGTTAGGTGTGGCATTCGCGGCGGTCTTTGGCCTGTTCTGGCTGCCAGAGGCGATGATCCGCCACACCGCCTCGGTTCTGCCAACAGCAACACGGGTGCAGATCGGCAAATTGGCGCTGGCCGACGCGGCCCGCCTGACCGGTTCGGCCTGCCTTGCCCCCTTGGGCAAACAGGGCGCGACCGTGCTGGCTCAACGGCTGTCAGGCCAGGGTGTGGGTGAGATTGTCGTTGTGCGCGATGGGGTTAAGGGGTCTGTGGCGCTGCCCGGCGGTATCGTTTTGGTGTCAAACGCGCTGGTAGAGGCGGCACAGGACCCCGAACCTGTCGCAGGCTATATACTTGCGGCCATGCTGCGGTCAGAGATCAGCGATCCTGTAATCCCTATCTTGCGCCATGCGGGCCTGATTGCCACGGTCCGGCTGCTGACCACCGGCCATCTGTCCGAGGATGCCTTGGCGGGCTATGCCGAAAGCCTGTTGAACTCCAAGCCGATGCCGATAGCTGATGAGCGTTTGTTGGAAAAGTTCCGTCAGGTGAACTTGTCATCGACCGCCTATGCCCGTAGCCTTGATCCCAGCGGTGAAACCACGCTGGGCCTGATCGAGGCCGATCCTTTCAAAGGTGTGTCGCCCGCGCCGATCCTGTCCGACAACGACTGGGTCCGCCTGCAGGCGATCTGCGCCGAATAGGTTGCGCCCGACACTCCTCGCGCATTAAAAAAAATCCCCGGGACGTTGCCCGGGGAGTGGTCTGCTCACACTACTCTTGCCTGAGTGTCAAATTCGTATTGCCGTCAACGTAGGAAGGCGTCGCCAAAGCCAGCACCGTGCAGCGTTGCCAGTCCCGCCTGCGCCTGTGCTGCCGAGGCGAACGGCCCGGCATAGACGATTTGCAAGGTTTTGCCCTTGCGGGTGACGGTCGTCGTTGAAACCGCAAGCCCCAAAGAAGCCAGCCTGCTTGCCGTGCTTTGCGCGTTGGCTGGGTCGCCAAAACTGCCCACCTGCACCAGCAAAGTGCCAGTCGCTGCAGAAGCAATCGCAGGCACAACACTGACCTGCTGCGCCGCCGGCATCGCCCGTTGCTGCTCATCGGTCGACATGGTCGATACCGTGGTGCGCAACCCCGACACCTGCGCCACAGGCCGCTTGTGCGGAACATCCGTCACCAGGATCATGGGCACTGTCCGGGTCCAGATCTGATCCTGTTGGGCCTGACCTTCCGCCGTGCCAACGCCGCGCAGCGGGTTCAGGCGGTCATCCTTCCAGGCGTAGGCCCAGCCCTTGGGCGGTTTGGGCAAAGCATGGCTGCGTGCCACAGCTTGGCGAGAGGGCGCAACTGGCAGGGTGATCTGGACCGCGGCCATTTGCACCGGCGCATAAGGCAGCGCAGCAGTCTGAACCGGCGCATACTGCACAGGGGCCATCACTTGCACCGCCGTCACCGGGGCGGTGACCAAAGGCGCCGTTTGGGCGGCAATCTGGGCCTGCTGAGCATTCGCAGCCCTGGGCGGACGCCAGCCGTTGACCGACCCGTCGCCGCGCGTGCAAACCAGCGCCGTGCCACCCGCGACGTTCACACGCTCCAGCACCGGCGCATCGCCATAGCATTGCACGCCCCCAACCGACGTGGCCACACCAGCCCCCTGATAAGGCAAGGCGGCGGTTTGCGACGGCGCTTGGGGCTGAACTTGGGACTGAGGCTGAATTTGCCCCGTCTGCGTTGCAGCAGGTGAGAACACCGTGGGCGCAGGGTCCGGGCGCGGCTGAACGGGGCGCGCACCAAGGCCGAAAAGCTGACCAAGCCGGAACCCGCCTTGTGGGGCACGCGCCGTCTGCGTCGTCGGAGTCTGGTTCGTTGCGGTCTGGTCCGCCAAAGGTGCGTTGGCCGCCATCATTGGTGCCACGACCACCGGGGCTGCGATCATCGCTGTTGCGGCTCCCTGCCCCCCAGCCTGCGGATCAGGCGCCATGTCGGCGGCCAAAGCCGCCTGCGCTGCCCCACCACCGCTTGGCGGCATCCCGCAAATCGGCTTGTGATTGCGGTCGACCCGGACCACCCAGTTCACGCGTGCGCCAGATCCGGCGCGCAAAAACAGACAACCCCGGCTGTCGACAAACTGCTGGCCCTTGAAACTGCGCGGCGGCGGGTTGGCCGGGCCGCCGATCTGGGCAAGGCTTTGGCCCTCTGCGCCCGCGACCGTCAGCAGGGTCGCAAAGACCGCCGCACTCAACATCTTGACAGCCATGACAACGCCCCCCAATCACTAGGGCGAATCATGAATCAAGATTGTTTCCGAGTAAAGGGGTAATCCCCTATTTGGTACCGAACATACGGTCGCCCGCATCCCCTAGCCCAGGAACAATATATCCATGGTCGTTGAGATGAGAGTCCACAGATGCTGTGACGATCTGCACATCCGGATGCACCTCGTTCATGTGTTTGATGCCCTCTGGCGACGCCAGAAGACACAGGAACCGGATCGTGGTGGCCCCTGATTGTTTCAAAAGCGTCACCGCTGCCGCACTGGAATTGCCGGTCGCCAGCATCGGATCGACGACAATGCAGACCCGTTCATCCAGATGATCGGGCACCTTGTAGTAATATTGCACCGGCAAAAGCGTCTGAGGGTCGCGGTACAGCCCGACAAAGCCGACCCGCGCCGCCGGGATCAGCTCCAGAATGCCGTCCAAGAGCCCGTTGCCCGCCCGCAAGATAGAGATCAGCGCCAGCTTCTTGCCGTCAATCGCCGGGGCGTCCATCTCGCAGATCGGGGTTTCGATCTTTTTGGTGGTCATCGGCAGTTCGCGGGTCACTTCATAGGCCAAAAGCAGGCTGATCTCGCGCAATAACTGGCGGAATGACGCGGTCGAGGTGTCTTTCTCGCGCATCAGCGTCAGTTTGTGCTGCACCAAAGGGTGGCTCACGACGGTCAGGTTTTCAAGCATTTGCAGCCTCCAACAGCTTGGCGAGTTTCGCTTTCGTATCCGCGTCACAAAAGGCCGCGTCAAGGGCGGTGCGGTTCAGGCTGGCAAAGACGCCGTCATCCCAGTCAAACGCCTCGTGCAGCATTTCGTATTCGCGGGTCAGGGTGGTTTGAAAGAACGGTGGATCGTCGGTTGACACGGTGACCTTGACGCCCCGGTGATACAACTCACCAATCGGATGGTTGCGAAAGCTGGGATAGATGCCAAGGGCGACGTTCGAACCCGGGCAGCATTCCAGCACCGTGCCGCGTTCGGCCAGTTCATCGACCAATGCCAGATCTTCGATGGCGCGCACGCCGTGGCCGATGCGCACAGCGCCCAGATCGTCAAGCGCCTCACGGACCTCTGACGGGCCTTTCCACTCACCGGCATGGACGGTGGGTTTCAGACCAGCCTCGCGGGCCGCATCGAAGGACCATTTGAAATCCTTGAGCTTGCCCACAGTCTCTGCCCCGGCAATGCCAAAGCCCACCAGAAAATCGCCCGCCGTTTCAGCCGCACACAGGGCCGTCTGGCGCGCCTTGTCGGGGCCAAAGTGGCGGATGCAGGTGGCGATGGCTTTCATGGTGATCCCGGCCTCGCGCTGAAGCGCATCGGCAGTCTCGCGGATCGCCTGCAGATGTTCGCGCCACGCCCCCCGGTCGCGGTTGCCGCAAAAATCGGGGGAGAGGAAGATTTCCGTATAGATCACCCCCTGTTCGGCCTGCGCTTCAAGCACGGCGCGGGTCAGGCGCTGGTAATCTTCGGGCGTGCTGAGCGTGGTGCAGGCGGCCTCGTAGACCTGAATGAACTCGGCAAAGCCTGCGAACCGGTACCCACCTTCAGGCGTGAAGATACCACCGATGTCGAGGCGTTTTTCCTTGGCCAGCGCTGCGATGAAACGCGGCGGGGCGGCACCTTCCAGGTGAAGGTGAAGTTCCAGTTTGGGCGTCATAGGGTGCACCTGTTGAACGGCTGGGGGGCCGTCTGCCCCCCAGACCCCCCGCGAGTATTTTGCAAAGAGCAAATGGAAAAGTTCACAGGAAGGGCTTTCCGGGGCCTTGGGCGACAAGTCCAAGGTGGGCGGCGATCGAGGCGGCCACGTCGGTGAAGGCGCACAAACCGATCTCGCCCTTGCCTGCACCCGCGCAGAGAACCGGCACACGTTCGCGGGTGTGATCGGTGCCGCGCCAGGTTGGATCGTTGCCATGGTCGGCGGTGAACACCACAAGGTCGCCGGGGCGCAGCCGCGTCAGAAGGGCACCCACGCGGGCATCAAACCATTCCAGCGCCCTTGCATAACCCGCCACATCGCGGGGGTGGCCGTACAGGCTGTCAAACTCGACAAAGTTGGCGAAGGTCAACGAACCGGGTTCAGCCTGGTCAATCAGGCGGTCAAGATGGTCGAAAAGGTCTATGTCGTTCTGGCCCTTCCACAGGTGGCCAATGCCCTGCATTGAAAAGATGTCACCGATCTTGCCCACTGCATGGGTGGCGCGACCGGCACCGGCGGCCCAATCCAGCAGGGTCGGCGCAGGTGGGGCGATGGCATAATCGTGCCGGTTGGCGGTGCGGTGAAACGCGTCCACCGTGCCGGTAAACGGGCGGGCGATGACGCGGCCCACCCTCATCGCGTGCAGATGTGGTGCCAGATCGCGGCACAGGGTCAGCAGGCGGTCAAGGCCAAAGCTTTCCTCATGGGCGGCGATCTGAAACACGCTGTCAGCCGAGGTGTAGCAGATCGGCCAGCCAGTCCGCAGATGCTCGGCGATATGCGTGGCGATGATCGGCATGCCAGACGAGTGGCAGTTGCCAAGGATGCCGCCGGTCCCGGCCAACTGGCAGACCAGCGCCACCAGATCGGGCGGAAAGGCAGGCAAGGTGTTCGGGAAATAGGTCCACTCCCACGGCACCGGCACCCCGGCCAGTTCCCAATGACCCGAAGGCGTGTCCTTGCCCCGGCTGATTTCCTGCGCTGCCCCCCAGCGGCCATTGGGCGTTCGCGTCAAACCCGGAGTCAGCGCACCAGATGCCAACCGAATGGCGGCACCCAGCCCAAGCCCATCCAGATGCGGCAAAGCCAAAGCGCCAGACCGGCCAATATCAGCGCGCCCCGCAGCACAGTCGCGGGCGATATGGCCGAGGGTATTCGCCCCTTCATCGCCAAATTCGGCAGCATCCGGCGCGCCACCACAGCCCACCGAATCCATCACGACCAGAAAGGCGCGGTTGGTGTCAGCGCCCATCAGCCGACCCGGTTCGCAAGCGGATGGTCAAGGGCACGACCGCCCCCGCACTCCATCATGACAGGACAGGCGCGTTCAATCCCCATCAGCCCACCCTTTTCAGGACAAGCAGCGGGTCGTCGGGGGCGGTCTCACCAAACACATAGGCCGCCTGCACCACCCGGATCGCCTCTTCAGCCTGCGCTTCAGTGGCCGCGTGAACCATGCAGATCGGATCGCCCGCCCCAATCTGTTCGCCAATCCCCGCAAGGTCTGACAGCCCGACCGAGGGGTTGATCTTGTCGCCCTCGCGCTGGCGTCCACCGCCAAGCCGCACCACGGCCAGACCCAAAGCCTCACCGTCAATGGTCGCCACATAGCCGGGCGTCGGGCAGGGCACTTCGCGGATGACAGTGGCGGCGGGCAAGCGGTCGGGCCAGCGGTCAACGAAATCGGCAGGGCCGCCCTGCGCTGCGACCATACGGCCAAAGGCGTCGGCGGCAGCACCCGATTCCAGCGCCTGCGCGATGCGCCCCTCGCCGTCCTTGGCGTCATCGGCAAGCCCGCCAAGTGCCAGCGCCTCCCCCCCCAAAGCCACCGTGATATCCCACAGGGCCGCGTTGACAGAGGTGCCGGTCAGCGTCTCCATCACTTCGGTCACCTCAAGTGCGTTGCCGGCAGCCGTCGCCAAAGGCTGGCTCATATCGGTGATCAGGGCGGCGGTCATGCAGCCGGCCCCTTGCGCGGTGGACACCAAAGCGCGCGCCAAAGCCTCGGCGTCGGCGAGGGTTTTCATGAAAGCGCCAGAGCCGCATTTCACATCCAGCACAAGCGCTTCCAACCCCGCAGCCAGCTTTTTCGACAGGATCGAGGCGGTGATCAGGTCGATGCTTTCGACCGTGCCCGTCACATCGCGGATCGCATACAGGCGGCGGTCGGCGGGGGCGATTTCCGCACTGGCCGACACGATGGCGCAGCGGATGTCGCGCAACTGGCGGCGCAACTGGTCTTCCGCCAGGCCGGTGCGAAAGCCGGGGATCGATTCCAGCTTGTCCAGCGTGCCACCCGTATGGCCCAGACCGCGCCCGGAAATCATCGGCACATAGGCGCCGCACGCCGCCAGCGCCGGGGCCAGCAGCAACGACACACAATCGCCGATCCCACCGGTCGAGTGTTTGTCGATCACCGGGCCGGGCAGGTCCCAGTGCAGAACCGCCCCGGAATCGCGCATCGCCGTGGTCAGGGCGACGCGCCCCGCCTCTCCCAGACCTTTCAGCAACACCGCCATCGCAAAGGCACCGGCCTGCGCATCGCTGACAGAGCCAGAGGCCAGACCAGCGGCAAACCACTTTATCTCATCCGGTGGCGGGGGAAAACCGTCGCGGATGCGGGCGATGATCGTGCGGACGTCCATCAGACCTTGGCCATATGGGCCGCCGTAAACACGCCGGGCAGCAACTCTGCCACGGTCATCACCAGTTGCGCGCCGTCGGTGGTGCACAAAGTCACTATGACTTCGGGGGCGGCAAATTCCGCAATTTTCTGACGGCAGCCGCCACAGGGCGGCACTGGTGCAGGGCTGTCGGCGATCACCAGAATCTCGGCAATTTTGGTATCGCCCGCCGCGATCATCGCAGCAATCGCCCCCGCCTCGGCGCAGGTCCCCTCGGGGTAGGCGACGTTTTCGACATTGCAGCCGACATGGGTGTGGCCTTGGGCCGTGCGGATCGCCGCACCAACCTTGAAGCGGGAATAGGGCGCATAGGCGCGCAGGCGCACCTCGGTTGCAAGTTGCAGAAGCATCGGCACTCCTTTGACCATCTGGACAGAACTTGTGGGCCGAATGCGCCCGGCTTGCAAGCGCCCCGGACCTTGGGTCAAGAGCGGGGGCTTCAAACCCCCGCACCCCGTGGGACACTTTCGCAGCGCGGGTGAAGTCAAAGGGCCGCGGTCGTGAAACGGCCGGGGAGTGAGACTTCGACCAGTTGCAGGTCTGGCGTTGTGTCTGCGTAGCGCGTCGCCATGCCGGGCGGGATCACGAAGGCGTCGCCGGGCGTCAGGCGGTAAGGGTCTTTGCCCTCACCCTCAAGGGTCATTTCGCCGGACATGACGAAAGTGAACAGAATGTCGCCGTCATGCTTGGTCCACGGTGCCACCCCGGTCGGGCGGGCGACCATCACAGAGGCCACCCCTTTGGTGCCTGCGTTGATCGTGGTGTCACGCGCCTCAAACCCCGGGATGCGGAACGGGGCAAAGCTGCCGGTGGCCCCCACGTTGTGAACAAAACGCTGGCCCTGCCATTCACGGTCCGGGTTCAGGCCCGCAGTCGGCAGGGTCATCACGTGGTCAATCTCTGTCACGTGGTCGGCTGGCACGCCGATTTCGATGACCTCGATCCCGTCACCGGATTCCAGCACACGGTGGCGGATCGTGGGCGGCTGAATAAAGCAATCCCCGGCATGCAGGCGGCGGATACCACCCTGATCCTCGTACAGCACATCAACCCAGCCCTTTATGCAGAAGATCAACTGAAAGCCGACCTTGTGAAAATGCACCATATCCGGCACTTTGCCATCGGGCACCCGGATATGGCTGGCAATCATCGCCCCGCCCAGACGGTCGGGCACCAGATCGCGGTACATCATGCCGGCCCGTCCAATCACCCAAGGCGCCTGATCGGCCAGTCTGCGCACCACAAAGGAATGTTCGGTCTTGGGCATCACCAAGGGCGGGTTCAGTTCGTCCAGTTCAACCCGTGTCCCGCCGGGTGAGGTCAGATGGGCCGCACCCTCTGCCATCCCAGCCCAGTTGTCTGACAGAATCCGGATCAGACCGGGGGCCATGGTGGCATCAGAATCCAGCCGCAGGCGCATCCCGTGGCCCGAAATCACCGCGACAGCAGGATTGTCCGCCGGATAAATCATATCCAGCCGCATCTTCAGCGTCTTGGTGAAAAACGGCAGATCGGCGCGCAGGTCACTGGTCGGCAGCACGATCTCTGCCCGGGTTTCGCCACCCGGTTCAGCATCGGTTTCTCTTTGGGTTTGGGGCATTTCATTCTCTCGCTCTTTCAGCCATGGTGGCCCGCGATCCGGCGATTTGCAAGAAGCGCTGGAAGGTGATGCGCAAAACCACCGGCTTGCAACCGGGCCCCGGTAAGACCAAACGAGCGAACGGGTTGAGGAGACGGACATGACCGAACGGCTGGACAATGCCCGACAGGCAGCGCTGGATTACCACGAATTCCCCAAGCCCGGTAAGCTTGAAATCAGGGCGACCAAGCCCCTTGCCAATGGCCGCGATCTGGCACTGGCCTATTCGCCCGGCGTCGCCGAAGCCTGTCTGGAAATCAAGGCCGATCCGACAACTGCCAGCCGCTACACCTCTCGCGGCAATCTTGTGGGCGTCGTCACCAATGGTACTGCCGTTCTGGGCCTTGGCTACATCGGCGCGCTGGCGTCCAAGCCGGTGATGGAGGGTAAGGCGGTCCTTTTCAAGAAATTCGCCAACATCGACTGCTTTGACATCGAACTGAACGAACCCGACC
>JBBRKS010000132.1:0-11129 GCA_038231775.1 Rhodobacterales bacterium | reverse complement strand
GGTGCGCTTGACGATATCGCCTTCCTTGATGTCCTGGTCGGACCCGAAGATCACGACGCCGACGTTGTCGACTTCAAGGTTCAGCGCCATGCCACGAATGGCACCGGGGAATTCCACCATTTCGCCGGCCTGGACATTGTCCAGCCCATAGACGCGGGCGATGCCGTCACCGACGGACAGCACGCGACCAACCTCGGCAACTTCGGCTTCCTGACCGAAGTTCTTGATCTGCGCCTTGAGGATCGCAGAGATCTCAGCAGCCTGGATACCCATCACCCAACCTCTTTCATTGCATTCTGGAGTGCGGCGAGCTTGGCCTTGACCGACGTGTCGATCATGGTCGAGCCCAGCTTGACGATAAGACCGCCGATGAGGCTTTCATCAACGGTCGCGTTCAGTTTGATGTCTTTGCCGACATTGGCCTTCAAGGTGGCCACCAGCGCATCGCGCTGACCGGCTGTCAGAACCGTGGCAGAGGTCACCTCGGCTGTCACTTCGCCTTTTTCCTTGGCGATGCGGGCCTTGAGGTCCTGCACCAGCTGCGGAATGACGAACAGGCGGCGCTTTTGCGCCATCAGCGCCAAAGTGTTCTGAGTCAGCGTCGACAGCCCCATTTGTGCGGCCACAGCGGCCATTGCAGCGCTTTGTTCGGCCTTGCTCACGACGGGCGAAGCGATCATCGCGGCAAGTTCGGGGCTTTCGGTCAGAACCGCCCCCAAAGCATCGGCGTCCGATTCCAGCGCCATCAGGGCACCGTCTTCCTTGGCCAGTTCAAACAGAGCCTGGGCATAGCGCCCGGCGATGCTGAGCGAGATGGATGCTGTTTCCGACACGTCAACCCTTTCGCTGTCTAAGGCCCGCTGACCTGCCCTTGGGACAGATCAAGAGCCTCCGTTGGCGCACACGTCGTGTATGCGTCTCCTTGAGATTGGGGCGTCCATAGCAGAGGCCCCGCCACGTCGCAACCAAGAATCCCCTCGTTCCGGCCCTTAGTCCTGCGGCAAATTCTCACGTTCGGCTCACAGGCTTGTGAAGATGGCTGAACGCAGCGAAGCGGGATCGCGAATTGCGTAGAGGTGGCAGAATTTCAGATGCGGCATGGGATTGTGCGTGTTGGCGAACCAATGCGCGCTTGGGCCCGTCCGGATATCGGCAAATATCAGCAAGCCTGCCCTTGGTGACGTGGTCAGAAGGCCGGTATTCGGAACCGCACCATTGCCAAGACCCGCACCTCCGGCGCTGCCGTTCGTGATCGTCGCCTGCGCCAAAGCGCTATAGCTTTTCCGCCCAGCCTCTGCGCCGCACCCTCACCGCTGCACCATGGAAGTCGACCTTTCAAATCCCGCAACTGACCGCTTATTCCATCCGCGGCACAGGCTGCGGCACTGGCATCCCGTCAAGCGCCCGCAAGGGTCGCAGCACCATCGCGCCAATTCCGCCCCGGGTTGGCGCGTAGACCTGTTTTGACGCCTCAACCATCAACACCCCACCGGCCAACCACGGCGCATTGCGGCCCAGCCACTCCCAGAACCCAGAGGTGCGCAACCAGAACCGGCCCAGCGAGGGCGGGGCGAACAAAGCCGTCATGGCGCGTTCGGGGGTAAAGCCGTGGCGCTTCAGGTCTGCCTCGATCTGGCCCATCGAATAGGGGCGCCCAAAGCCAAAGGGCGTGCCGTCGCCGCGCGCCCACAGGCCCAGACGGTTCGGCACAATGAACAGAACCCGGCCCCCCGGCCCCAGTACCCGAAAGCTTTCGTCCAGCACCGCCCCGGTATTGTCCGAGGTTTCCAACCCGTGCATCAGGATCAGCCGGTCGACAAAGCCGGTGGCCAGCGGCCATTGGGCGTCTTCACACAGCAGGCTGACATTGGCCTCGCCAATCGGCCAGGGCATGACACCTTGCGGGGCGGGCATCAGGGCAATCACCCGGCGGGCATGGTTCAGGTATGGGCGCAGCAGTGGCACGGCAAAGCCGTAGCCAACCATCGTCTGCCCGGCCATCGGGGGCCAAATCTCGACCACGCGTTCGCGGATGCCGCGCTGCGCCACACGGCCAAGCGCTGTGCGGTAGTAAAAATTCCTAAGGTCCAGCACGTCCAGACGCATTGAAGCTGTCACCTTTCAAAGCCACATTGGCCCGGTATGGACCTGTGCTGTCAGAATGCCCATGCGGGTGCAAATGTCTATCAAAGCCTTGAAAGGGCCAAATGATGCCGCTGGAACTTGTGACGATTCCCTGCCTGCAGGACAATTATGCCTATCTGATCCACGACCACGACAGTGGCCAGACCGCCCTGATTGACGTGCCCGAGGCTGCGCCGATTCTGGCTGCCCTTGCAGCACGAGGCTGGGCACTGGGGCAGATCTTGTTGACCCACCACCACGCCGACCATATCCAAGGTGTGGCGCAGGTGGTTCAGGCTACCGGAGCGGCGGTTTTGGGCGCACAGGCCGACAGCCACCGCCTGCCCCCGCTGACCCGTACCCTGGTTGAGGGCGATACGGTGACGGTCGGGGCAGAGACGGGTCAGGTGATCGACGTTTCCGGCCACACGATGGGGCATATCGCGTTTGTGTTCCCGGTCTCGCATCTGGCCTTTACCGCCGACAGTCTGATGGCGGGTGGCTGCGGGCGCTTGTTTGAAGGGTCACCGCAGACGATGTGGACCTCACTTTCCAAACTGGCCCACCTGCCCGGTGAAACGCTGATCTGTTCGGGTCATGAATACACCGCGTCAAACCTGCGCTTTGCCGCAACGATCGAACCGGACAACCCCGCCCTGCTGGCACGGATCGCCCGCGTGACCGCTGCACGCGCGGAAAATCAGGCAACCGTCCCTTCCCTTATGTCTGAAGAGATGGCGACCAACCCCTTTTTGCGCGCCAGACTGCCGCAGGTTAAGGCGGCAGTCGGCCTTTCGGACGCTTCTGATGCCCAGGTCTTTGCGGAAATCCGGGCGCGGAAGGACAAGTTCTGACCGCCGCCCATCACTTTTTTGGCCCCTGACCAACTTAAGTGCACTTTCCTTCGAATTAGCACTTGAAGATCAGCGTAGAAAACCGATCCTTAACGATATGAGGCCACGGTCAAGACAGGCCCGTCCGATCCCCGTTCGGGCCATGCCGACCTGCAGGACAGGAGCACGACGCAAGTGCCGACATTTTCGACAACCCTCGAACAAGCCATTCATGGCGCCTTGGCGCTGGCCAATGCGCGGCGCCACGAACTCGCCACGCTAGAGCATCTTTTGCTGGCCCTGATCGACGAACCCGACGCCTCTCGCGTGATGAAGGCGTGCTCGGTCGATCTGGATGTGCTGAAGAAAACGCTGACCGATTTCATCGACGATGACCTGTCTACGTTGGTCACGGATGTTGAGGGGTCAGAAGCGGTTCCGACTGCCGCCTTCCAGCGCGTGATCCAGCGTGCGGCGATCCATGTGCAATCGTCTGGCCGCACCGAAGTCACCGGTGCGAACGTGCTGGTCGCGATCTTTGCCGAACGCGAATCGAATGCGGCTTATTTCCTGCAAGAGCAGGACATGACCCGCTACGACGCGGTCAATTACATCGCCCACGGCGTGGCCAAGAACCCCGCCTTTGGCGAAGCGCGCCCGGTTTCGGGTGCCGAAGAACACCATGAGACGCCGAAGGCAGAGGCGGGTGAGGCCAAGGAATCCGCCCTGTCAAAATACTGCGTCGATCTGAACGACAAGGCGATCAAGGGCGACGTTGACCCCCTGATCGGCCGTGAGGCAGAGGTGGAGCGGGCCATTCAGGTCCTGTGCCGCAGACGGAAAAACAACCCGCTTCTGGTGGGCGACCCCGGCGTGGGCAAGACGGCGATTGCCGAAGGTCTGGCGCGCAAAATCGTGCAGGGCGAAACCCCGGAAATCCTTGCAGGCGCCACGATTTTCAGCCTCGACATGGGGGCGCTTCTGGCTGGCACGCGCTACCGTGGCGATTTCGAGGAACGTCTGAAAGCGGTTGTCAAAGAGATGGAGGATCACCCAGACGCAATCCTGTTCATCGACGAAATTCATACCGTGATTGGTGCGGGTGCGACCTCTGGCGGGGCGATGGACGCCTCTAACCTGCTGAAACCCGCATTGCAGGGCGGTAAACTGCGCTGTATGGGCTCTACGACCTACAAGGAATACCGCCAGCACTTTGAAAAAGACCGCGCCTTGTCGCGCCGGTTCCAGAAGATCGACGTGAACGAACCTTCGGTTGAAGATTCGATCAAAATTCTGATGGGTCTAAAGCCTTATTTCGAAGAGCATCACGACCTGCGCTACACCCATGACGCCATCAAGGCGGCAGTCGAACTTTCGGCGCGCTACATCCATGACCGCAAACTGCCCGACAAGGCGATTGATGTCATCGACGAGGCGGGCGCGGCACAGCACCTTTTGACCGAATCCAAGCGCCGCAAGACGATTGGCCTGAAAGAGATAGAGGCTGTCGTGGCCAAGATCGCCCGCATTCCGGCGAAATCTGTCTCCAAAGACGATGCCGAAGTGCTGCGCGATCTCGAAAAGAACCTCAAGCGCGTGGTGTTCGGTCAGGATGCGGCGATCAGCGCCTTGTCTTCGGCCATCAAACTTGCGCGGGCGGGTCTGCGTGAACCTGAAAAGCCGATCGGCAACTACTTGTTCGCTGGCCCGACCGGTGTGGGCAAGACAGAGGTCGCCAAGCAGCTTGCGTCAATCCTTGGGGTGGAATTGCTGCGCTTTGACATGTCGGAATACATGGAAAAGCACGCGGTTTCCCGTCTGATCGGCGCGCCGCCCGGCTATGTCGGCTTTGATCAGGGCGGAATGCTGACCGACGGCATCGACCAGCATCCGCATTGTGTGCTGTTGCTGGACGAAATCGAAAAGGCTCACCCGGACGTCTACAACATCCTTCTGCAGGTGATGGACCACGGCAAGCTGACCGACCACAACGGCCGTCAGGTCGATTTCCGCAACGTGGTTTTGATCATGACAACCAACGCCGGTGCCTCGGATGCCGCCAAGGAAGCCATCGGGTTTGGCCGTGACAAGCGCACCGGGGAAGACACCGCCGCGATTGAACGGACGTTCACGCCGGAATTCCGCAACCGTCTGGACGCGGTCATTGCCTTTGCGTCGCTGGGCAAAGGAATCATTCGGTCAGTGGTCGAAAAGTTCGTCATGCAGCTTGAAGCACAGCTTCTGGACCGCGGCGTTCACATCGACCTGTCGCCAGAGGCTGCCGACTGGCTGGGCGAAAAGGGCTATGACGACAAGATGGGCGCGCGTCCCTTGGGCCGCGTGATCCAGGAACACATCAAGAAGCCGCTGGCCGAAGAACTGCTGTTCGGCAAGCTGACCAAAGGCGGTCTGGTTCATGTCGGCGTCAAGGACGGCGCGATTTTCCTGACCTATGAAGAACCGCAAAAGCCCCGGCTTTCAGGCTCTAAACCGCCGCTTCTGACGGCGGAATGATCTAGGCCGCATGATCTGGGCGGCATGATCAGGTCCGCACTCATGACTTTGGCCCTCGCCTCACCGGCGGGGGCCTTTGAATTGGCGTGGCCCGTCGCGTGCATCTTGGGCGAGACCTGCCACATTCAGCACTATGTTGACCGCGACCCCGGCCCTGGAGAGCGTGATTTCACCTGCGGCACGCTCAGCTATGATGGCCACGACGGCACCGACATCGCCTTGCCCAACCGCGCCGCGATGGCTTTGGGGGTGACTGTCCTTGCGGCTGCGCCGGGCACCGTACTGGGCGTGCGCGACGGGATTGCCGATTTCGTACCGCCCGAGCCGGGCAAGGAATGCGGCAATGGTGTTCTGGTGGATGACGGCGATGGCTGGCAAACCCAATATTGCCACATGAAACAAGGCTCTGTCGTGGTTCACAAAGGCGATACCGTCGCTGTCGGCACTGTTCTGGGTCTTGTCGGCCAATCTGGCGCTGCAGATTTTCCGCACCTGCACCTGACAGTGCGGCACAATGGCAAACCGATCGACCCGTTCGCGCCGGATCAAAGCAGGTGTGGGGCGACAGCCTCCCTTGGGCTATGGTCCCACCCCTTCCCCTACGAGGCGGGAGGATTTCTCGCCGCTGGCTTTTCGACCGAAGTTCCGCAGTTTGATGCGATCAAGGCGGGTCTGCCGACCCTGCCCTTACCCCCGGATGCGCCAGCGCTGGTGCTTTGGGCCGAGGTTTTTGGCGCTCAGGCCGGTGACGTGATGCAGTTCACGATCAGTGCGCCGGACGGTACGACCGTTGTTGAATCCGCCGTCCCACTGGACAAGACGCAAGACCAGCTCTTTCGGGCGGTCGGAAAGAAACTGCATCTGGCGTTGGCGTCCGGGCAATACGCAGGCGACGTCCGGCTGATCCGCAAAGGAGTACTGGTTGATCAGACACATGTCACAGTGACCGCCCCCTAACTCGCCAGATGCCGCAGCCCTTGCGTCACGTCGGTGCGCACCGCCAGCCGCAAGCCCGGTTCATCGCCAGCCCGCAACGCCGCCAAAATCAAGCGGTGGTGGTGGGGCACATCCCGGCGGCGCAATTTGTCGTACAGTGCGCGCATCGTCGGTCCCAGTTGCAGCCAGACCGTCTCGCAGATCGCCAGCATCGCCGGGGTCTGGGCGCGCAGATACAGGGTACGGTGAAACTCTAGATTGGTGCGCACATAGGCCACCGCGTTGTGGTTCAGCACCGCATCCTGATTCAGGGCGTTTATGGCCGTCAGCCGGTCAATCAAGGCAAAATGCGCACGGGGCAAAGCGCGTGACGCCATTTCAGGTTCAATCAAGGCCCGGATCGCAGCCAGCTCTTCGATCCGTTCCGGCGTCAGTTCCGGCGTCGAAACCCGGCCAGATGAAGAGATCGTCAGCGCCCCCTCGGCAGCCAGACGGCGCACCGCCTCGCGCGCCGGGGTCATCGACATGTCGTATTGGGCTGCAAGGCCGCGCAGGGTGATCGACAGGCCCGGTGCCAGTTCGCCGTGCATGATCTGCTGGCGCAAGAGCCGGTACAGCCTTTCGTGCGCGGGCGCAGAAGGGTCGGCCAGCCGAAGGCTTGCGGGACGCGGAGGCATGGACATCATCTGACCCAAGCAAACCCGCGTCGCCGCGTCAAGCGTCGGTGTTGCCAAAGCGGTAGCTGTGCAGGCGCGGGCCGTTGGAATGCAGCCAGGCGCGTTCAGCCTGCCAGTTGGGGTAAAGGCGGTCCACAACGGCCCAAAAGGCTGGCGCATGGTTCATTTCAACCATATGGGCGCATTCATGGGCCGCGACATAGCGCAGGACCGATGGTGGCGCCATGATCAGCCGCCATGAATACATCAATGCGCCCGCCTGACTGCACGACCCCCACCGCGACCTTGTGTCACGTAAGGTGATGCGGTCTACCTTGCGCCCCAGCAGGCCCGCATAGTGATCCGACGCCTCGGCCAGACGGTCGCGGGCCAAGGCGCGCAGATAGGCCGCAGCCCGAACCGGGGCCTGTGCTGCCGCACCGGGCAGGAAAAGCGAATCACCTTCACGGCGGGCCGCACGACCGGAACCCGGTGCCAGAACGACCTCATGCCCCTCAATCGGCAAAGTTGTGCCAAAACCGATGGCACTGGGCACCGCCTGCCGGGCCAGCGCCGCCCGCAACCACGCCTCGTGTGACCGGGCAAATGCCATCGCATCCGCCTCGCGGGCGCGCTGGGGCACCGAAAGGGTCACCCGCCCGTCAAGTGCCGACACACGCAGGGAAAACCGCCGCGCCCGGGCAGAGCGGCGCAGCGTGATATCAAGGGGCGGCGAACCGGAAAGAACAGGCATGGGACCTCTTGCAACTGGCCGCCACAATAGCCAGTTTCCCAGTCATCACAACCGCCTGAACCGCCCGCGAAAAGCCTTTGACTTGGGCGCTGGCCTATGGCAAGCGAACGTTTCTCTGGCACATAGCCTTGCAAGGATTACCATGCCCAAAGCTGAATGGGGCACGAAGCGCATCTGCCCGACCACCGGCAAACGCTTTTATGACCTGAACCGCTCTCCCGTCGTCAGCCCCTACACCGGCGAAGTCGTCGATATCGAAAGTGCGCGTCGCAAGATGGCCGCCTCGGTCATCGCCCGCGTCGCACCGGAAAAAGATGATGACGTTCTGGTCGATGATCTGGACACCGAAGACGATCTGCTGACGCCCGGCGTCGCCGATGACGCAGAGCTGGACGATGAGTTGCTGGAAGAAGACGCCGACGACAATGTGTCGCTGGACGATCTGACCGAAGTTCCCGGCGACGAAGAAGAAGTCTGACAATTGGGCCAGGGGGATTGCAACTTTCCACTTGCAGCCCCCCGCGCCTGCCAATACTAAGCCGCAACGACGCGCCCAGCGTCGGTGGATCGCAAGATCGCATGGTTGAAATGGGGTCATAGCTCAGATGGGAGAGCGCTTGAATGGCATTCAAGAGGTCGACGGTTCGATCCCGTCTGGCTCCACCAATCAAAACAACGGGTTAGAGGGCGTCCTACGGGACTCGTTTTCCGTTTTTGCAACAATTTTGCAACATTTGATGTCGGCGCGTTTAAACACGGGGGCCTAATGCGACTGTTGCCCTGTTTGCGCCAAAGTCCTGCCACATCGGCAATTTATGCCCTTTTCCTGTAAGGGGCCTACGAATGTTGCACTACGCGTCAGGGGCACCGGCTAACGACGACTTCCAAGTGGTTGAAAACCAGTTGGCGAGGCAGCGTCTGTTTTACGTCCACCCTGACCACAACATGCCCCTTCGGCGCTGGGTGGAGGATGTTCGCGCAGGCATCCGTTCCTTCCCGGATCAACTGAAACGGACCCCTAGCCTGAGTGGTAAGCTCGCGCGGGCGGACGATCGGATGCGCCGCGAGTTGGTAGAACGCGGGCAAGACCCTTCGGCTTGGGTGCCCTATGAGGACGCGCTGCTTGCTTTGAGCAACCGTCTTGGCCCCGGCTACTGAACCGCCCCAGTTTCACCGGAGACCAATTAGTCCGCGTTACGCGACCATATCGAGTGTGTTCAGGTTTGCATAGAAGGCCTCCTCTGCCTCTGCGGGTGGGATGTTTCCGATGGTCTCAAGTAGGCGGCGATGGTTGAACCAGTCGACCCAATTGAGGGTTTCCAGCTCTACCTCCTCCATGGTTTTCCATGAACTGCGCCGCCGGATGACCTCGGTTTTGTAGAGGCCGTTTATGGTCTCGGCCAAAGCGTTGTCATAGGCGTCGCCGACGCTGCCAACGGATGGTTCAATGCCCGTTTTTCCCAAACGCTCGGTATATCTGATCGAAACGTATTGGCTTCCCCTGTCGCTGTGGTGGATCAACCCGCCCTTATGAGCCGGACGGCGGGCATAAAGTGCCTGCTCAAGTGCATCGAGAACGAAGTCGGTCTTGGCAGACCGCGACGCCTTCCAGCCGACGATGCGGTTGGCGAAGGTGTCAATAACAAAGGCGACGTAAACAAACCCCTGCCAGGTTGAGACATAGGTGAAGTCGCTGACCCAAAGCATATTTGGCGCTGGCGCTCGGAACTTGCGGTTCACCTTGTCGCGTGGGCATGGCACTGACGTGTCGGGGATCTTTGTTTTTATTGCCTTTCCCCGGACAATGCCGCGCAACCCCATACTAGCCATGAGGCGCGCCACGGTGCAGCGCGCGGCAGGTTCTCACCTTCACGGCACAATTTCCGCCAGGCTTTGCGGACACCGTAAACTTTCCAGTTGTCATCCCAGACCTTCTGGATTTTGGGCCGCAAAACCGCATCTCTCTGCTGGCGTGCAGAGGCCTTGGACGGATCGGCGCGCACAGCGAGACAGGCGTAATAGGTAGATGGGGCAATCGGCAGCACCCTGCAGATCGACTCGACCCCATGGACCACGCGATGATCGTCAATAAAACCGATCATGGCTTGAACGGGCGGTCGAGTTCCGCCTGCGCAAACTAAGCTGACGCCTTGCGCAGGATCTCATTTGCTTGCCAAAGCTGACGCACCTCGCGTTCCAGTTCTTTGATCTTGTCACGCTCAGCACTGGTCGCACCATCCCGCGCCCCACTGTCCTTTTCAGCCTGCCGAACCCAGGCCCTCAGCGTCTCAGGAATACAGCCAATCTTTGGGGCGATCGCAGCAACAGCCGCAGATTGCGTTTCATAGGAGCTTTGATGCTCCAGCACCATGCGGACGGCACGTACCCGCATCTCAGGTGAATAACGATTTGATGTCTTACTCTTTTCCATAGCCCTCATCCTTAGTCAGATTGAAGGTCTCCGGCAAACCCGGGGCGGTTCAAAACGATCCGGGGGATCGTTTTCCCGACGATCGGATGCACTGAGTGAACCGAAGGTCCGCGCAGCGAAACTGCTGGGTCAGCGCCTCATGGCGCGAGACTTCGACCGTCAGGTCGCGGAGTTCCAAGTTCGTGTCGCCGTCCTGAACGGCGTCACCGCGCTCGGCATCCCGGTCACACAGGGCGTGGGATAGATCCGTCCGGGAAGACCGGCGATCCGCCAGTTAGAAGATTTGTGCAACAGAGCCCGGCACTAAACAATAAAACCGTCGGCGCACCGGCTCTGTTGCATAAATCGGCCTGAGGTCGAGCTTGCCCTTGCTTGGGCCGAACTCACGCAACGCGTTGAGTTTGCGGCGTTCCAAGTGCCGTAAAGCGGTTCAGGATCGCGGCCCTGATCTGCAGTTCGGCCACCTGCCTGTCGAAGTCGCGCGCCATGACGCGTTCCCCGAGCAGCTTGAAGCATCGCATTTTTCTCTCGACCAGGCTTCGTCGGTGGCAGCCGCTCCAGCGTCGCCAGCCAGCGTCGCCAGATAGTGCGGCCAAGGCGTCGGGTGGGGCGAAGAATTTCGTTCCGAGCATCGGCACCCGGCGTTGTTTCCAGCCATGGCCGCGCGTTCTTGCGGGCCGGCATGACAGCGCAGGCCTCGCGTGCTGCGATAGCCGCATGGCAGGCCCGGGTGTCATAAACACCGTCTGCACAGACTTTGCCAATGGGTTGGTCAGCAGGGATCTGGCTGAGCAATTCGGGCAGCATGGGCGCGTCACCAACGCGGCTGCCAGTCACCTCAATAGCCCTGATTTCCAGCGTATCCGCATCAATCCCAAGAT
>JBBRKS010000131.1:0-11161 GCA_038231775.1 Rhodobacterales bacterium | reverse complement strand
TCACCCGATCACCCCGATCCAAACTCGCACCCTCTGGGTGATCCATGAAACACGCCCTCATCAGCCTTCAACGCCATGATTTGTATAGAAAATGCTATGGTCAGGACAGCGAAATCAGCGGATTACTTGGGGAATGCGGGTTCATACAATATCCTAACAGGTTCAGGCCCGGCTCACAATTTCAGCACACGGGGTTTCACGCAACTTTCAAAGGCTGTTGCCCGGCAAAGCTGATCAATCCGGGCATGGGTCCGGAATTGTTGCGCCAGCCGGAAAGCTGTTTGAAGGGGGCGGCCCCGTCCTGGGCGTGGTCTTTGGTGTGGCTATGGTCTGATTCTGGTTCAGCGCTGCTTGCGTTTGCCCAGCCAGGCCAGAAACGCGCGGGCGGGGTCGTGCAGGCGCCGTTTGCCTGAACTGGCCCACCAGGCGCGCCATTCGGCTTCCAGCGCATAGACATCGGCCCCCGGCACCAACTGGCGCGCAGCGTCAAAAAGGTCGGGGTCGAACGGGGCCAGAAGGGGTGCATCGCCCTGCCCTTCCTCCAGCACCACACCGCGCGGACGCAGCGCCAGCAGATCGCCCGGTTCCTCGGTGATCTGGTAATCCGGCAGCCCGTCAGCCCGGATGATCTCGCGCAGCATCGCACGGAACACCCGGCGCGGACTGGTCGAGCCGGATTTCTTCCACAGCACGTCCAGCGACACCCGCCATTCCGGTTGGCGGCCGCAATGCTTGCGCGCCAGTTCGTAAAGGCGACGCTCCAACGGTTTGCGCAAGGTGAAATAGGCCCGGTTCAGCGTCAGCACCGATTTGGACAGCACCGCACGGTACAGCCAGTCCGACAGGGTCACCGACACGCTGACCATCCGCCCTGCCCGCGTGTGGCGCACGATTGTCCAGGCTTCGATCAGACCGAAACCGCTGGTCACCTCGACATCGCCTGTCGCGATGTTGGTGGTGATCCGGGTGCCCGCCAACCGTTCAAACGCCTCGCGCAGACGCTGATACCCATCGCCCGAGGTTTCGCGCCCGGTCGCCAGCAACAAATCATGGGCGGTCAGCGTCAGAACCCGGCTGGTCGGCTGGCCGGCATTCAACGCCGCCATCAACTGGCTGATGCAAAAGATCAGGATGTCGGCATCAAAGATCGTGGCGCGGCCCTTCACACTGGGGGTCACGGTGATCTCTGCGGTGTTGTGGCGATAGGTCACAATGCGGCGGTCAGGCCGGGTCGACAGCGAGAACAGCGGATGCTCCATGCTGACCAGATCATGTTTCGGCACCGCGCCGAAAAAATCACAGACAAAAAAATCGACCTGCGCCGGGGGGCTTGCGGGTAAGGTCCCCGAAAGGCGCACCGGTGTTCTCATCTCAGCTGCCCGGACGCGGATCCGGCCCCTGTCTTGGTCATCACCACCCGATATGCCCCACCCGATATGCCCGCCGATCCTGCACCGGTCCTGTGCCGATCAAGGGCCGCCCGGTTGTCCGGGTTCGTCGTTTCATTGACACCCACGTTAGGGGTTCAGGTCCTTGGCGTCCAGAACACTCATCGGGGGATCAGAGTCGCACCAGCGTGGGATCAGAATCGCCTGATCGTGGGATCAGAGTCGCCCTGCCCCGATCAGGACCTTTTATTACCCGTCTTTTCAGGTGCTTGACCCAAGGCCCCGGATGCGTAACTTCTATATTAACATAATCATAACTGAAAAATTTCAGGCGGCGGTCAGAACACAACAGAACCGTCACCACCTCCCCTGCCAAACCGGTCAATTTGCTGAGAATCAGGCAGTGATGTTCACCAATACTTGGCATGTTCCCATTTTTGGGTTACCTTGAAGAAAAGGCATAACATGGTGCGGCAACATGAGCGATCAGACTTTACCGCCCTATTTCAACATCGCCCCCGACCAGGCCCTGAAGGCCTTGGGAAACGGGGCCGAGACGCCCGATTTTGCCGCCATCGCCGAGGCCTGCAGGCGGGGTCGTGATGACCTTGCCGGGCGGGGTCTGGACGACAGCGGGGCCAAGAAGCTGCGGCTGTTCTCGACCTGGGAGATCACCAAATATCTGATCCCGGTCGCCGTCCAGCATTTTCGCCGTGTGCTGCGCCTCAACCCCGATTTGCCGCAGGGCCGGGCGGACACCGAAGGTGGCGCGCGCTGGTTCTCTTTGGACGAGGTGCTGCGCCTGCGCGCCCATTTCGGCACCGAAGGGTCAAAGGCCAAGGAATACCTGCCCTACCGTCCGAAAGGTCTGCCCGCCAAGATCGTCGCGGTTGCCAACTTCAAGGGCGGGGTCGGCAAAACCTCGACCTGTGTCCATCTGGCGATGTCGGCCGCTTTGGACGGCTACAAGGTGCTGGTGATAGATCTGGACTCGCAAGGCTCGATGACCTCGATCTTCGGCACCCGGGTCGAGGATGAATGGGGCACCGTCTTTCCGCTTCTGGCCCGGCATTACGCCCAAAGCCTGCGCGCCGACAACCAGCGCCGGGTCGACCGTGGTGAAAGCCCGCACCCTTTGGATGACACCCTGAACGAGGCGTTGAAAATCACCTCACGCGATGTGATCAAGCCGACCCATTGGCCGAATATCGACATGATCGGCGCGCAACTGAACCTGTACTGGGCAGAGTTTCAGATCCCGGTCTGGCGCATGGCATCACGCGGCTGGAAGTTATGGGATGCGCTGACCGACATTCTGGCCGCTGACGGTGTGCTGGATCAGTACGACGTGATCTTCCTCGATACCCCCCCTGCGCTTGGCTACCTGACAATCAACGGCCTTGCCGCCGCCGACATCCTGCTGGTGCCCTTGGGCGCCTCGTTTCTGGAGTTCGACTCGACGGGGCGCTTTTTTGACATGCTGCATTCCACCTTCCGGTCCATCGAAGACGGCGAGAACATGGCCGCGCGCGCTTTGGGCCGTCCGGAACTGTCCTTCGAATGGGATGCCGTGCGCGCCGTGATCACCCGCTATGACGCGGGTCAGCAAGCCGAGATGGCGGGTCTGATCCAGGCCTATATGGGCCGCACCTTGTCGCCGTGGCGGCAGGATTTCACCGCGCTGATCGGTCAGGCCGGCGAAAGCGTCAACGGCATCTACGAGGCCGATTACCGCGATTTCAACCGCGAAACCTATGCGCGCGGCCGTTCGACCTTTGATGAGACTTATGCCGGGCTGAAAGAGCTTTTGCTGGGCGCATGGCGCCGCGATGAACTGGCGCGCGACGGCAAGGCGACGGAAAAGGGTGCCGCGTGATGGGATATTCCGCAGAATATGTAAAAAAAATGTTCATTTTCAATGACTTATGCATTTTCGTTTCGCGTGCGAAACACTTGTGCAGGTCTGTTTCGCGCGCGCAACACGTGGGGGTCCGCCATGGCCAAGCGTAAACGTCTCACCCTGTCGCCCGGCCTTGTGACGGGTGATCCGGGCGACCCCCTGCCCGCGTCCGATGCGCTTTTCCCGCTTGGCACCCGGCGGGCCATGTCGGCCCCGATTGCCCGGGTCGCGGGTGAGGCGTCTGCCGCGGCGGCCCTGACCGACCTTGCCACAGAGGTCGCCGCTGCGCGTGATGCCGGGCGCATGATCCAGTCCGTGCCCCTTGCTGCCGTGGACGAGGCTTATCTGGTGCGCGACCGCATGGTGACCGATGAGGCCGAGCTGGAGGTGCTGATCCAGTCGTTGCGCGCCCGTGGCCAGCAGGTCCCGGTCGAGGCGGTCGCCCTGCAAGATGGCCGCTATGGCCTGATCTCTGGCTGGCGCCGCCTGACCGCCCTGCGCCGCCTTGCGGCTGAAGATGCCCGGTTTGGCACGGTTCTGGTCTTGTTGCGCCGTCCCGAAACCGCCTCGGACGCCTATCTGGCGATGGTCGAGGAAAACGAGATCCGCGTCGGCCTCAGCTATTACGAACGGGCGCGCATCGTGGCGCGCGCTGCCGAACACGGTGTCTTTCCCGACGAGTCTGCGGCCCTGTCCCACCTGTTCGCTGCGGCTAGCCGGGCCAAACGATCAAAGATCGGCTCTTTCCTGCGCATCGTGACCAGCCTTGACGATCGTCTGCGCTATGCCTCGGCCATCCCAGAGCGTCTTGGCCTGACCTTGTCGCGCGCCCTTGATACCGACCACGCCTTTGCCCTGCGCCTGCGCGACCGCCTGCGCAAGACCCCGGTGCAAACGGCCGCTGCCGAACTTGCCCTGCTGGAGCGCGCAATAGCCCAGCAAAGTGCTGCAAGACTGCCCGCTGCGAAACCACCTGCGGCAAACCCGGCCGACACAAACCCGGCTGGCCCCCCTGCCCCGGCAGAGCCCGTCGTTTCCACACAGTGGCCGCCGCAGCCTTTGCCCGGCACCCAGGAAATCCCCGGCATCTGGGTCGAAAGCGGCTTTGGCGTCATCACCCTGCGCGGCCCCAAAGTCACCGCCTATTTTCAAAGCCAGTTGACCAACTGGCTAAGCGGCATGCGGGAGGATTAGGAGGGGCCTAAGGTGCTATCTTTTGGACGCTTTGGCAGCATATTCTGGGATCAATTCCGCGAACAAGGATTGCAGCATGGCCGCACAAACTGAAGTCCTGCCCCGCGAAGCATTGGGCGGATCCAAGGCCCTCTCGCCCAAGGCCCGGCTGGCTTGGCCGGATTGGGCCAAGGGCCTTGGTATCATTCTTGTCGTCTTCGGGCATGTCTGGCGTGGGTTGGTGCCCGCAGGGATATTGAGTGACGGTCCGGTGTTTCACGCCATTGATACGCTGATCTATGCCTTCCACATGCCTCTGTTCTTCTTTCTCTCTGGGCTTTTCTTTCATGATCAATTGGTGCGGTGCGCTGGCCCCAGACTTTTGTGGTCACGGGCTGTTTCGCTGCTTTGGCCGTTGGCTGTATGGACCTGGATATTCTTTGCTTTCAAAGTGGCGGTTGGAAAGCTGGCGAACGCCCCGGTTTCCCTGGACCAATTCCCTCTGGTCCCGCTTCCCCCGCGTGAGGAATTCTGGTTTTTGTGGGCGCTTTTTCTGATCCAGGTGGTTTTGATCCTGTTGGCGCGGCCTGTTGTCCGCCACGAGCGTCTGAGGCTGACCGGATGGTGCGTGGCTTATGGGATTGCCATTGCCTTGGACATCCTGCGTCCCGGAGTTGGCGCCTATGGTGTTTGGTTGGTTGGCGCCTATGCATCAGCGCCGTATTTCATCCTTGGCGTCCTGCTTGGCAGACCGCTGCGCTTGGAGACGTCTTTGCTTCCGATCGGCCTGTGTCTGGCCGCATTTGTCGCCTTTGATGCGGCGGCGCTTGTTTTCCCCGTCTCCGCCATAGCCAGTCTGATTGTAGGCACAGGGGCCACCTTGGCCTTTGTGCTGTGCACAAGAGCGTTGGCGCTGGTTCCAGCCGCCGGACAGTGGCTGAATCGTCTCACCTGGCTGGGAGAAAACTCGTTGGTGATCTATGTGGCCCATGTCTTGTTTACAGCCTCAGCGAGGATTGTCCTCCAGCGCTTGGGAGTTCAGGCTATCTCCATCCACCTTGTCGTGGCCGTTGTGGCGGGCGTGTTTGGCCCGCTGATCTTGCTCGCCATTTTGCGCAGGTTAGGTTTGATCGCCGCATTTGGCCTGCGGCACGGATAACGTGAGAAGTCGAAGGCAGCTTAGACGGATCAGATGTGGCGCGGGTCAGCCTTATCGCGCTGTACGGCCCCAAAGTCATAGCCTACGTCCAAAGCCAGTTGACCAACTGGCTAAGCGGGATGCGGGAGGATTAGGAGGGGCGGTCGAGCGTTCCACGGCCTCGCTTCGGCCTGGATATCGACCACCTTGCAAAGCGAAAAAGCTCTTTCTGGCCCCTGCATGGCGGGGAATTGCGACACCACCCATATCGTGACCCGCCAGCGGTCTGGGTCTGTTGACGGCCACCCGCAGGCCTGCAGCAGACAGTCCGAACCGGCACACCCGTAAAATCCGCGCCAAACCGCACGAGCTGCCCGAATGCTGGCCGCAATCCGGCCATGATTGGCAGCCGTTATCTGTTTGAAAGAGCTGTGAGGTCAGGGTGAAGAAGGCGGTGTTGAAACCGCAGGATCAACCGGGTCGCAGCGGCAGAGAGGGCAGGCGGATGCCATTCGGTTTTGTGATTCTCGGGATGATTTTGGGGCTGTGCGCTGCGGGGGCGGCGCTGGTCTGCGGTCTGGGCATTAGGACGGCGTTCCTGATTTATGCAGGGGCAGGGTCTGGGGGCTTTGGGCTGGCGGTTCTGGTGGTCTTGCTGGGGCAGGGCCTGCGGGTCGCTGCAGCCGCGTCTGGCGCACCCGCACGCCTGCTGTAAGATCAGGCCTTGGTTGCAGGCACGGGCAGGATAGGTCAATCTGGCCATCAAAGCCTTCCGGTGCAGCAGGATATTTCAAGTGATTACACCCATTCTTCTGTGCGGCGGGTCGGGCACCCGTCTTTGGCCCCTGTCGCGCAAAAGCTATCCAAAGCAGTTTTCGGCGCTGACCGGCGGGGAGAGCCTGTTTCAGGCCGCAGCCCGTCGTCTTTCGGGCCCCGGCTATGCCGCTCCGGTCATTGTCACCAACGCGGATTTCCGCTTTATCGTGACAGAACAGCTGGAAGAGGTGGGCTGCCACGCCGGAGCCATCCTGATCGAGCCTGCGGCGCGCAACACGGCGCCGGCGATCCTGGCCGCAGCGCTGCATGTCGCGGCCAGCGATCCGGACGCCTTGCTGCTGGTCGCCCCGTCTGACCACGTGGTGCCCGATGTCGCGGCCTTCCGGGCGGCGGTACAGGCGGCCACACAGGCCGCACGCGCGGGCACCATCGTGACCTTTGGCATCCGTCCGACCCGGGCCGAAACCGGCTATGGCTGGCTGGAACTGGGGGCTGATCCCACCGATTTCACCCCGCGTCCGCTGCCTTTGACCCGGTTTGTCGAGAAACCTGATGCCACAAGCGCAGCGCAGATGCTGGCGGCCGGCACCTATCTGTGGAACGCGGGGATCTTCCTGTTTTCGGCCCGCACCATCCTTGCAGCGTTCGGCACCCATCAACCCGCCATGCTGAACCCGGTCAAGGCCGCACTTGTGGGCGCGCAAACCGATCTTGGCTTTCTGCGGCTGGCAGCAGAACCCTGGGGTCAGGCGGCCGACATCTCGATCGACTATGCCATCATGGAGCGGGCCACCAATCTGGCCGTGGTGCCCTATGCGGCAGGCTGGTCCGATCTGGGCGACTGGGATGCGGTCTGGCGCGAAACCGGGCCGGATGCGGCAGGCAATGCCACGCGCGGGGCCGTGACGCTGATCGACTGTCAGGACAGCCTGTTGCGATCAGAATCCGAGGGGGTGGAACTGGTGGGCATCGGTCTGTCCGGCATTGTCGCCATCGCCATGCCGGATGCCGTGCTGATCGCCGACCGTTCGCGCGCGCAAGAGGTCAAGCTGGCGGTCGCCACCCTTAAGGCCAAGGGGGCCAAGCAGGCCGAAACCTTCCCGCGCGATCACAGACCCTGGGGCTGGTTTGAAACCCTGGTTCTGGGTGAGCGGTTTCAGGTCAAGCGGATCGTGGTGCATCCGGGGGCGGCGTTAAGCCTGCAAAGCCATGTCCACCGGTCCGAACACTGGATCGTGGTGTCGGGCACCGCCAAGGTCACGGTGAATGACACGGTGCAACTGCTGACCGAAAACCAGTCGGTCTACATTCCGCTGGGGGCTGTGCACCGGATGGAAAACCCCGGCCGCGTGCCGATGGTTCTGATCGAGGTGCAGACCGGCGCCTATCTGGGTGAGGATGACATCATCCGCTACGAGGATGTTTATGCGCGCGGACAGGGCGCGAAAGGCTAGGGCTGCTTAGACGGGGCCGATCAGAACGGGCTTGCCGAGGCTGTGATGCGGGTCCGGCTGATCAGCGTGCCGTAGGCATCGTAGCGCAGGCTTTCCTGCCACGGGGCCGATTGGAACAGGGCAGGGTCATAGGGCAGCTTGCGCCGGTCAGCGTCGCGGTCAACCTCAACCAGATGCGGCACCCCATCCGGGCCCGCGGCATAGCGCCGGATTTCAGGCGGCAGGGTGATCGAGACAAAGGCAGGCGCGCTGTCAGCCCGGCCGTTGCTGGCAAAGACGCCGATATCCACCCGCGAACTGAGCGGGCCGGGGAGGGCGGCGGTAAAGCCCGCCGGGGCCGGGCGCGGGGCCTGCCAGTCCACCCTGATGCGGGCCAAGGTGCCTGTGGCGTCCAGCGGGGTGATCGTCACATGGGCCGGATCGCCGCGCAGCAGCACCCAGGTGAAGTGCAACGGGCGGCCATTAGGGTCTTTCGTCCCGGCGGCAGAGACGGTGATGGTGTGTTGCCAAGCGTCGCTGCGCCACAGCCGGGCGATGGCGGATTGCGTGTCAAACAGCCGCTCTGACCGGTTCTGCGGCTCTGCCCCCGTCTTGACATTCGCGCCGCTGAAATCCTCTGACGTGACGGTCAGGCGCACCATGGGGGGAATATCGTCTGGCGCAAGGCTGGCGGCGAGCCGCACCATGGCCGGGGCGTCGATGGCCAAGGTGTCGAAGGCCGAAGGATGGGCTGCACCTGACATGTAATCGCCACTTGTATTCACTCCGGTCTGGGCACGGCGGAACACCATCTGCACGGTGGGTGCCACCAGACCCAGCGACTCCAGCCTTGCACGGGTGTCGGGGCGAAACGCTGACAGGATCAGCCCCACAGCCCGCAGGAACGGCTGGTCACTGCCCGAGGACCCCTGGCTGACCAGCATATAGGGCCAAGCGGCGGGATAAAGGTCAGCCGCGTCATGGTCGTGATGTTCAGGGTAAAGATAGATGGCATTGGCCGCGTAATCCGCCGCCATCCGTGCAGGCTGGCCAGGTCCGGTCATCGCCAGACGCGGCAGGCTGCGCCAAAGTGGCCCCTCGGTGACGGCGGTCGAGGAATTGCCGAAGGTGATGACGCCAAAGCGCAGCAAGCCCGCCAGCCCGTAATCCACGCCCCTGGCGCGCAGCCACGGGTCATAGGCCAGCCGCGTCAGTTGCGGAAAGGTCAGCACTGGCAGGGCGGAATGGCCACGGTCGCGGTTGTCGTAAAACACGCCCACCAGACCAGAGGCGCGCCCCTGCCGGTTCAGTGCACGCAGCAGTCCCGCCTCGGGGCTAAGGTCTTTCGGGTCAATCACCGGACGCGCCGCTGCCCGCGGATCAGCCGATAGGTTCCCCGAAAGGACCGGCTGCCGGCTCACTGGGTCTGGTACGAACTGCGCAGGCGACAGCGTCAGACTCAAAGGTGGGAAGGCCAGGACCACAGGCTCTGCTGGCCGCGCCAGTCCCGGCGCACCCGAAAGAGCCAGAAGCAGGGTCAAAAGCATAAGCGGGGAAGGGTGCCACATGGCCCCATCTTGCCCGCGCAAACCGTATGGGACCAGCGCCTTTTCAGGCAAGGCGCGCAGGTATCACGGCCGAAGCCTGCGCCCCACTTCGCTGATACATCTTGATACAAACGTATATTTTCTGAGCATATCATGAGACAGAACAGCAAGAAATCCGCTGTTTTCGGGCGGATTTTCCCGAAAATCTGTCCAAGTGTATCTTCTGATTGCTGACCACACTCAGCAACCTGCCCCCCCAATCCCCGCGCATTTGCCGCGTTTTGGCAAGACCTAACGCGCTTGAAGTATCAGAACAATAGAGGCCGGAATCTACGGTAAAAGCGAAATATTACAATGAGTTGCGCACAAGATAGCCCCGAAAGACTGCCCCCCTTGCCGCCGTTCGCCCCTGCGCAGGACAGCCAAGCAACCCAAAATCCGCCCAAAATCCACCCAAAATCCGCAGGGTGACGATGCCCCCTGGCCCGCAGGGTCCGCCCGCTCCATGTCAGGCAAATGATGGCATTTGATAACGTTTGGGCCGGAGTCGTCAGATTTTGGCTGAAAGAGTGGGGCTGCGAAGATCTGCGCCGCCGTCGCCAAGGCCTTGGGGCGCCCTTGGGTCAACCCGTCGGAAGGCTTGCAACTGCGCGCTCCTGCCGCCTATCGTGAGTGCAGGGGCTGTCCCCGTCACCATCGACCTGAGAGCCAGTGCCCATGCCAGCCACGCCGTCTGTTTCGCACAGGTCTGTCCCGGTGGGGGGCACGGCGGAGGGGTTCTTTGCGGCGTATTGCGCACGCAACCGATTTGGCGCGCTGGACGGGCTGCGCTGTCTGTGCATTCTGGCGGTAATCTGGCACCACGGTCCGGTCTGGGGCGCCATGGCTGCACCCCACAGATCCTGACGCGCGGCTTTCTGGGGGTGGATTTCTTTTTCGTCCTCAGCGGGTTTCTGATCACAACCCTCTTGCTGCGCGAAGCGGCGCTGCGGTGCCGCTTTTCGCTGCGCGACTTTTACCGCAGGCGGATTTTGCGCATCGTGCCGGTCTATTTCTTTGTCGTCACGGTGGTGTCGGTCTATGACGTCGGGATCAAGGGGCAGGGGGAGTATGCGGGCCTGGTTCCGTATTACTATTTGTTCCTTGCCAATTTTCTGCCCGCAGATATCCCGCTGCTGGCCCCGACATGGTCGCTGTCGGTTGAAGAGCAGTATTATCTGATCTGGCCGCTTTTGCTGATGATGTTGCCAAAGCGCACGGTGTTGCCGGTTCTGGCCGTTCTGATTGCGGTGAACGTTGCCGGGATCATGGGGGCTTTCGAATATGTCGGGATTCATGCGATTGATCTTGGGCCCCTGCATATTGCCCTGCTCAATGCCACCTATGCGCCGATCCTGATGGGCTCTGCGCTGGCTGTTCTGTTGCAGACCCCGCGTGGGTTTGCGGCCTTGTTCGCGGCCTTCGGCCACCGCGCAGCCCCGCCGGTGCTTTTGGCTGTCGTTGTGGTTCTGGCGGCCCTGCTGCCTGCCGATCTGCGCGGCCTGCCCAATCTGGCGATCCATCTGGCCATGGCGGCAGGCCTGGCCAGTCTGGTTTTGCGCGAGGATCATCTGCTGATGCCGGTCCTGACCTGGCGCCCGATGGCCCATGTCGGAGAGATCAGCTATGGGATCTATCTGTACCACCTGATCGGACTTTATCTGGCCAATGCCGTTTTGGCCCGTTTTGGCGTGACCTCGTCTTGGGCGGTGTTGCTGCTTTATGACCCGACCTCGGTCCTGATCGCACAGATCAGCTACCGCACG
>JBBRKS010000130.1:0-11219 GCA_038231775.1 Rhodobacterales bacterium | reverse complement strand
GATGATCTCGTCCGAGCCGACACCACAAATCACCCGACCCGCATCCAGCCCATGCACATCGGCAATCGCTTGGCGCAGGTTCCCGTGATCGGTGGTCGGATAGCGGTGGATCTGATGGACAGAGCGCTGAAACGCATCCTTGGCCTTGTCCGACGGCCCGAACGGGTTTTCGTTCGACGACAGCTTGACCACATTGGTCATCCCCGCGACCGAAGCTTTGCCGCCTTCATACAAGGCGATGTCCATGATGCCGGGCTGCGGGCGGATAGCGTCGTTCATTCAAATCCCTCACATCTCGGTCGGGTATTAGCGGTCAATCCTGACAAATTCCACCGCCAATTCACGCCACCCCCAGTTTTGCCAAGGGCATGGCAAAGCCGCGGCAACACTTCAAATCTGTCATGGCAATACCGTGTCGCGGACTTTCCCCGGGTCAGCGGGCCATGAACACAACAGCCCTGCGATCCCAAGATCAGTGCGAGGCGGACCGCGCCGTAAACCAATCCATCACCGCCAGCAACACGCCAGAGATAACAAAGGACAGATGCACCATCACCATATAGCGCAGCGTGTCCAGACTGACCGGATGCGCAGATTCCTCACCCAAGCCCATGAAGACCTTCAACAAATGGATGCCGGATATGGCCACGATGGACGCGATCAGTTTCATCTTCAGACCCGAGAAATCAACCTTGCCCATCCAGCTTGGCCGGTCGGTTACATCCTCAAGATCAAGCTTTGAGACAAAGTTTTCGTATCCCGAAAATATCACCACCAGCATCAGGTTGGCCGCAAACGACATGTCGATCAGCGTCAGAATGGACAAAATCCCCTGATCCGCCGTCATATCCATCACATGCGGGATGATCGCTACGGTCTCACGGACGAAGATGATCGTCAGCATACCCAGCGATATGATCAGGCACAGATACATCGGCGCCATCAGCCAGCGTGACGCGAACAGGAATTTTTCGAAGCCGGTTTCCAGCAATTTCAGGCGGTCTTGACGAGATGGTGTCGGCATCTGAGTTTCCTGAGGTTTGAAACGAGACTACGGCCTGAAACGCAAAGGGCCCGCCTTGCGGCGAGCCCCGATGCCGGCCCCCGTTGGGAGCCAGATCAGTTGTCCGCCAGTGGATCAGTTCTTGGCGTAGTATTCGACGACCAGGTTCGGTTCCATTTTAACCGGATACGGCACGTCGCCCAACGTCGGGGTACGTACGAATTTCACGATCAGCTTGGATTGGTCGACTTCGATATAGTCGGGAATGTCACGCTCTGCCAAAGCCAGCGCCTCGGTGATGGCGGCCATCTGCTTGGACTTCTGACGCACCTCGATCACGTCGCCTTCGTTGACACGGTAGGACGCGATGTTGACCGGCTTGCCGTTCACATGCACGTGGCCGTGGTTGACGAACTGGCGCGCGGCAAACACGGTCGGCACCAACTTGGCGCGGTAGCAGACGGCGTCCAGACGACGCTCCAGCAGACCGACCAGCGCTTCACCGGTATCGCCACGCTGACGTTCTGCATCGGCATAGATCTTGCGGAACTGCTTTTCGGTCAGGTCGCCGTAATAGCCCTTCAACTTTTGCTTGGCGCGCAGTTGGGTACCAAAGTCGGACAGCTTGTTCTTGCGGCGCTGGCCGTGCTGGCCCGGGCCGTATTCACGCTTGTTCACCGGGGACTTCGGACGGCCCCAGATGTTTTCGCCCATGCGGCGGTCAATCTTGTATTTGGCAGACGTGCGTTTGGTCACGGCTGATCTCCTTCGTTAGACGTGAAGGGCGTTGTCCTTTGGTCTTGCGACCCGACAGGCTGCCCTTTGCAGGGGCCACCAACACCAATGAAAAGCCCCGGAATTTCTTCCGGGACTTGGCGGGCTTATACAGGCCGACGCGGGGGAGTCAACAAGCCCCGTGCCGGTTGATCTACATCCGCATGTCGTGCCGCAGGATCGCCGCCTCCGAGGCGGTGAGGTTGCGTCTGGCGTAGTCGCCGTAGGTATGCGGATTGAGTGCCAGCGCCGGAAACAGACCCAAAAGCCCCTCGCGCTGCCCCGGATCAACCGAGTCCGGCGCCGCATTGGCGGGATGGAAGCTTTCAGTTTCCAACCCGTTGGCCCAGATGATGTTGTGATGGTCCAGCAGCACGTGAACATAGGTCACTTCGCGCACCATGCGGTCAACCGTTATGGTCAGGTCGTTGACCAGATCCTCGGCCGCGACCAACACCTCGTCCACGTTGAACAATGCCTGTGCGGCACGGCCCTTCAGCAGCATACGGTGCTGCGGGCTGACCAGCAGATCGGGGTCAGGACGCGACGGCCCCAGCGCACCGGACCGCAAGCGGATCGGACGCAGATGGGGCATGGCATGCAGCCGCGCCCCGGTCATTCGGCGAAAGCCGCGCCACAGCACGGGTTGCGGGCCATTGTCGCGGGTCAGAACCAGATCACCCTGCCGCAGGTCCTGAATAAAGCGCAGGCCGTCCGGAGTAGATATCCATGTGTTGGGCGTAAAGCAGATTACCCCGCCCGCCGATCGCCCACTGGCCACAAATCTGGCCCGGTCGATGGCGACACGCACCACCCAAAGGTCAGTGTCCGGCGCAGGCATCTCGCCCACCAGCATCAACAACACAGCGCCAGTGTCCGGCACAGCCAACAGCGTGACGGTGTAGGACTGGTGCCCGTCTGTCAAAACGAAGCTTTGATCGGCCAGCTCTTCGCCGCCCAAATCTTCGGCAGGACAAGCCTTGTCCTGCCCCACCGCGGCCCCCAACAGCCGCCGCACGCTGCGCGCCGCCCGACGTCGCATCTCTGCCACCCCTTCGGCCCCATCCAGCCGCAGCACATCCTGTGGACCGTCCACGCGTACAGGAGCCCCGGTCCAGCGCCATGTGGCACCAACCGCAAGAATATCCAGTGGCGCGGCCTTCAGGCCATCTGTTTCTGTCTGTGACCAGGAGATGACGAACGTGCCCGAAGAGCCCGTTTCCATACCTGTTTTGCCTGCTTGTTTTTTTGTTGTTTTAACTGCTCGTGGGCAAACGTTAACTATTTTTTACCCATTTGCCTATTGCAAAAAAGCAACATCTTGGCAATTTGCAAAAGTCAGAAGCGCACGTTGATGTTCAAAGAACCTACGACCTGTCCGCCGTCCTGACCCTTGAACTCACGCGACAGGTAAGTCGCCCCGTAAAACACCGAAGCGACATGGCCCTGCCATTGCACGCCGGCACGCAGGCGCGTGCGGCTGTCACTCGCCACCGCAGCGCCGCCATCCGGCAGATAGACCGACGAAAAGACCCGCGCCACATCGCCGCCAATCGTAAAGCTAAGCCCAGAGTCCAGGTTGCCCGCCACAGCGCGGTAGCGCTGGCCCGTCACCCCGTCGCGCAGCATCACCGCCTGTTCGCCGAAATGCCCGATCACCAGATCGCCCCCGGCGCGGACCAGCGTTTCAACCCCGGCCTGTGCTGCCAGAAACGGGTGGAACGACAGGCTTGGCGCCAAGGCAAAGCTGCGGCCCACCTCGCCCGAAACGGTCGCACGGATTTCATTGCCGATCTGATTGTCAGTGTTGGGCTTGTCCATCCCGACAATGCGGTGAATCCACCTTTGAAAGCGGCTGATCCCGGTTTGCGGCCCGATGGCGGTCACATCGGCCCCCACGTTGACGTCAACACCGTGCCAGTTGGCTTGCGTGTGCAGGCCAAGGCTCAGGCTGCCAGCATAGCGCCGGTCAGATGGGTCAGGGTTGGTCAGGTTGGACGGCGCAATCGTGTCCGCCTGAAAGCGCCATTCCACGATCTGGCCGAACTGGTCGGGCAGGATGCCGTTCCATTCCGTGCCCCGGACAGCGCTGATCGTATAGGACCCGGTGTGCCAACGGTCTTGCGCATCCCCTACCGCGTCGTTGTCAAACAGGCGGCCCCAGCCCAGCGTGATGCGGTCTTCTGCCATGGCAGAACCCGGCCCCAAAGCCAGCACCAGCGCGCTCACCATCCACCAAGACTTCATGTCAGCGCTCCTGTCCTGCCAGCGGTATACCCGCTTTTTTTCAACCGTCGTTCACACTTGCCCCTCAGGTCAAGCGCAAAGCCTCTGTGGCTGTTTTTCGTTGAAAAGTGGCGTTTTTAGGTCATACCGGCGCAAATTCCGTCCCGGTTGCCAGCGCCAGACCATCAACAACGGCGGTGAACGGTTCAGAGTTTTGCAGGCGCGCGTTCGGGCACAAGGTTTGCGCCTCATCGCCGACCATGCCCATCAGGCTTGACCCGCCCACAAGGATGACCGTCCCGATATCGTTCGGTGCAACGCCCGCCATCCGGCACGTCTCTGCCGCAGCGCCGCGCAGACCCTCGCGGTAGCGCGCCAAAGACGCGTCGAGTGTCGCCCGCGTGATCCCCGCCACCAGCCCGCTTTCAACCTTGTCCATCACAATGCGCGCCCCTTCGCGCCCGGCATTGGCGTTGATCTTGCCACGCTCGACCGCGAAGGCCAGTTCATGGCCGACCTCGTCCTTCAGCACCGTCGCCAACCTGCGCATCAGGCGCGGTTTGACGGCGACCTTGACCATGTCGGCCACCAAAGCCCGGGTTTCCTGTGTGTACAAGAACGGTATCTTGGCCCAGGTCGACAGTTCGACATACAGATGGTTCGGCGCGGGCAACAACCCCGCCCCCATCTGACGGCGCAACTCACTGCCATAGCCCAGATGGGGCATCGCATGGGCCATCGACACCGCCTGGTCAAAATCCGTACCGCCCAGCTTGATGCCGTGGCTGGCCAGAATGCGCACCCGCCCCGCCTCGGCCCGAAACACCGAAAAGTCAGAGGTGCCGCCGCCGATGTCGTAAATCAACCCGATGTCACCGGCCTGCCCCAAAGCGTGGGTGGCAAGGGCCGCAGCCTCTGGTTCAAACAGGAAACTGACCTCGGCAAACCCCGCCGCAAGATAGCAGCCGCGCAAATCTGCCTCGGCCTTGGCATCACGCGCGGGGTCCGAGGTGTGAAAATGCACAGGCCGCCCCGACAGCACCCGCGAAAAGCTGCGTCCCGCCGCAGCTTCGGCCCGCGCTTTCACCTCAACCAGAAACGCCGTGACGATATCGGCCAACGTGCGCCGCCGCCCGCCGATCATCCGTTGTTCATGAAACAGCGCTGTGCCCAGAACGCTTTTCAGCGCCCGCATATAACGCCCTTCCTCGCCGCCGATCAGCGCCACCGCCGCCTCGACCCCGATCCGCATGGGCGAACGGTCGGTCGGAAAGAACACCGCCGTCGGCACTGTGTCTGACCCGGTTTCAATCGAAAGCCGCCGCACCTTGCCATCTTCCAGCACAGCCGCGGCTGAGTTTGAGGTGCCAAAGTCAATGGCAAGCGCATCAGGGGTCATATCCGGCCTCATTCAACGGGAAGGCCGTGCTGCTACCCAATCCGCGCTCAGCCCGCAAGATATGCCTTGAACGCGTCCGCCCAATCGGGATGCCAGCGCGACAAAGCGGGTCGGTTTTCGATGATATCGCCCGCCGCCCAGGCAACGCGCTTTTCATCAAGCGCGCGGGTCACGTCATTGTCGGGGCACAGGATGTAGAAATCGTCCAAGGCCAGCTTTTCCAGCATGAACGCCACCGCCTGATCCGCCGACCACGCGCCGGATGGTTTGGCCACACCACTGGCCGCCGTAAGCCCGGTATGCACCCAGCCCGGGATCATAAGGTGCGCTGAAACCTGCCCGCCTTCGGTGTTGCGGAGTTCATGGGCCAAAGCCTCGGTGAACGACTTCACGCCCGCTTTTGAGACGTTGTAGGCCGGGTTGCCCGGCGGTGTCGTGATCCCCTGTTTGGACCCTGTGTTGACGATCACCGCCCGCTGCCCATGCGCAATCATCCCGGGTGAGAAGGCCATGGTGCCGTGCACCACCCCCCAAAGGTTGACGCCAATCGTGCGTATCCACGCCTTGGCCCCGCCCAGCGTCGAAGAGGGCACCCCGATCCCCGCATTGTTCATCAAAAACGTGATCGGCGGCAAGGGAACTGCCGCCGCCGCAACCATCTCCAGCGCGGACAGGTCCGACACATCGGCCCCCTGCGCCCAGACCGTCGCGCCCTTGTCGGCCAACCGCCCGGCCGCTTCGTCAAGCTTGGCACCGGGCAGGTCGATCATCAAAACCCCCATGCCCAGCTTGGCCAAAGCTTCTGCCGCAGCCAGCCCGATGCCAGAGGCGGCACCGGTAATCACAGCCGTGTTGCCGGCGACCAAAGCGGGATGTGTCATGGCTTACTCCTGCCCAACGGGCGTTCTGGGGATATAGGGCGCTTCAAGTCCGGCAATCTGGCCCGGTGTCAGCACCAGATCCAATCCGTCCAACGCTTCGGTCAACTGATCCGGCTTGGTGACACCGACGATGGGGGCCGTCACGCCGGGTTTCTGGCGCACCCAAGCCATTGCAATCTGCGCCATCGGGCGGCCCAGTTCGGCGGCCAAGGCCTGCACGGCGGCAATCACCAGATTGTCCGCCTCAACCGTCTTGTCGAACAGGAATTTCATGTAGCGGTCTTTGCCGGTCCGCTCTGTAGCGGCCCCTGCCGGACGCGCCAGTTTACCGCGCGCAATCGGGCTCCACGGGATCAGACCGACGCCCTGGTCGAGGCACAACGGGATCATCTCGTGCTCTTCCTCGCGGTACAGCAGGCTGATCTGGTTCTGCATCGCAACGAATTGGGTCCAGCCATGCCTCCGCGCCACCTCTTGGGCCTTGGCGAACTGCCAGGCCCACATGGTTGACGCGCCAATGTAGCGCGCCTTGCCTGACCGGACGACATCGTTCAGCGCCTCCATCGTCTCTTCAATCGGGGTGTCATTGTCCCAGCGGTGGATCTGGTACAGATCGACATGGTCGGTGCGCAGCCGCTTCAGACTGGCATCAATGTTGTGCAGGACAGACCGGCGCGACAACCCGCGCATCTGCGGTTCGGCGTTCATCGTGCCGTGCACCTTGGTGGCCAGCACAATCTCGTCCCGCCGGGCCATATGCCACAAAATGTCGCCCAGAATTTCCTCGGACGAGCCATCGGAATAGACATTGGCGGTGTCCAGAAAGTTCACGCCCGCCTCAACCGCCTGTCGGATCAGATCGCGGCTTTCCTCTTTCGGCAAGGTCCACGGGTGCCCGCCGCGCAACGGTTCACCAAAACTCATGCAGCCCAGGCACAGTTCTGACACTTGCAGCCCCGACCGCCCCAACCGATGCATCTTCATCGCACGCCTCCCAAATCTTTGGCCCCAGATCAGCCAAATACCACGCCGCCCATGAACCCAACCACACCATATCTGCGTCAGGCTTCCTGCAAGGCGAGTACCAGCCCTGCGTAACCATAGCGCAAGCTGCCCGTCAGCCCACCTGCCCAAGGGTCATCGGCACCGACCACAGGGCCGCAGGCACAATCGCGCCGCGGTGCTGCAAGACCGCCCCCGCCGTCGCATGCCCCGTCATCGCCGCCACCTCGGGTGAGGCGCCGGTCAGATACGCGCCCAGATATCCGCCGTTGAAACTGTCGCCCGCGGCCGTCGTATCAACCACACGGGCCGCAGCGGCAAACTGCACCGGCAGCGCCCAATCCCCGCCCAACGGCAAAGGCCCCACAGCCCCACATTTCAGTGCACCCTGCCGCACGCCCCAACCGGCAAGCCGTGCCTGCACCCGCGCCGGACCCGCATCGCCAAACAGCGCCATTTCATCGTCAACCGAGGGCAACGCCAGATCGCAGCGCCGCCACGCCTGTTCCACCACACCCCGCGCCTCATCAACGCTGGACCACAGCCGGGGCCGATAGTTGGAGTCAAACACCAGCCGCCCGCCCTTGGCCCGCAACGCGTCAATCACCGCAAACAACAGATCTCGCGCTTGCGTCGGTAAAATCGCCAGAGTGATGGCCGACAGATAGATCACGTCAAACCCGGACAAAGCCAGCAGCGCTGCCGGGTCAGAAAACATCAGCCGCGCTGCCGAAGCCTCGCGCCAATAGGCAAACGAGCGTTCCCCAGCCGCATCGGTTGATATGGTATACAACCCCGGCACCCGCTGCGGATGCCGCGCCAGATGGGTGGTTGACACCCCTTCGGCTGCTATAAATTCAGCCATCCGGTCCGAAAGACTGTCGCGCCCGATCATCGAGACAAAGGCGACCTCATATATGGCAGGCAACGCCCGGCGCAAATAAATCGCCGTGTTCAAAACATCGCCCGCAAATCCGACCCGCGCAGCCCCGTCAGGCCCGGTCAGCGCGACCTCAACCATCGCCTCACCCACACAGGCGATTTTCATGCAAGCCGCCTGATCGGTTCAAATCTCAGACAGCCCCACACAAGCCGCAATGCCCGACCAGGCCCGGTCACCCGCATTTGGAATGCCCACAGTCGTTGCACGTCATGCAACCTTCCTTCATCTGCAAGGCATAGCTGCCGCAGTTCGGGCAGGCCGCACCCCTTGGCGCACCGCCGACCACCATAGCCTCGGCATGCGGGTCGGATTTCAAACCCAACCCCTCGCCCTCAATGAACCCGATTGCGATCAGATGGCGTTCGATCACCCCGCCAATGGCCGCAAGGATGGACGGCACATAGCGCCCCTCCATCCACGCCCCGCCACGCGGATCAAACACGGCTTTCAGTTCCTCAACGACAAACGAAATATCCCCGCCGCGCCGGAACACCGCCGAAATCATCCGCGTCAACGCCACGGTCCAGGCGAAATGTTCCATGTTCTTGGAATTGATGAACACCTCAAACGGCCTGCGGTGCCCGGCGATGACGATGTCGTTGATCGTGATATAAATTGCGTGCTCTGACCCCGGCCATTTGACCTTGTAGGTGTTGCCCTCCAACGCCGCCGGGCGGTCAAGCGGTTCGGACAGATACACCACCTCACCCCCGGTCGGGGCCACCGCCTGCACAGGCTTGTCGGCCTTTTCCGAAACCGTCAGCACCGATCCTGTCACCGCATTGGGGCGATAGGTGGTGCAGCCTTTGCAGCCCTGATCCCAGGCCGCCATGTACACCTCGGAAAACGCCTCAAAGCTGATATCTTCCGGGCAGTTGATCGTCTTGGATATGCTGGAATCGATCCACTTCTGCGCCGCCGCCTGCATCCGCACATGGTCCAGTGGAGGCAGCGTTTGCGCATTCACAAAATACTCCGGCAAGGCCGCATCGCCGTGCATTTCACGCCACAGACGGACGGCGTAATCCACCACTTCCTCTTCCGTCCGCGACCCGTCCTTCTGCAACACCTTGCGCGTGTAGGCATAGGCAAACACCGGCTCGATCCCCGACGACACATTGCCCGCATACAGGCTGATCGTCCCGGTGGGTGCGACCGAGGTCAGCAAGGCGTTGCGGATGCCGTACTGGGCCACCGCCGCACGCACATCGCCGTCCATCGCCAGCATATTGCCCGACGCCAGATACGGTTCCGCATCAAACAGCGGGAACGCCCCCTTTTCGCGTGCCAGATCGACCGAGGCGAGGTAGGCCGCCCGCGCAATTGCCTTCATCCACGCCTCGGTCTGTGCGGCAGCCTCCACCGACCCATAGCGCAGGCCCACCATCAGCAAGGCATCTGCAAGCCCGGTGACGCCCAGCCCGATGCGCCGCTTGGCCCGCGCCTCAGCCTCTTGCTGGGGCAGCGGAAAACGCGACGCGTCAACCGTGTTGTCCATCATCCGCACGGCCAACCGAACCAGATCATCCAAGGCCGCCGCATCCAGCGCCGCCCCCGTCGTAAAGGCCCCCGATACCAGCGTCGGCAGGTTGATCGACCCTAAAAGACAAGCGCCATAGGGCGGCAACGGCTGCTCTCCACATGGGTTGGTCGCCGCAATCTGCTCCACATAGCCAAGGTTGTTGGCCGCATTGATCCGGTCGATGAAAATCACCCCCGGCTCGGCAAAATCATAGGTGTTGCGCATGATCCGCGCCCACAGATCGCGCGCGGGCAAGGTCTTGAAGACGCGGCCCTCAAACACCAGCTCCCACGCGCCACCCGCCTTGACGGCCGCCATGAACGGGTCGGTGATCAGCACCGACAGGTTGAACATCCGCAGCCGTGCCGCATCTTTCTTGGCCTCGATGAACGCCTCGATATCGGGGTGATCGCAGCGCATCGTCGCCATCATTGCACCGCGTCGAGAGCCTGCCGACATGATCGTCCGGCACATCGCATCCCAGACGTCCATAAAGCTCAAAGGACCAGAGGCATCCGCCGCCACCCCCTTGACCTCTGCCCCGCGTGGCCGGATGGTCGAGAAATCATAGCCGATCCCGCCGCCCTGCTGCATGGTCAGCGCAGCCTCTTTCAGCGCGTCAAAGATGCCCGCCATCGTGTCCGGGATGGTGCCCATGACAAAGCAGTTGAAAAGTGTGACCGACCGCCCCGTGCCGGCCCCCGCCGTGATCCGCCCGGCGGGCAGGAATTTGAACCCGTCCAACGCCGCATAAAACCGCGATTCCCAGACGGCAGGCTCTTGCTCCACCGCAGCCAAAGCCCGCGCGATCCGCCGCCATGTGTCTTCCACCGACCCGTCGATGACCGTCCCATCCGCCTCTTTCAGGCGATACTTCATGTCCCAGATTTGTTCAGCAATCGGGGCGTTGAAACGGGACATGATCAGACCTTTGACGAAAGATGGGGGATGGGTAAGTGGAAGACACAAGATAGGCGCACAGATCGGTTTTGGCGACAAAGAAATCGCAGCGCTGTGTGGCAAAGTTTTGCGCCGCGGGGCTGCAATGAAACCAAGTTGCAACTTTCGCCTGCCGTGCGCCTGTATGCGATCGGCAAGGCTTGTTGCTGCCGCCAATCGCTTTACAATCTGATGATGACCCAGCATCAGACTCAGCCCCTCATGTCCCCTCTCAACATCCTTAAGCTTTGTGTCGGCTGCGACTCGGTCGAGGATCTGGTGGACTGGCACCGCGCAAATCCCTCTGCCCGCGCCAATGGTATGCGCCGCCATGTCACCCGCATGTGGCCCAAACGCGAGGCTGAAATCCTTGCCGGAGGCTCGCTGTATTGGGTGATCAAGGGCGTGATCCTGTGCCGCCAATCCATCGTGGGGCTGGAAAAGGTCGAGGGGGCCGACGGCATCCAACGCTGCGGCATCCTGCTTGACCCCGAAGTGATCCGCACCGCACCCGCCCCGCGCCGCCCCTT